>CAJUOO010000037.1:15077-31059 GCA_910588535.1 uncultured Lachnospiraceae bacterium | reverse complement strand
TATATCCGTATTGAAAAACATAAAAGCTTCTTCAATTTCTTTTATATTACTATAATTAGCGGCACAAGATAAAAATAACCTATTATCTTTCAAAATGCTAATACTTACATCAAACACTCCTTTGTATCTATCTCCGGGTCTAATCTCCAATCCATTACGCTCAAAAATTTTCACCTGTCTTCCCTTTGGAAAATAATACAAGTATTCATCTTGTATCAAATTTTGTTTCACAGAAAAGCCATATGCATATCTGATATCATTTCGTACAAATTGAATACTATATTCACTCGGAGTCTCTTCTGCACTCAATTTATGACGTGCCTGAAATACTCCTTGCCCTGGCTGATGATTAATACTATTGCTAACCAAATCACGCATAAATGACAAAGCACTAATAAAATTACTTTTTCCAGATCCATTTGCGCCGTATATAACTGCAGAACGCAAAACTCTAAAATTGCCAAATCCTTTTAAAAGCTCTTCAGATGTATTATCACTTCCTGCAATCATAGAAAATTTCACTTCTTCTTTAATTGATCTATGATTTGAACATTTAAACTCTAATAACATCTTCGACACCTCTTTCACTTGATATATATTCATATTAATCCCCTTTCAATGTTTTGTCAATTATTTTTGCTGCATTTTTGCAAATTTCCCATCTAAAACATTGACCTTTTGGTTTTTAATATAAGTATATGAATAATATTTCATTTTAACCCGAAAAGAATCGTTGGCAACAAAATTTTTTTAAGCAATAGCAATAAACCATAATAAAAATACAGCAGGCAATCCTATAGACTACCTGCCATATAAAATACTCTGTGTAAAATTTTCAATTATTCTGACTCTTTCGTTTCTTTTCTATTCGCTCTCACAAGCACAATAAATACTACAACAATTATGCACAATGTAATGATGCTTGCCATTGTTGAATGCATTGTCATTTCTGGAAATTGTTCAAATTTCAACATATAGGTTACAAAGGCATTGGGGAGATTCACAAAATAAGCAACAATCAAATTGTTTACAGAAAGTTTATAAGCAGCAGCAAACCCAATTCCAACGGCGAACAGCAAAAGAATATCCTCAAAAGTACGAAATCCCGGATAGCCCACATGGTAAAGCGAAAACATCAATCCAGAAACCAGAATTGCGGTTATTGTGTCAAATTCTTTCTCGAACTTATTTTGAAAAAATCCACGGAATAAAAACTCTTCAAAAAAGGTTGTCATAATCAGCGGCACAATCCCCATAGGAAGCAAGTTCAGCGGAATAAATCCACCTTTAGCCACTATGGGAATAATCTGTCCGCCAATCGAAAAAGCAATAAATACTACTAAAATGAAAACTTGCTTTTTCCCAAGTGCTTTAATCCCAAGGAAGTCAAATATATTTTTCTCTTTCCGCAATAAGAAAAGGGGGATTAAAAAGCTAAACAATATACCATACAGGACATTATAGAAGCAGAAATAGTATATCGGTTTAAGAAGCAAATTTGCAATGCCGACACAAAGCACTAATAGTACTTCTAATGTCAATGCCATAAAAATTGTTTTTATCTTATTCATTCTGCTTTATTCCCCCGCTTTTATCAATATCTTCACTGACCGTTACTTGACATTTTTTTACTTCAATCTTTGTATTGCATAAACTCGCCCTCTGAAAGTACACAATCCCTCAATGCAGACAATCCTCCAAAATATGCTTTAATTTTGAGCCTCGCTGTAACGAATATGTAGTGGCATAAAAACCTCCTTTTTTAGTATTCCATTTTCAATTTGATTGTGGTATAATAGTAGTACTTATAAAAACTAATTTATATATAAAGTACTATAAATACAACAGGATGTCAAGGAGGAAACTGTATGTTATCAAAACCTGCCACAATGCTTTTGGGGCTTATCTATGAAAAACCGCTTAACGCATATGAGATAATAAAGCTTTTAAACTACATGAATGTAAAATGGTGGTTTAATATCGCTGATTCGACCGTATATTCTACGCTGAAAACTCTCGAAAAAAAGGAGTACATATTAGGCACATCCGAGAAAGTCGGAAATATGCCAGACCGTACCATTTATAGTCTTTCTGACAAAGGGAAAGACGAATTTATAGCTACGCTAAAAGCATCCATCCTACAATTCAATTACGATACAAACATTTTTTCTATTGCCGCATTTTTCTTGAATACATTTACACCAGAGGAACAACAGGAGCTTTTACGGGAACGCCTTACTGTCCTGCAAAAATATCGTACAGGAATTGAAAAGCAAGTAAATCCATTATGGGAGAATGAAGTTTCCGCTACTCATTCCGCAAATGTAAAACGAATGATTGACTTAGTAGATGCGGAAATAACAGGAACAAATCGGTTGCTTGAAAGCTGTAATAAAAACGCATAGTCTTCCCCACAAATTTATAAAGAGCCGATGAACCTCTCACAAAGTTCATCGGCTCTTTACATTTTAATAGAGTCTTAGGGGAAAAGCCCCTGACAAGCGAATTTGGATAACCAAATCCAGTACTTGGGTAGACATATTTAGTCTAAATTCTTATAATAAAGGAATGTGAAAATTCAAGAAACAGGGCGTACAAAAAATAGTGTATCTGCATCTATTTCATCTTTGGTATATAGCATAGGAGTATTGGCTTCTGTTGGCGATTCAAGCATCATAACCCCTTTAGCTTGTTCAAATGCCTTTTTTACAGATAGCCCAGATCCTAATGATGAATAATGAAGTGTCCCTTGGCATCCTCTTTTCATTCTAACTTCCATGATTCCGCTTTGCGGGATTTCAAATCTATACAGAGAATGCCGTATTTCAGACATTCTCTTGTGTGAGATTTAGAACTTCTTCATGAAGCAGCCCTTGCTGCGAGTGATTAGAAGTTCTTCTCACACTAACTCCCATCCGCCTGCTTTAGCAGGCATATAAATCAAGATGTGAAATTTTTATTTCACACTAACCCCCATGATTCCGCTTTGCGGAATCTCAAATCTATACAGAGAATGCTGTATTTCAGGCATTCTCTTGTGTGAGATTTAGAACTTCTTCATGAAGCAGCCCTTGCTGCGAGTGATTAGAAGTTCTTCTCACACTAACTCCCATCCGCCTGCTTTAGCAGGCATATAAATCAAGATGTGAAATTTTTATTTCACACTATGCTCTTAACGAAAGCAACTTCGTTTTCAGCTCATTTTCTATACGGTTAAGCTCCGCCTCTGCCTCCTTGCGCTTCTGGCGTCCCTCCTCCTGTATCTTCAACACCTCATCTAAGGTGGAAATCAGCGATTCATTTGTCACCTTCAACGTATCAATATCCACGATTCCCCTCTCTGATTCCTTCGCTGTCTCAATTGTCGCCATCTTAAGCGTAGCTGCATTTTTCCTTAATAGCTCATTTGTCATATCTGTCACTTCGCGCTGTGCGCGGGCTGCCTGCCCAGAATGAGCTACGCCGAGCGCCAGAACCATCTGGCTTTTCCACAGAGGAATGGTATTGACCAGTGTGGACTGTATCTTCTCTGCCATCAATGTATCATTGCCCTGAACAAGGCGGATCTGCGGCGCCATCTGTATGGAGATCATACGAGTCAGTTCAAGATCATGAAGCTTTTTTTCAAAACGGTTGCAAAGATTTGCCAGATCATTCGCTGCCTGTGCATCCTCAGGCAGTCCACTCTTTGTTGATTTATCTACCAGCGCGGGAAGCTCCACTGTCTTCACATGATTCAGCTTCTTCTTTCCTGCCAGAATGTACATGGATAATTCTTTAAAATATGTTTTATTTAATTCGTACATCTTATCCAGCATCGCCACATCCTTTAAAAGCTGAATCTGATGTCCCTCCAGCACCTGACAGATCCGTGTGACATTTGTCTCTGCCTTGGCATATTTTGCTTTCATTGTGTTAAGCTTATTAGCATTTTTCTTAAACAGCCCCATAAAGCCCTTTTCATCCTCATCCTGATCGAAGTTGCGAAGCTCTGCCACCACTCCTGTCAGCATCTCCCCAATCTCTCCCAGATCCTTGGTTTTCACGCTTCCAAGTGCTGTCTCGGAAAAATCTGCGATCTTCTTCTGCGCACCAGCCCCATACTGAAGCACCAGATTCGAATTTCCCAGATCGATCTGTGATGCAAAATCATCTACCATTTTGCGCTCTTCTGTTGACAGGCTACTCTCATCCAATGCCGGTGCACTGACCTCCTCCTTTGTCTGGGGCACAGTCTGTGCTGCCTCCTCCTTAAAAGGCTCAAAGGTAAGTGTCGGTGTCGCCGTCTGTGTCAAATCCTTCATTTCGTTATCCATGTCTATCCTCCTTTAATTCCTATTCAGGTTAAAATCTGAATCGGTAAGCCCCTCCTGTGCAAGCATTGTCCGCAGCACAGAGATATCTGTAGAAATATCCATCGCTGTATCCGCAAACAGATTATCAAATAAATTCAGAAATGCCTTATTGATAGTGTCGAGCGTTTTCTCAATCTCCTGCTTTCCACTGCTGATATTCTCTCCCTCCAATGCCTGTCCGTCAAATTCTCGATAAGCTTTGACCAACTTGAGCGTTGTGGGAAGATAATACTCCATAAACTTATTCATCTCTGGTATCTTCTCAGGATGATTCTTTAGCTGCTCAAATATCTTTCTAATGATTAGCTCCAGATCATCAAGCTTCTTTGAGATCTCTTTGCCGGGTATTGCATTATTTGCCTCTCGTATCTGGCTTAGATAGCTCTCGCCTTCCTTAAGTGCCTTGGCAACCTCCCTCTGAAAGGGATCTTCCTCCTCGATTCGCTTCTGTTCCTCCTCTTCCAGCTCTAATTGATACCTCTGATTTTTCAGCGCCACGTACTGCTGCCATGTCTCATTATTTAATATCAGACAGGTTCCCTCATTGTCCAGCCTTCCGAAAGGAAACATGCGCAGGGAAATCATCTTCTGCACATCTTTTCTCACATATGATCTATTCTTTCCCACATTAGCGGCAAACTCATCCAGCATCGCATACGTTCTGCCATTAAGTATTCTCACATACTGCCGAAATCTCTGCAGCCTTTTTGACTGGATAATACCTGTTGTGAGCATAGCTACACTTCCCAGAAAAAATGGAGATAAAATCATCGCGGCGATAATACAGCCCGCCTCCCACTCAACGACTCCCACCAGACACAATATCATAATGGCCAATCCAAAAGAAAATCCAAAAAATCCTCCCAATAATGTATAAACCACACTTGATATTCTGCCTGCTGGTTTATCATCAACCAAAGGAGCAACTCTTTTGATCGGTTGAGGCTGTCTAGTCTGAGGCACCTGCCTCTGTGTCTGAGAAACATTCGGTCTCTGACTCACTCTCTGTTGTGTCTGGCGAGCTTGCTGTCTTGCAGACTCCATCATCTCTGCCGTACCTGTACGTATCTTCTGATACCTTCCATTTGCATCACGAATAATCTTATAATCCCTGTCCTTTCCGTGAATATTTGCGGCAAACTGCTCCGGCTGACTGTTGATATTTCTTCTAATATCATCTATCGCTATTCTGGCAGTATTTCCAATCTCTCTGTTCAGTCCCTGAAAATCCATATTTTTCACCGCATCCTGAACTATAGTTTGTATTTCCTGCCCTAAATTCTTTTCCCCGCTATTCCCCATTCTTATCCTCCAAACTTGACACGGTTATATCATTTTCACAGTAATTAAGTTTATTATATAACATCCCTTTTAACTTGGCAAGAAATTCCCATCATATCTTCTAATGACAAATGTCACGGTTCCAAAAGGCAAAAAGCCCTTATTTTCCAAGAAAAACGGCAGCGTCTGCCGTTCCTTCACATGCGCCGCTGCCGGAATATTCATACAAAATTAATAATTACTTTTCCCAGTAATATTCTATTTCTCACATGATAGCGCCTGAAGCAACATAATATGATACTCCTCATCCATAATGATTCTTTTAAGCACAGCATTGACATACTCATCCCCAATCATGCGGATATGTGCCTGATACTGCTGAATGGCTGCCTGTTCTGACTCTATACCCGCAGCTATTATCCTCTCGCGTTCCTTCTGCAAAGAGAGAAACTCCGGCGTCCACAACATTCTTCTACCATTTTTGTACTTTGCTGCATAATCAACGGTTCCGCCAAGCAGCACTATCAACTCTCCCAGCTTTTGCAGATGCATCATCTCTGCCACAGCAATGCCAAGAATGGTTCTCGCCATAGGGCAATTCTCACACGCAAGGCGCGTCTCATTGTTAATATATTGTGTGATGGCAGATAGCTCAGACACAGCTCCACAGTAATCTATACTTAGATACCCCGCATATGCCATATTCTTCTCTCTGACACAGATAGGTGGATATGGCAAATCCACCATAATCGGTTTTAAGCCCACAAAACTACAATCGCAGGTCAAAACAGCATGCTCCTCCATAAAAATCGGCTCCCTTCTATATCACCATATAGATTTCTATATAGTAATATATGAAGGAGCCGATAATTGGTGTTTTTTCTGATAAGGATTAATTCAAAGCTGCCTTAAATTCTGTCCAGATCCTCTCGTGCACCTCATTCGCCTCGGCGCTGATATCCATAATAAATTCCCCGGATTTTGCCTCCTCCGGCAAAGACAAACTCTGTCTTGCCTCCTCGGACAAATACTCAACGGCCGCTTTATTCGTGCAGACATAGCCAATATACTCAAAGCACTGTGCCGCTATCTCTGGCCTTAAGATATAATCCAAAAATTTGTGAGCTGCGTCCTCGTTTGGCGCCTGAGAAGGAATAAAGCCCGCCATAATTCCAAAGCCCAGACCTTCCTTCGGATACACTACCTTAAGATCATTTCTTGCCGCCAACGCCATAGTCACCTGAGAAGTATAGAGAAAGCCTGCGGCTGCCTCCCCGCTAATCAGATAATCTTGTGTATTATTATCACTGATTAGACGCACATTTGGAGCCAGATCCAAAAGCTTTTTTCCAGCCTCCTCAATCACTGCTGTATCATTTTCATTAAAAGATTTTCCCATTATCTTCAATACAATTCCATCTATCACACGATAATTTCCTATCAGTGCCACATTATTCTTAAGAGCGGGATTCCACAGATCCTCATAGCCAGTGATCTCAATATCCACTGCCTCTGGATCATAGACAATCAGCGGAATTCCCGCGCCATAAGGCACAGTGTACTCATCTGTCTTATCATAAAAATGCCCCTGAAACACGGGATCTACATTTGCGAGATTTGTAAGCTTGCTCTTATCCAGCTTCTTCACCAACCCCTCAGCAATCGCGATCTCTATAATATAGTCATCTGCGATAACAAGATCATAATCGCCTCCTTTTGCTGTCTCCAGCTTAGCAAGCATATCCTCATCATAATCAAAGTTCGAATAATTGATCTTAATGCCATATTCTTTCTCAAATCCACTTAGAACCTCCTGCGGAAACATGCCATCCCATGTAAAAAGGTTCAATGTCTCTGCAGCCTTTTCCCCTCCACACCCTGCCAGAGTCATAAGAACCATACTGACTGTCAATAACAGCGCTGCCTTTTTCATAATTCTCCTCATATTCATTACACGTCTCCTCTCTTTCTTCCACCAATTATGCCTGACAATATCACTATAGCAAGCGTCACTCCCAACATAATGGTACACAATGCATTGATCTCTGGTGTCACCCCTGTTTTCATCTGTGTATATATCTTAATCGGAAGCGTATTTGTCTCAGCTCCTGTGACAAATATGCTGATCACGACATCATCCAGCGACATGGCAAAGGAGAGCAGCATCCCAGATATCACAGCAGGAGCGATCAGAGGAAGAGTAATATCAAAAAATACCCGCCATGGAGAAGCCCCCAGATCCCTCGCAGCCTCCAACAATGAAGCATCCATTCCCGCCAGCCTCGCCTTCACCATCATATACACATATGGAATACAAAATGCAGTGTGTGCGATCACCAGCGTTGTCATCCCAAACGGCAATCCAATCAACGCAAAAAATGTCATAAATATCATTCCCAGAATAATCTCTGGTATCATAATTGGCAGCATGGAAATATATTCCACAGCTCCCTTTGTTCGCAACTTCACTCGACTCATTCCCACGGCGCCAAGTGTGCCGACAACCGCAGCGGCACAGCAGCTTAATACACCCAATAACACACTGTTCTTTATCGCTTCATGCATAGCCCGATCGTTCCTCAGCATCTCATACCATTTTAACGAGAAGCCTCCCCACACAGAAGATATCTTAGATTCATTAAAAGAATAGATCACAATCAATAGAATCGGAAGATACATAATAATCAGAATAAGCCCGATATACAGCTTAGAAAATGCTATCTTTCTCAATAGAATCCCTCCAACTCCCTCACTTTTGTGATCTTTCGGTACAACCATATAATCAGCGAGGTGAGAAGCATTAACACCACGGACAATGCCGCCGCAAACGGCCAATTTCTCGCCTTCATAAGCTGCTCCTGAATCAAGCTTCCCACAAGCACCACCTTATTGCCACCCAGTATATCCGCGATAAAAAATAAACCCATAGATGGAATAAAAGTTAGCACCACGCCCGACAAGAGTCCCGGCATAGTAAGCTTTAAGGTCACAGTAAAAAATGCCTTTGCGGGGGAAGCCCCCAGATCTCTTGCAGCCTCAACCAATGACCAATCCATCTTTTCCGCGCTGGAATACACAGCAAAAATCATAAATGGAACCAACGCATACACCATTCCCACCACAACGGCAGGATACGTATAGAGAAGCTTTAGCGGCTCCTTCGTGATATGAAGTCCCATCAACAGCTTATCCAAAACACCATTGCTGCGAAAAATAATGATCCAGCCATACATGCGAATCAGAGCACTGGTCCAAAACGGTATCATCAAAAGCATACTCACCCGCCTCTTCCACACAGAGGACAACTTCGCCATAAAATACCCAAAAGGATATCCTGTCAGTATAATCAGCACCACGCAGATCCCAGCAAGCTTCAAGGATTCATAGAAGGTTCTTAGATAGACTGGTGTCATAATATTCCGATAATTATCAAGTGTCACCTCATGAACCACACCCCAGACCTCTGCTCTTGTCAGAAAGCTTAATATCACCATATAACAGAGTGGGGCAAACACAAAAAGCAGCGTAAAAAGATACATGGGAGCGATCATAAGAAACCCATGTCCATCATGCTGTCTTTTTCTATTCTCTCTTCTCATCTTTGTGCCGCTGCTCCTTCCTTCTGCTTCCCTTCATCTACCAAAACCGCCTGTTCTGGCTCCCAGCAGCAGAATACCTGATCGCCCTCCTCGCAGTCCGCATCTATTCCATGTCGACTTGCAACCAACAATTTCCCATCCTTGAGAACAAGTGTCATCCGAAGCATACCACCAGCAAAGCTCTTTTCTTTCACCAACGCCGCAAGTCCTGTCCCCGTACACTCCTTCGTCACCAAAATATGTTCACTTCTCACCGCAATCACAGCCATATCCCCAACCAAAGCATTTCCATTATCCATCACATGCACCATCTCCTGATCCATCAGGACAGAAAGAATACCTTCTTCTCTCCTGACAATCTTCCCTGTCAGTATATTGGCATTTCCCACAAACTGCGCCACATAGCTGGTGCGCGGATGATAATATACTTCATCAGGTGTCCCCACCTGCTCAAGCACCCCATCATGCATCACCACAATCCTGCTCGACATATTGATCGCCTCCTCCTGATCATGTGTGATGTAGATAAAGGTAATGCCAAGCTTTCTCTGCAAGCGCTTTAACTCTACCTGCATCTGACGCCTAAGCTGTAAGTCCAGCGCTCCTAGCGGTTCATCAAGCAAAAGTACCTTTGGCCTATTTACAATCGCGCGGGCAATTGCAACTCTCTGCCTCTGTCCTCCCGAAAGCTGCGCTGGCATGCGCTTCTCATAGCCAGACAACTGAACCATAGCGAGGGCAGTTGTCACCCTCTCACGGATCTCCTGTTTTGGCGTCTTTCTGATCTTCATGCCATACGCAACATTATCATGTACATTCATATGCGGAAACAGCGCATAATTCTGAAAAACTGTGTTGACATCTCTCTTCTCCGGCGCGAGCTCCGTCACATCCTCACCAGCAAGAAACACCCTTCCTGCATCTGGCTGCTCCAGCCCGGAAATAATTCGCAGGGTCGTCGTCTTTCCACAGCCGGAGGGCCCAAGGAACGTAATAAATTCTCCCTCCCCAATCTCAAGATGAATCCCTTTTAATACCTTTGTATCATCAAAGCTCTTCTCTATCCCCTGCAATGTAAGAATACTCTGTTTCATAGTCTGCTCCATCATCTTAATCGGCTGCACTCAAATCTGGCATACGTCTTTAAGCAGCTCTCTATATCCATAATCTGCTCCTCCAACGGCTTCTCATCCAAACCAATATCCAGACAAACCGCCATATCATGCACCATTTTATCATCAATATGTTTTCTCATTCCCCTTAAAATATTCAATTTTTGTGCATAAGTGTCTGCATCGAGAAATTCCATCAGAAATGTATGGGAATCCTTTTTCTGACTTTCCACATATGGCGCCTGTTGTGGTGCGTCACCAGAAGACAAAACAAGAACCGTCTCCTCAGGCTTTTCTTCGCGATCCCTCTGCCAGCTCTCAGAATCTCTTTCCCACTTTCCTTCGCCCATAAACATAGAAAGTGGTCCTACATACACGCAAAAATCACCGTACAACGTCTGATAGACCACCATCTCTTCCTTTGTCTCGCTGTGTCTTGCTATCGCCACTATCTGACACAAACCACCCTCCACATGACGATAGCGCTCCCCTACCGCCGGAATCCGCTTTTCCAAATCTTTGCTGCCTCCTTTTGCCTCTACTCCATAAACCTTTCCTGCTGTTTCATATAGTATACCGATATTGAAGAAAATGTCAAGTAAATAGTAATTATTCCTATTTTTATTTCTCTAGGGGTACTGACCATTTGAAATAATTTCTATCTTCACATATGCCAAAAACTGTCTGGTCTCCCAGACAGTCTTCCTTTATGCACAGCCCCATGTAAAAGAACGATACTCACAAACGGCTCATGGGCGCTGCGAACTCGATTGTTCTTTACTTTCTCTCTGCTATCACTCTATATGGAATTCTCTTCTGTACATTTCGATAAGCAGGACGGATAATCTTTCCGGCATTGATCAATTCCTCCACCCTATGTGCTCCCCAGCCCGCAATTCTCGCTATCGCAAAGATCGGTGTATACAGCTCCAGAGGAAGATCTAACATACTGTACACAAAACCACTGTAGAAGTCAATATTGGCGCTAACTCCCTTATAGATCTTGCGCTCCTCTGATATAATCTCAGGTGCAAGGCGCTCTATCAAAGAATACAGCCGAAATTCCTCATCTTTTCCCTTCTCAGTGGAAAGCTTCTCCACAAAACGTTTGAATATATTTGCTCTTGGATCGGAAAGAGAATACACTGCATGCCCCATTCCATAGATAAGTCCAGCCTTATCAAATGCTTCTTTATGTAATAACGCCTTTAAATAGGCACGTATTTCATCTTCGTCACTCCAATCCTTCACCTGTGTCTTGAGATCCTCAATCATGCGAACTACCTTAATATTTGCTCCGCCGTGCTTTGGCCCCTTAAGAGATCCCAAGGAAGCAGCGATCGCAGAATAAGTATCTGTTCCAGAGGAAGATACTACATGTGTGGTGAAAGTAGAATTATTTCCTCCGCCGTGCTCTGCGTGAAGTACCAGTGCGACATCCAAAATCCTTGCCTCCAGATCTGTATAACTGCTGTCAGGACGCAGCAGACGCAAAATATTCTCCGCCGTTGATAATTCTGGATCTGGCGTATGTATATATAGGCTTTGTCCATCATGATAATGGCGATAAGCCTGATAACCATATACAGATAGTAATGGGAACAATGCCGTAAGCTGTAGACACTGACGAATGACATTTGGAATAGATACATCATCTGCGGCATCATCATAAGAATAGAGGGTTAGTACACTTCTCGCCAGAGTGTTCATCATATCTGCACTTGGCGCTTTCATTATAATATCTCTTACAAAGCTTGTAGGAAGTGAGCGGTATTCACCAAGAAGCTTTCGAAAATTCTCAAGCACTTCATTGGTTGGAAGCTCGCCGAACATCAGCAGGTACGCTGCTTCCTCGAATCCAAACCTCTTCTCTCTAATAAATCCTCCCACCAAGTCTTCAATATCTACACCCCGGTAAAAGAGCTTGCCTTCGCAAGGAATCATCTCCTCATCTTCCATGACAAAGGATTGGATTTCTGAGATTTCTGTCAAGCCGGCAAGTACGCCGCGCCCGCTGATGTCCCTTAGTCCCCGTTTTACATCATACTTTCCGTACAAGGAAGGATCTATCTGACTATTCCTCATACAGATTTCTGACAAATCCAGAATTTCCGGTGTTACTATAGAAAATGGATTCATTCTGCTTCATCTCCTTTCTAAATGGCAAAATGCCTTTCTATAAGTATATCATGTTACTAAGAGTGAAGCAAATAAATTTTCTATTAACAAAGCTACATCTACATTCTGCGAAATCTTTTATAACGCATTTCCGCAAGCTTCTGTGGTTCTATCCTGTTATATTTTTCTATAAATCCACAGATCTCATGTTTTAGATAGGCAGCGATCTCCACAGTTGGGTTTTCTTCTGGTATTATTTTCTCAATTATGCCAAGCTGCCTTAGATCTTCGGCTGTTATTTTCATTACCTGTGCAGCTTCCTTTGCCCGGCTGCTGTCCTTCCATAAGATGGAGGCAAATCCCTCCGGGGACAAAATAGAGTAGGTCGCATTTTCCAGCATCCACACCTCATTGGCAACGGCAAGCGCAAGTGCTCCACCGCTTCCGCCCTCCCCTATCAAGAGAGTCAGTACAGGAACCTTGAGAGATGACATCTCATATAGATTTCGTGCGATCGCCTCCCCCTGTCCGCGCTCCTCCGCCTGTATTCCGCAAAATGCACCGGGCGTATCCACAAAGCATATGACAGGGCGATGGAATTTTTCTGCCTGCCTCATCAGACGCAGTGCCTTTCGGTACCCCTCCGGGTTGGGCATAGCAAAATTTCTCTCTATATTTTCCTTTGTGTTTCTTCCTTTTTGCTGGGCAATCACTGTCACTGAAACACCACCTATACTTGCAATGCCACCGATAACAGCCTTATCATCACCTGATATTCTGTCTCCGTGCAATTCAAGAAAATTCTGAAACAGCAGCGAAATATAATCCATCGCTGTCGGTCTGCCCTGCATACGAGAACGTTTTACTCTCTCCCACGCATCTGTCCTGCCCTGCTTTCTTTTTTCCTTTTTCTTGTATTGTCTAAAATGAAGTGGCTCTTTTTCATGCTTGGCCGCACGATGTCTGGTATTATGATAAAAAAGAAGCTGGTAAAGCTTTTCTTTCATCTCTTTTCTCTCTACTATCATGTCGATAAAGCCATGCTCCAAGAGAAACTCTGTCCGCTGAAAGCCATCTGGAAGCGTCTGTCCAATTGTCTGCTTTATCACTCTTGGACCAGCAAAGCCTGCCAAGGCCCTCGGCTCCCCAAGAATAATATCACCAAGCATCGCAAAGCTTGCCATCACACCTCCCATCGTTGGATCGGTGAGCACAACCATGCTGAACAGACCTGCGTCACTGTGCTTTTTAAGAGCAGCAGAGGTCTTTGCCATCTGCATCAATGACACGATTCCCTCCTGCATCCTAGCCCCTGCACTGCACGCAAATAGAATAACAGAAAGCCGTTCCTTTATGGCTCGCTCCACGGCGCGGGTGATCTTCTCTCCCACTGTATACCCCATACTTGCCATCATAAAACGAGCATCACACACAACAAGCACACATGGTTCTTGATAGATTCTCGCCCTCCCTGCAATAACAGCCTCCGACAGTCCTGTGCTCTCTCTTAGCTCTGTGCGTTTTCTTTCATAACCTCTAAATCCAAGTGGATTCCTATCAGGAAGCTCCTTCTCCCACTCCTCAAAGCTACCAGTATCCACCACCATAGCAATCCGGTCGTAAGCGCCCATCCGCGCATAATAGCCACATTTTGAACAAATATCATACGCCTGTTTTCTGTCCTCATTATAGAGAATCTGTCCACAACGAGGACATTTGCTCCACATTCCTTCTGGCACTTCTGGTGATCTATGTCTCTCCTCCGTCTTTTGTTTTCTTTTTCCACTGGAAATTGTTATGGTCTTCCTAAATCTCAGCATGTGGCCGTTCCTTCTCTCTGTCCATTGTTAAAAACCCCGCTAGAGACGGGGCATCAA
Organism: uncultured Lachnospiraceae bacterium; assembly: GCA_910588535.1. Classification (GTDB taxonomy): domain Bacteria; phylum Bacillota; class Clostridia; order Lachnospirales; family Lachnospiraceae; genus RGIG8607. The sequence continues at coordinate 16,717 of CAJUOO010000037.1, read as the reverse complement.
GTTTGCAACGCTCAAAGAAACAAAATATTCAACCTTCCCTGCCGTCACTTGTCTCGTTGCTCGCGGGAATAAAATGAGTGTCTACCTGTCCTGCCAGAAATCTCTTGTCCATCAAGATTTGATACTGTTCCTCCAAGTTGGTGTCCACCCCTTCTATAATTAACTCCCCAAGCGCACTGCACATTTTCTGCACAGCTTCCTCCCTGTCCTCCCCATGTACTATCACCTTCGCGATCATTGAATCATAATAAGGAGATACCACACAGCCCTGATATAGCGCTGTGTCCACGCGAATCCGATTCCCGTTAGGCAGATGAAGCTGCGTCACAGTACCCGGACACCTTGCATTGATTCTGCACTCTATCGCATGTCCCTTGATCGAGATATCTTCCTGCCTGACAGAAAGCTTCTCACCTGCGGCGATGCGCACCTGCGCCTTGATCAAATCCATACCTGTCACCATCTCCGTCACCGGATGCTCCACTTGGATTCTGGTATTCATCTCCATAAAATAAAAACTTCCATCTTCACAATATAAAAATTCTATCGTCCCAGCATTTTCATAGCCCACTGCCTTTGCTGCGCGCACGGCCGTCTCTCCCAGCTCTCTGCGAAGCTCCTTAGAAAGTGCTGGACATGGAGCTTCCTCCAAAAGCTTCTGATGATTTCTCTGTATAGAACAATCACGCTCGCCAAGCTGTATCACATTCCCCCAACGATCTGCAAGAAGCTGTACTTCAATATGCCTTGCCCGCCTTATATATCGCTCCAGATACATGGAGGAGTCCTGAAAGCTTTTCTTTGCCTCCTGCTGTGCAGTTAGAAAATTCTGTTCAAATTCCTCTGCACGCTCGACAATGCGCATCCCCTTTCCGCCGCCTCCTGCAGATGCTTTGATCATAAGCGGATATCCCATCTTATCCGCGCGTGTCTTCGCTGTCCTGACATCGTAAAGTAGTTCCTTTGTTCCCGGAATAATGGGGACGTTTGCTTCCTCCATGGTTTTTCTTGCCGCAGCTTTATTTCCACATAGGCGGATTGCCTCCGAGCTGGGACCGATAAATGAAATATGGCACTTCTCACACATCTGTGCAAATTTTGCATTTTCAGATAAAAAACCATAGCCCGGATGAATCGCCTCCGCTCCAGCTGCGATTGTAGCACTGATAATCTGCTCCATATTCAGATAACTATCCGCACTCGGCGCAGGACCTATACAGATGCTCTCATCTGCCAGCTGCGCGGGAAGAGCCTCTCTATCAGCCTCCGAACAGACTGCCACCGTCTTAATTCCCATCTCCCGCAGGGCGCGGATAATGCGCACTGCTATCTCCCCTCGGCTTGCGACCAAAACCTTCTGAAACATTATGCTATCCTCTCCTACTCAACAGCAAAGACAAGCTCTGCCTCCGCCGCAATTTCTCCATCCACACTGGCCACAGCCTTCCCTATCCCAACAGGTCCTTTCTGCCTAATCAGCTCCACTTCCAGACGAAGCACATCCCCCGGCACAACCTTTCTCTTAAATCTCGCCGATCGAATCCCCCCAAAATACGCTATCTTTCCCTTGTTTTCCTCCAAGGAAAGAATTGCCGCTGCTCCCGTCTGTGCAAGAGCTTCTATCACCAGCACTCCCGGCA
>CAJUOO010000037.1:0-14977 GCA_910588535.1 uncultured Lachnospiraceae bacterium | reverse complement strand
GCACTCCCGGCAAAAGCTCCTCCAGCCTGTCAATAAGAAGAAATGGATGCCTGTGCGGAATAATTTTTTCTATTTCCTCAATTCCTAACATCATTATCCTCGCTTTTTATATCATAGAGAATAGAGGTTGACCATATTCCACAAGCTGGCCATTTTCAACCAAAACAGCCTCTATCACGCCGTCTCGCTCTGCCTCAATCTCATTCATTAGCTTCATCGCCTCAATAATCCCTAACACCTGCCCCTTTTTCACAGATTCCCCCACCTTGACATAGGGTTCTGCCTCCGGGGAGGATGCCATATAGAAGGTTCCAACTAACGGTGATTTTACCATCTCTCCCTTTAAAACAGGACTGATCACTTCTTCCTTCTGCTCCTTCTCCTCTTCACTCTCTTTGCCGGAAAATAAGGAGATTTCCTCTGGTTCCACTACAGTACATTTTGGTGTCTTCTCCAATTTAAGCTTGATATTTCCCTCCTCCAGAAAAAATCCTGTCAAATTTGAGTCGGACACTGCCTGAATTAACGTCATTATTTGATTTAAGTCCATACGTTTTCTCCCGTCAATATTTCTTCACCAGCAAACTTGCATTATGACCGCCAAAACCAAGTGAATTGCTGAGAGCATATTGAAGCTCTGTCTCAATCCCTGTTTCCTTTACATAATTTAAGTCGCAATTCTCATCCTCTATCTGATACCCCACAGTTGGATGAATATAACCCTCCACTATACTTTTCACACAAACGATAAATTCTACTGCACCTGCTGCCCCCATCAGATGCCCTGTCATAGATTTTGTGGAATTAACAAAAAGCTCTTGTGCATGTGAACCAAATGCTTTATATATCGCCCTTGTCTCAAATAAATCATTATAATGTGTGCTTGTGCCGTGCGCGTTGATATACCTCACTTCCTCTTTTGCAATCCCCGCTTCCCTCACCGCATCCTCCATCGCTCTCGCCGCACCCTCCCCAGTTTCCAGAGGCGAGGTGATATGATAGGCATCCGACGTCGCGCCATACCCAACTAATTCCGCATATATATTAGCATTTCTCTTCTGTGCGTGAGACAGCTCCTCCAAAATCACAACACCAGCGCCTTCTCCCATCACAAAACCATTTCGCTCTTTATCAAAAGGAATGGAAGCACGCCGAGGATTTTCTGAGACAGAGAGGGCTGTCAGCGCCGAAAAACCAGCCACCCCAACGGGCGTGATCGACGCCTCACAGCCGCCTGCTATCATCACATCTGCATCTCCATATTGGATGGAACGATATGCCTCCCCAATGGAATGGCTGCCCGTTGCACATGCTGTCACAACATTCACACTTTTTCCCTTCACTCCAAACTGAATCGAGACATTTCCCGCTGCCATGTTGGAGATCATCATAGGCACTAAAAGAGGATTTACCCGCGACGGTCCCCTCTCTCTAAGCTTCTGGTGTTCTCTTTCCAGCACAGTCAGGCTTCCTATTCCAGACCCCACTGACACACCCACGCGGTATGCATCTTCCTTCTCCATCACGATGCCAGAATCCAAAAGAGCTTCCTTTGCCGCCGCCACCGCATATTGACAAAAAAGCTCCATACGCTTTGCCGCTTTTACATCCATAAAATCCTCGGGGTGAAAATTCTTCACTTGTGCGGCAAGCTTTACCTTATACGCCGATGTATCAAACCGATCCAACACGTCAATCCCAACACGTTGCCCTCGAATTCCCTGCCAAAACTCTTCTACACTATTTCCTATCGGAGTGATAGCACCCATGCCTGTCACAACCACGCGTCTACCTAAGCTCATATTTCTTCCTCCTACATCGCCATACCGCCATTGATCTGAATCACTTGTCCTGTTATGTAAGCCGCATAATCAGATACAAGAAATTTTGCTGCCTCCGCAATATCCTTTGTACTGCCAAATCTGCGCATCGGTATCTGTGCCAAAATACTTTCTTTTACACTGTCAGACAGATCCTTTGTCATCTCCGTGTCAATAAATCCCGGCGCAATCGCATTTACCGTGATATTGCGCGATGCAAGCTCCCTCGCCGCCGACTTGGTAAGACCGATAATTCCTGCCTTCGAAGCACTATAATTCGCCTGTCCGGCATTTCCCAGCACACCTGATATAGAGGAAAGATTCACGATCCGTCCATATCGCTGCTTTAACATAACCTTTGCCACATGGCGAATCAAATGAAAACAGCCTTTAAGGTTGGTGTCCAGCACAGCATCAAATTCCTCCTCTGTCATGCGAAGAAGTAGGTTATCTCTTGTGATTCCAGCATTATTTATCAAAATATCCAGCCTTCCAAAACTTTCCACCGCCCGCTGAACCATCTCCCCGCTCGCCTTAAAATCTGCCACATCACACGGAAGCAGTACAGCCTTTCTTCCCATTGCCTCAATCTGTTCTGCTGTCTCTCTCGCCGCACTCTCCGAGCTATTATAATTAACAGCGATATCCACACCTTCTCTGGCCAACGTAAGAGCGATCTCTCTTCCAATTCCTCTTCCGGCTCCGGTCACTAACGCAGTTCTTCCAGTCATTACGCTGCCCTCTTTCTTTCCATCAGAATATCCCTAAGCTCCGCCAAGGTTTCTATATGATAGCTCTTCACTTTTGGGTCTATCTTCTTCATCAATCCAGATAATGTTCTTCCCGGACCAATCTCCACAAAGGTATCCACACCTTCTCTTATCATATTTTCCACACTCTGCTGCCATCTGACACTGGAATATATCTGCTGAACCAAAAGCTCCTTGATCCCCGCTTCTTCTGTCACATACTCCGCTGTCACATTTGCGACATAAGGAATTCTTGGCCTATTCACCGTTATTTCCGCAAGTACCTGCTCTAATTGCTTTCCTGCCGGGATTAACATGCTAGAATGAAATGGCCCGCTGACCTTAAGAGGTATACAGGATCTTGCCCCCGCTGCCTTCAGCCTTCCTGCTGCTTCCTCAACTGCCTCTTTTCTGCCTGATATTACAAGCTGTCCCGGTGCATTATAATTGGCAATCTCCACATCTCTCAGCTCTTCTACTACAGCCTCCACCATCTCTCTACCAAGGCCCAGCACAGCGGACATAGCACCAATCCCCGGCAAGACAGCCTCCTGCATCAATTTGCCGCGCTGTCGAACCACATACACTGCATCCTCAAAATGCATCGCCCCAGCAGCAAGCATAGCAGAATATTCTCCAAGGCTTAAGCCTGCACAGACCTGTGCTCTCAGTCCTTCCTTCTTAGCTATCTTTAGAATTGCAGCGGACACCGTGAGAATCGCTGTCTGTGTGTACTCGGTTAGATGAAGCCTTTCATCCTCCCCAAAACACATCCGCGCCACATCAAAGCCTGCGATCTCTGACGCTCTCTCGAACATCTCCCTCACTTCGGGATATTGATCATAGAATTCTTTTCCCATTCCCGGCTTCTGTGCTCCCTGTCCGGGAAATAAAAACGCTGTTTTTCCCATAATGCCTCCTTATATGCAAAACTGGCTGCCTGAAAGAAGCTTCCCTGCCCCAGCCATAATGTCATCTACAATATCCTGACAACTCTCTCTCTTATCTATTAAACCCGCGATCTGACCGGCCATCAAGGTGCCATTTACCACATCGCCCTCCACAACTGCCTTGCGCAATGCCCCAAGTGTCATGTACTCCAGCTCCTCAAAGCTTGCACCTTCCTGTTCCTTCTTTAAATATTCTCTTGACATCTGATTGCGTAATTGTCGGATGGGATGCCCATGGCTCCTGCCTGTCACCTGAGAGTCAATATCTCTTGCCTTGACAATTCTATCCTTGTAGGCATCACTTGCGATCGACTCATCAGCCACCACAAAGCGGGTACCTATCTGCACGGCAGCAGCTCCCAGCATGATAGCAGCCGCAAGCCCTCTGCCATCCGCGATGCCGCCTGCCGCAATCACAGGAATCTCAACTGCATCTGCCACCTGCGGCACAAGTGTCATGGTGGTAAGCTCACCGATATGACCACCGGACTCACATCCCTCCGCCACCACAGCAGCCGCTCCACATCGCTCCATGCGCTTCGCCAAAGCGACGGAAGCAACCACAGGTATTACCATAATTCCTGCTTCTTTCCAGCGCTCCATATATTTTTCAGGACTTCCTGCCCCAGTGGTGATAATCCGAATCCCTTCTTCTACCACCACATCTGCCACTTCTTCCGCATATGGGCTTAGCAGCATCACATTGACGCCAAAAGGTTTATCTGTGAGCTCTCTCGCCAGACGTATCTCTTTTCTCACAACCTCACCCGGCGCATTGGCACCACCAATCAGTCCCAATCCACCCGCATTGGACACAGCGGCCGCCAGATGATGCTCCGCAACCCAAGCCATACCGCCCTGTATAATAGGATGCTTAATTCCCAAAAGCTCTGTTATGCGCGTTTTCATACAGCTTATTCCTCTATTCCTCTGCCTTGCAGATACTGCATCACATCCTCCACAGTGGAGAGAGAAACAAGATCCTCAGAAGGAATCTCCAATGAATACACATCCTCAAGCGCCATGGCAAGCTCAAACAAATCCAGAGAATCTGCACCTAGATCTTCCTTAAACTTGGACTGAAGAGTGATGGTATCTGCGGCAACATTAAGCTGATCTGCTATAATAGACTTCATTTTTTCAAACATTATGGTGTTCCTTTCTGCTATATATTTTGACTATTAAATATTTTGATAATCAAAGTATATGGGTAATGGAAAGATTTGTCAAGAGGAATGTAAAAAAATATCATTCCTTTCTCCAAACCATCCGATTCACAATACCTACATAAGATTGTATTATTTTGACAACTTTATCTAACAAATATTCTAATAAGCTCCGCTCTATAAAACGTTTCTCTGCCTATTGTCTCTCCATTTTACTAATCACTTCATTTTCTACTTTATAAACAATATCGCACTTCTCAATTGTCTGTAACCGATGTGCTATAATTATCATCGTTTTCTTACCATATAGGCTATGAATCGATTCCATTATGGCTGCTTCTGTTTCATTATCTAGGGCAGATGTTGCCTCGTCAAAAATTAAAAGTTCTGGATTGGTATACAGCGCCCTTGCAATACCTATTCTTTGTCTCTGACCTCCTGAAATCCGTATTCCTCTTTCTCCAATCTGTGTATCCAAACCTTCTGGAAGTTGATTGACAAAATCTAATAATTGAGAATCTTCCAATGCTTTCCAAATCTTTGTATCCTCTATTTCATCTTCTGGAACCCCAAAAGCTATATTATTACGAATATTATCTTCTAACATAAATATCATCTGAGGAATATACCCTATATGGGAAAGCCATTCCTCATAATTCGATGAGATATCTACCCCATCAGAAAAGACATTTCCCTTCTGTGGCTTTAATAAACCTAATAAAATATCAACCACTGTCGTCTTTCCAGAACCTGATGCCCCTATAATTCCTACAAAAGAACCAACTGGAATTTCCATCTTTGCATTATATAGTATATTTTTTTCAGTATTCGGATAGTGATAAAAAATATTAGATATCGTGATCTTGTCTTTTAAAGTAATATATAATTGTTTTGTTCCTATCTCTTTCTCTTTATAATCTTCCTTTTTATTTAATATTTCTACAAGCTTATCTAAGGCTGGTTCTCCATAAAATATTTCATTTATATAAAAAATTAATCGATTTGTACTTGGAATCAATTTTACAGCAGCCATTGCGAATGCTGATAATGAAGGAATCATTGTACTCATTTCTCTTCCTGCCAACACCATAATCCCAATACTGGAAAGCATCGCGCATATGCCTATACTCTCTATCATAAGCCTTGGCATAACCCCTGTCACAGAATATTGCTGCTCCGCTTTTACATAACCCCATGCATTATCTGCAAAATTCTGTAAAAAATATTTTTCTTTTCTAGTAATTTTAATTTCCTTAATGCCATGCACCATCTGCATCAGCCATTTATTCATTTCTATTCCATATCTTTGCCTTCTCATTCCAGCAGATCTTAAAAGAGGTTTTATTATTTTTAAGACCAGCACCATAACTAATAGCAGAATCACAAATGTCATCATCGTCATTACAGGATCAATAATCAATATAGTAGCAATTAAAAAAATAGTGATAATAATTTCTGTGCAGAACGTTAAAACATGCATCAACATCTGAAATGTGTATACCACATTATGATCCACTACCTGTAATATTTCACTAGAACTAATATTTAAAAAAAATTCATATGATTTATAGAGATAAGAAGTTAATAATTTCTTTTGAATACGGATTCTGTTGTTATATACAAAACGATATTGAAAATAATACTCTATCATCAAAAAAATATTTTTAAATATAAACACCATTATTAAAACTATAATAACTGCTATAATAAACATTCTGTCAGAATGTAGATTTAATATCTCACAGGCCACTTTTAAATACGGGTTTGTTTCTAAACTATCTGGTTGTGTAATAGACGAAACTAAAGGAACAATTAAAGATACACCCAATGTTTCTAAAAAAGCTCCTATTACCATCATAAGCAAAAGAATAATTGCATGGACTTTCTGTCTTTTATTCATTATTTTTCCAAACTTTTTCACTATATGAATTATATTCATCTATCGTTTCCCTTTCTTTATCCACGCAGATATCTATTTAATATTTTGCTATTAATATATCTCTAAAAACTATGATAAATTAATCGAAAAATTTCTTTTTTAATTTTATTTTCAAACTCTTATATCTTATCCTAATATAATGAAGATTTGGGCTCCATTTCTTAACTTTGTCAAATTCTTTTTTTGAAACCAGATTTTGCTTATTTATTGGCTCAAAAGAATTTGGAATTATTAAAAACCTCTTTGTATATGTCTCTAGCTTTGCATTTATCTTCATTTTTCTTTTCTGAAGATGAATATATAGATACTCCTTTTTCTCAATTTTCTTACCTTTTTGTAGTATTCTTGTCAATACACCATTTTCCCAGAGAAAAAAAGACTTTGTATATGATTCAACCCATTCGTCTTGTGTCAATCGAAAAAAATTTGATTTTACATATATATCTGCTATCACATCATCTTTTCTATATATTTTTTCACCACTTTCTAAAAATAAAGTATTGATATTTATATTATCTTTAAAATCTTCATCGAAATTATAACAACCATCCGTCGTAAACACTTCTTTGTATATACAGCGTCCTTGCACCTTCTTTCGAAATAACTCATTATAATAACGATCATTTCTAATTAAAGTCATATGACCTAAATGAAATATTTTATTATAACTTTGCAAAACATCACTTGTAATAAACTTTCTAATTCGTCCATATATCACATCCACATCACAATATCCCCAAAAATCATATCCCTCTATCAATTTTGAAAAAATATAACCATATGCTGGTTTATATTCACACAGTTTATGTGGTGTATCTAAACAGATACGAAATTCAAAACATTCCTGAATTTGTTTTTTTACCTGAGCAAATGAACTTTTCACAATATGAACATTACTGGGATAATCATATGCACTCTTGTTATCTGTAATAATTGTCCAATCTATATCACTGTTTGTCCTACAAGAATTTAAAAAATACTGAAAATAATTAGGGAACGCCCCAAAGTAAGGAATAATAAAGTTTATTCTTTGTTTTTCCATAGTCGCTTCTTAACCCCTTCATGCTAGTAATGGAAATTAAAACAACCTCCGTTTATATTTATGACTTAGCAGATCATACAGAAATATATTTTTTCTTATTTCTCCAACATCGTTTATATAAGGCATAATACAAACACCAAAAGAAAAGCAAAATTGGAATATTAACCATTAAAGCAGATATATCATATAATAACCGATTTGATGTCAGAACATATCTAATATACCATGTATGAAATCCTTGCCATGTCCTTAGATCCAAAAAACAAACTGAAATAAAACTAAACAGAGTTACAACAAGCACTCTAACACACACACTTCGTCCCTTTCTTTTCCCCAGATACCTTGCAAAAAGCATATAAGTCAGTAAAATAAAATATCTTGGTACACGAAAGAAAATCATGTTAAAATAACATAGTGGAAAACACAGTACAACCAATAACTGTAATTTTAGTAAAAATGGAAAGTTTCTATCCTGTCCATTACCATATCTATCTTTCGTATCTATTGGCAACCCCCATATCATCACCAAAATAGCTATTATCTGCCATACTAGCAATCCCAATGCTTTCCCAAATCCCAACACATTTTCTCCGCTTAGATATCGTATCCGTGTAATATCCATATGATATTGTATAATGATTTTACTCATTATCTTAGCTACCACAGAAATCCCTGCACATTCCATCACAAAAGCGATACATAAAAAAACAATCACTTTTCTTTTCTCTTTAAAAAAAGGGGCCAGAACAAATATCAAACACTCAAGAGCAGAACTATGTATTCCAGTTGCAATTATTACTATAAGAACATACTTGATAATATTTTTCACCTTTCTTTTTTCTAAAAATCTCATGGCAAATAATATAAGACAAAAAGCTGTTCTCCCCTGAATCTCAATAGAATATTCAATTATAGGATACACAAGCAAAAGTGAAAAGATCACACACTTATTTTCTCTAGTAAAAAAAGTGATTGCGGATGCCAGTAAACACACACATATCACTGATATCAGAAGTATAAAGGTCTGAAAAGATATTCCTATGCTTCTACATATATAACAAATGAATTTAAAAAGTCCTTCATCTAAAAACAAGGATAACACAGAATAATCCTGTGTTGCCTCCTGATAGGTCCACTCATACCAATTTAGATCTATTCTTTCATAAGCATATCCCCATATAAATGTTAGAAAAAGGCACTGAAAAGCAAACACTTTATCAGAATTTCTCCATATTAATCCCGCAGCAATTAATACAATTACAGGAACTAACATCAACATACTCTGTTCTCCCTAATATCCAAGTCAATATAACTATCTTTATCTAAAATATTACACCTCTTATATTTTCCCATCTTAATGCCTATACGCCATTTCATATTTCTTATCCATAAGTAGATTCCAGAATACCATGCATTTCTTCCCTTAAACCTTCCATTTGCTTTGGTCAGATATTTTTTCTTATTTCTTAGTTCAATTACTGGTTGATATGGCATAACATATTCCTCATATTTTAAATACTGCCAACCAAGTACTTGTACATTTTTATTTTCAGCTACATATTTATTAAGGAAAGATTCATCATGCCACACCGCAACAATTCCCTTCTTCAGATCTTCTCCTATCCATTGATCCATCTTTTTTATAAATTCCATAAACTGAGGTATATACCCACCTATCAATGCTCCCTGTACATAAATATCTCTCTGTTCCATAGGCACAAATGCGCTGGACTCCTCTCTCACCTCAAATGGCAATTCTTCCTTTTTCTTAAAATGCATACCGGGATGTTCCACAGTAATAATATCTTTACACGTCAATACTATTTTTGATGTCACGCATTGCCTGAATACCGCATTGGCATTTACAAAAATCACATAATCAAATTTCATAAGCTCCTTCTCAATCGAAAGAAACAAATGAAATCTTTTCATGGTATTATATGGCCATCCCATATCCTCACAATATATTTTATGTACTTTTTTATCTGTTTCTTGATATAAAAATGCAGAATCAGTAAAAACAAAATATTCTTTGTCGCAATCAATTAGAAAATTTTTTTCAGCAGAAAGATAAAATTTTTTCCAAAAACAAATATACTCGCCTATACTAATATTTAAAATAGCTATTTTCATAATAAACACTTCCTAACATAATATTTCCAATTATGGTGCCTGTATCCTTTTTCTATCCAAATAACGCTTTATTTTTCCGATAATTTTCAATACTGTCGCAGAATCAAATATTTCGAACAGTAGCCAAATAATTTTTTCTCTTTTTCTATTTCTGTATTTTAATAATACTTTATATTGTTCTATAAAATTATTATGTGCTTTCTGCTCCTGTTCTGACATCAATGAGATACATATAATATACATAGAGTAATACTGAGCAAGAAAACAATATATCTGTTCTCTTTTCGCGGTATTTATGGAATATTTTTTTATTATTCTTATACTTGTTTTGATATTTTCTTCAATATCTTTTATTTTCTTTTTTGTAGTTATTTTAGTAATGCTGCCATTTCTTTGACGATAAATATATGATGCATCTCTTTTTACTACAACCTTCTCACCGTTTAAGGCCAGCGAAATACACCATACCATATCTTCACATAAAACACCCTTTTCAAACTGTAATCCATTGTTTATCAATTCTGCTTTCAGTATTTTTCCCCAAGCACTTAAACTATAATATTTCTTTTCTATTGCATCAGCAAAACTACATGTCAAAAATGGTTCTTTTATGCGTGGTAGATAAACATGAAACGCCTTTCTATCCTCAAAATATTTCTTATAACCATATATTAAGACATCTGCATCTGGGATATCTTGTAATATTTTCTTTGATTCACATAGAAAAGTTTTTGACTCAATATAATCATCTGCATCTAGATACAAAACATATTTTCCACCTACATAGCTATGAGCATAATTTCTGGCATCTGACAGTCCGCCATTCTCTTTATGTAATACTACTACCCTTGAATCTGTAGAATACTTCATACAAATTTCTCCTGAGCGATCTGTTGAACCATCATTTACAAGAAGCAATTCAAAATCTGCCTTCTCCTGTTGCAAAACACTTTTGATACATTTTTCTAAATATTGTTCTACATTATATATTGGTACTATAATCGTAAAAAACACTACATTCATCTGCTAACACAAACTTTCTATTATTTTCTTTAATTTTTTCTCAATTATGCTTCTGGAATATTTTTTTATTATCTGCTGATTATATTTTCCAAGGTTATCCATATAATCGCTAGTCAATATATCCTCTATACAAAATGCCCATTCCCATACTTTATCAGGATGAATTTTGTATCCTCCTTTTTTTTCGACAATTAAATCTTGATTGCCTCTAATATCACTTACTATACAAGGCAGTCCACTTGCCATTGCCTCCATAAGTCCCACATTTAATCCCTCACGTTTTGATGGAAGCAAAAATATATCTGCCGCTTTCAATAACTCTGCTATATCATTTCGATAACCCAATAAATGCAAATTTACTTTCCATTCCTTAGCCAGATCTATAAGTTTATTATATTCCTCACCTTTGCCAGCAACATAATAATGAAGATAATATGATAATTCTGGATGGAGTTTTTGTATCTTTCCTAATGCCTTTACCACTATCTGATGATTTTTATTCTGATTTAATTCACCAATGGAAAAAAACATTATATCTCTGTCTTTTAATCCAAGCTCTTCCCTTTTTATTTTTCCTTTATTCTTATCAATTTGAAATTTCTCTATATCAATTCCAACTCCCGGAATATAGACAATCTTTTTTGCTTTAAATTCTTTTTTCGCTCTTTTATAGTCTTCCTGATTAATGGTAATTAACACATCAGTAATACGACTTAATTCTTTCTCAATTGGATAATACAACAACCAATTTTTTCTCGGCGCACCCTTATAAAAATGAAAGCCATGTGCCATATATATGATTTTAATATGATTTCTTTTTGCTATAATTCTACCTACTGCACCGCCAATTGGACTATGAGAATGAATCAATATATAATTCTTCCCCTTTTTTATACTGCTGTTATCACTCTTTTTTCCATTTACTGGCAATGCAACACCTTTCACTATCTTATCAAGTTGGTTCAATGCTTTTATATCAGCTTTTATATTCGTACTTTTTCTCTCAAAATCAACTTGATAGCACCCCACCTCCATTTTATCTAAGTCTTTCAGCAATTTTTCTATAGTTTCCTTAGAACAGGTACTTCCCTTTATAAAATTAGTAGCAACATCCACACCAAATCCTAGATTTTTATAAAATTTAATATCAGCAATATGGAATTGTTCTACCATAGAAGCCACTGAAGTAACAATCAGTACTCTTTTTTCTTTATTAAAATTGTTTTCAGTATTTTTTATGGATTCTTTCCACTCTACAACCTGATAATTCAATCCTTGATATTTACTTAATTTCTTGTTATAAACCATGTTACCGAAAGCTTTATTCGTCAATCTTCCTATCGTTCCGGGAAAATAGCAACCTGCTTTTACCGCTATCTTCAACAATTTTAATGTCTTTATTCTTTTTCCATTTACTTTTGCGATCTCTTTTACCAGATCACTGGTATTGCTATACTCTCTATTCTGTGGAAAGTAAACGCCTCCCTCGCCAGACAAAATTAATAGACTCAAAAATTCACATAAATTATCAATATATAACATAGATCTTTGGTTTTTAACTTCTGGAAAAATAGGTAGTTTATTTGCAATATTTGCTAATATTGGATAATTTCCCTTGCTCCCTTTACCATAAATCATCGGTGCCCGAATAACTGCAACATGAAAATTCTTATCCCCTACCTTCCTTACTGCTTTATCTGCCTGCCATTTACTATCTCCATAAAAATCTGTTGGATTTGGCAAAGTATCTTGATCAATTGTTTTATACTTACTATATGGAGCAGAATTTCCATAAATTATTATGCTACTCATTAATATAAACTGTTTTACACCTGATTTCTTACATTTTTTACAAACTTCAACCGCCAGCTTTGTATTTATGTCATAATATTTCTTCTTTTCCTGCTCACGAATTGCTCTTACATCTGCATGGGCAATCCCTGCTACATGAAAAACTACATCATACAAAGAAAAATCTTTTTCTTTCCACAAATCACTGACCACATCTACAGTTTCTACATTAATATTCGGATAGTGCTCTGCAGCATATAAGAAAAATGACTCTCCTATATAACTTCCTGCTCCTGTGATCAATACTCTTTTTGTTTTTTTTCTATCTATGTGAAACAACTTATTACAACCATATTCTTCAAATCCAACATCTGACGAATCTATTTTTAATCCTTCTAATGTCACCTGTTTTTTGGTACCTGAATTACCTTCTACTACTCCATCTGATCTTATCACAGACAAAATAGTTCCAAATAAACACTTAAGGTCAAAGCTTATCCCTCTTAAGCTTCCAGAGTGAAGATACTTTACATATTCTCCATCAAACCTTGCTTTCTCCGCTATGTTCAATTCATCTCTGCCATTAATCTGTGCCCAGCCGGTTAATCCCGGCATAACACTATTTGCACCATATTTGTCCCGCTCTTCAATTAAATCCTTCTGATTCCACAGTGCAGGGCGAGGTCCAATTATACTCATTTTTCCCATAAAAATATCCCACAATTGTGGCAATTCATCTAAACTATATTTTCGAAGACATTTTCCTACTCTTGTTATATATTGCTCTGGGTTGTCAAGCTGATGGGTCGGAACTTCATGTGGAGCTGACATAAGCATGGTCCTAAATTTATGAACCCATATAAACTTTTTATCCTTTCCTACTCGTTTTTGTGAAAAGAAAATTGGTCCCGGATCGTCCAAAAAAATAATAAGGCCAATTACAGCACAACATGGTGCACATAATAATAGCCCCACAAAAGATAATATTTTATCTAATACTCTTTTTCCATATTTTTCATAAAAGTTTTGCTCTTTGTCTGAACGAAATACCCTTGATGTGCTATGTACATTGAATATATCTAAATACATATTCCCATTATCTATTTCCTTATCTTCACCCATTTTCTTTGCCAAAATAGAAAGAAGAATAAAAATAACGCTGATTATGGTTGCACTGGTAACTATAAGATTTCTCTTCTTCATCATTTTCTCCATTGTTTTGTTTTTATATATGTCATAATTCTTTCGTTCACACATTATATTGCTACAAAATACCCATTTCTTTGATTTACACAATAACTCCCAGTACAACTTGCTTTCTGCTTCTTTAGAAAATCTTTATTTTCTAGGTGGTACTGTACCTATTAAAGCCATTCCTTAGAATAAGCCCTATCCCATCTGATCTCACATATATCAAACCATTTCAATCGATTCTCAAAAAGTATACCTTTTGAGAATGATACCCCTTTTGTGCACTTTGTATAAAATTCTCTTAAAAAAGTACTTGCAAAAGCCATGAAATATGGTAAAATAGCACATAGAAAAACCACTCCGAAAAGGTATACTTTTTCGGAGTGGTTTTTATTCACAGACCAGAACAAAGGAAGTATGTTACAAAAGCGATGTATGAATCATGCACTGCCACCTTTACAGCATATTTTCGTTATACAGGACTGCGCAATCGAATAGAAAGATTCCTTAACTGCTTTTTTCATGCGGTCAATAGGATTGTTTCATGCATGTATTATTAACAAAAAATGGTGGAAGACTTCTCCACCACCATTCAACCAAAATTATTTATCTTCTTGTGTTCCCTGTTACTACTTGTCAAGGATGTATTCATCATTATCCATCACTTTTTCTTGATTTCCCCTGCTTCCCATACTCTGAGCCGTGAAGAATGACACGCTTTAGCTTATCCTCTACACTTTGGGTACTCATAGAAGAAAAATGTATCTCACCTAAGCAAGTCGTCTTATCAATCTTCTTTTGTAAACAGGGTGTTAATCGCTCTGTAGTATTGGTCTGAATGTTCTCGCTCATTATTCCTCCCTTTGAACACAATAAAAAGGGATTGTCGCAATAAGATTTAATTATACAAGATATTGTATACATGTAGTGCTATCTTATAACATCTTGCAGGATGAATTTTCTTTTATCATTTTCGGAAAAGGTCCATATAGCCCATCCGCTGTTTTCCTCCGTCACCCCGCTCTCGCTTAGTGAAAAACGTAACGGATACTAAGCTCGTGAACTACCTCGCTAAGTACCAACGTTTTTCAATAGGTTCCTTGAGGAAAACAGCGGACAGGCTATACTACTTTTATTGAATCGTTCAGATACGCTGTGATTCTTCATATATTT
>CAJUOO010000036.1 GCA_910588535.1 uncultured Lachnospiraceae bacterium | reverse complement strand
ATCGCTATGCGGGATTTGAGGAAATGTATAAAGGCATAGATACCTCTGCACCTGTGATGTATATTGTGAAGTAAAAATACCAAGACGGGATAACTTGTAATGAAGCAACCTTGTAAAAGTAACAGCCGCTATGGTTCAAAAAAGTGCTTACTTGTTTTTTGACATCGCAAATATAGAATAGTATAAAGAGCAAAATTGAACAAGGGAGTGAGTGGAATTTTGAAAAAAATACTTATTATTTTAGGCGGTGGACGCACAAAGGGAAATATGGCACAACTGGTAGAAGCGTTTATCGAACGATTTTACTGTATTGCAGAAAAAGATGAAACCCTGCTTTTAGGGTGATATGAAAAATATCCAATACATGATTGTGCCTTGCTTATGACTTTTGCAGATGATTTTTTCTGGACATTTGAACAAGCCGTATCATATTTGAAAGAAGCCTTTGAGTTTGGAAAAAGTATCTATGCTAGCTTGTTTTCCTAAAATATAACACCCATAGGAAAATTAGGAGAGAAAGCTGTACACGTTATATATGACGAGTAGGGGAAAAGGTCGTTCTCCTACTCGATTTTTTTATAATCTTATATCCATTATTCACCCCGATTCTAAGGTTGTATTTGCCCTCATTTTATGCTAAAATGGGAAAAATAACAAGGAAGGGAGAGCAGTGCGAGGAAATGTTTTCTCACTGCAAGTTAGGATTGTCATGAGTATATTAATAAAAGGCGGCAGGATTCTGGACCCCTCTCAGCAGCTTGACAGGGTGATGGATCTTCTTCTTGTGGATGGAAAGGTATCGCAGATAGAGGAGTCCATAGACACAGATGCTGACCGCGTGGTGGATGCCTGCGGCATGTATGTGATGCCGGGGCTCATTGATATGCATGTTCATCTAAGAGAGCCGGGGTTTGAGCATAAGGAGACGATCCGCACGGGCGGTATGGCGGCGGCGCGCGGCGGTTTTACAACGATCTGTCCTATGCCAAATACAAAGCCAGCCACGGATAATCCTGAGAGGGTGAGCTTTGTTGTTCAGAAAGCGGCAGAGGAGGCCCCTGTGCATGTGCTTCCTGTGGGCGCTGTTACATTGGGGCAGCAGGGAGAGGAGCTTACCGATATCGCCGGCATGGCAGCAGCGGGGGCGATCGCCATCAGCGAGGATGGAAAATCTGTGATGAATGCGGCATTATACCGGGAGGCCATGAAACGGGCGGCAGAGAAGGATGTGCTTGTGATGGCGCACTGTGAGGACAAGAATCTGGTGGGAAGAGGAGCGCTCAATGCCGGAAAGATTGCAGAGGAAAATGGCGTGGAGGGCATCTCTAATGCTGTGGAGGATGTGATAACAGCGAGGGATATTCTTCTTGCGAAGGAGACGGGGGCAAGGCTTCATCTATGTCATTGTTCCACAAAGGACAGTGCACGCATGGTAAAGGAGGCGAAGGAGGAGGGCTTGACGGTGACGGGCGAGGTCTGCCCACATCATTTTGCCTTGACGGAGGAGGATATTGTGCCGGGTGATACAAACTTTAAGATGAATCCGCCACTTCGCAGACAGGAGGACAGACAGGCATTGAAGGAGGGGCTGCGGGATGGTATTTTTGATGTTATCGCAACCGACCATGCGCCTCACCATGTGGATGAGAAGAAGAAGCCTATGGCGGAAGCACCCTTTGGCATTGTCGGATCGGAGACAGCGGTGGCTCTCACCATCACCTGCCTTGTGGAGGAGGGATATTTGACGCCGTATCAGATGGCGGAGAAGATGAGCACAAATCCTGCACGAATTTTAAAGCTCGATAGGGGAAGCTTAAAGGTTGGAAAGGCGGCAGATATCACTCTTATTGATCCAGAGGCAGAGTATGTGATTGATGCCAGCTTATTTGCATCAAAGGGAAAAAATACTCCATTTCACGGCAGAAAGGTGAAGGGGAAGGTAAGGATGACCATTGTGGACGGGACGATAGTTTATGAAGAAAAATAGAAAAGAGATGAGGGAGAAGTTATGATTAATCAATTAATTCAGAATATTAAGAGAACAGATGCACCGATTGTAGTTGGATTGGACCCAATGTTAAGCTATATTCCAAAACATTTGCTTGACAAGGCGATGAAGGAGCACGGTGAGACGCTTAAGGCGGCATCGGAGGCAGTCTGGGAGTTTAATAAGGGGATTTTGGACGCGACAGCCGATCTGATTCCTGCTGTTAAGCCACAGATCGCCATGTATGAGCAATTTGGTGTGGATGGGCTTATCGCTTTTAGGAAAACAGTGGATTATGCAAAAGAAAAGGGCTTAGTCGTGATAGGAGATGTCAAGAGAGGCGATATTGGTTCTACCTCTGAGGCATATGCTGTGGCTCATCTTGGAACAGTGACTATAGGCTCTAAGAGCTATCGGCCGTTTGGGGAGGATTTTGTCACAGTGAATCCTTATCTGGGATCGGACGGAGTAAAACCTTTTATAAAGGTTTGCGAGCAGGAGAAAAAGGGAATTTTTGTGCTTGTCAAGACCTCGAATCCTTCCAGCGGAGAGTTTCAGGACAGGTTGATTGACGGAAGGCCGCTCTATGAGGTAGTGGGCGAGCAGGTGGCAGAGTGGGGCGAGCAGCATATGGGCGATTCCTACAGCTATATCGGTGCAGTGGTGGGCGCAACCTATCCAGAACAGGGCAAGATACTTCGAAAATTAATGCCAAAGAGCTATTTTCTGGTGCCGGGATATGGCGCACAGGGGGGAAAGGCAGAGGATCTGGTAAATTGCTTTAATGAGGACGGGCTGGGCGCGATAGTCAATTCCTCTCGCGGGATAATCGCAGCATATAAAAAGGAAGAATATGCTTCCTTTGGCGAGGAGAATTATGCGGATGCATCCAGACAGGCTGTGCTTGATATGGTAGCAGATATCAATGGAGCACTTAGCCGTGTAAGATAAAAGGGAAGGGAGAGAGCTATGGCAGAGAAATGGAAGGAGAGAGCGGTTATCGTTCGGCAGGACGAGATAGCTACAAATGTGTACAGTATCTGGTTTCAGACAGAGAAAATTGCAGGTGCGGCAAAACCGGGGCAGTTTATCTCGATATTTGGAGAGGAGGGGTCAAGGCTGCTGCCTCGCCCTATCAGTATCTGCGAGATAAATAAAGAAAAGGGAATGGTGCGTGTTGTGTACCGGGTTGCCGGAAAGGGCACGGAGGAGTTTTCACATTATCATGCGGGGGCCGCACTATTTATTATGGGACCTCTGGGAAATGGCTATACATTAAAGGAGAAAAGGGCGCTTTTAATTGGCGGGGGAATTGGCATCCCTCCACTTGTGGAGCTGGCAAAGCAGCTTAATTGTGAGAGGCAGATTGTGGCTGGGTATCAGGATGAGATTTTTCTTGCAGATGCTTTGTCAAAATATGGTACACTCACGATTGCGACAGAGAATGGAAGCATAGGCATCAAGGGAACTGTGATTGATGCGATCAAGGAGAAAGGGATTGAGGCAGATATTATCTATGCCTGTGGCCCGACTCCAATGCTTCGCGCAGTCAAGGAATATGCGGCAGAGAAGGGGATTGAGGCGCAGATTTCTGTGGAAGAGCGCATGGCATGCGGAATTGGCGCGTGCCTTGCATGCGTCTGCCAGTCAAAGGAGACAGATTCCCACACCAATGTCAAAAATAAGAGGGTTTGCAAGGATGGTCCTGTATTTCAGGCAGAGGAGGTGGAGCTGTGATGAACACAAAAGTGACGATAGCAGGTGTAGAGTTTAAAAATCCAGTGATGACGGCGTCGGGAACTTTCGGCTCCGGGCAGGAATATGGTGAACTGATTGATTTGAATCGTCTTGGCGCGGTGGTGACAAAAGGTGTGTCAAAGGAGCCTTGGCAGGGAAATCCCACTCCGCGTATTGCGGAGACCTACGGCGGGATGCTGAATGCGATCGGTCTTCAGAATCCGGGCGTGGATGTATTTGTCAAGAGGGACATTCCATTTTTAAAAAAATATAATACAAGGATTATTGTAAATGTCTGTGGAAAATCGGAGAGCGATTATTGCGAGGTGGTGGAGCGCCTTAGCGGGGAGCCGGTGGATATGCTAGAGATCAATATCTCCTGCCCGAATGTAAAAGAGGGCGGCATTGCCTTTGGTCAGAATACAAAGGCGGTGGAATCCATAACAAAGGCGATTAAGAGATATGCAAAGCAGCCTGTTATTATGAAGCTTAGCCCGAATGTGACAAGCATTGCCGATATGGCGAGGGCAGCGGAGGCAGGAGGAGCAGACGCCATATCACTTATCAACACCTTGACCGGGATGAAGATTGATATTCACAAGAGAAACTTTGCACTTGCGAACAGGACAGGTGGTCTGTCTGGCCCTGCTGTTAAGCCGGTGGCGGTTCATATGGTGTATCAGGCATCTCATGCGGTAGGGCTTCCTGTGATTGGCATGGGAGGGATTGCGTCTTGGGAGGATGCAATAGAATTTATGCTTGCAGGAGCGACAGCGGTATCTGTAGGAACAGCAAACTTCTACCAGCCTGACACCACCATTCAAGTGGTGGAGGGGATAGAGCGCTATCTGGAAAAATATGGATATAAGGATGTAAAAGAGATTATTGGTATTGTGTAATCACAGTACATAGTTTTAGGTGAAATATATATTTCAAAGCAGGGATCTGGCAGGAGGAATATGAAAATAGAAAAACGAAGGCATCTATTACAAAGGATTGGTGAAAATCCCTATGTATTTTGTATGGTTCTGGGAATTTTGCTAAATACCGGCGTGGAGCTTTTAAGCAGGAAATCGTTTTTTAATGTATTGGATTATTTGGTGGACAGGCCGCTTGTTTTTCTGTACAACAGCCTTGTGATTGCGTTTACGGTTTCCCTCGCTCTGCTGACCAGACGCAGGGTGTTTGCCTTTTCCCTGCTTGCTATTGTGTGGCTGGTTTTGGGAGTGATTAACAGCATTATATTGGTGTTTCGCACAACACCGTTTACGGCATCGGATATGCTGTTATTAAAGTCTGCCTATGCCGTGATGGGCAGCTATCTGGACAAAAAGCAGATAATATGGTTGGCGGCAGGAGCAGTTGGGCTGCTGGTGCTGATGGGGATAGTTTTTTGGAAGGCGCCAAAGAGGGTGGAGAGGATTTGCTATCGAAATGTTATGTTCTATATCGGGGGCTTGTTTCTTCTGGCAGACTTTGCCACGCACGCCGGTATACGAACAGGACTTTTGGCGGATAACTTTGGAAATATAGGAAATGCTTATATGAAATATGGTTTTCCCTATTGTTTTGGCAATAGCCTGATAAATACTGGGATAGATAAGCCAGCCGACTATTCTTCTGAGATTGTGGATGAGCTGATTCAAGAGGTACAGCAACCAATTCGTCATTCTTCTTATCCCGATGTTGTAAAAGAGGAGGAGAAGATACTGCCCAATCTGATTTTTCTGCAGTTAGAATCATTTTTTGATCCAACGTATCTTAAGGGAGTCAGCTTTTCTGACAATCCCCTTCCCAATTTTACGGCGATGAAGGAGAGATATTCTTCGGGATATTTGCATGTTCCATCTGTGGGTGCGGGGACGGCAAATACAGAATTTGAAGTGATCACTGGGATGAATCTGGATTTTTTTGGTCCGGGAGAATATCCATATAAAACGATATTAAAAGAAACCACCTGTGAGAGCATTGCATATAATCTCAGAGAGGAAGGGTATTATAGCCGTGTGATACATAATAATGACGGAACCTTCTATGAGAGGAATCAGATTTTTCCTATGTTAGGTTTTGATGGCTTTACCTCTCTGGAATATATGGATGCGGATTCCTTGGAGTACACATCTGTCGGATGGGCGAAGGATGCTGTTTTGACAGGGGAGATTCAGAAGGCGCTGAAGAGCACATCGGGAAAGGATGTGCTATATGTGATCTCAGTTCAGGGTCATGGCAGCTATCCGACAAAGGAATCGGAGCCGCTTTGGATTCAGATAAAGACGGATGAGAGTATTGACGATGAGAAAAGCGAGGAGAAGAATCGTCTGGAATATTATGTCAATCAGATGTATGAGATGGATCAGTTTCTTGGGGATTTGACAAAATTTCTTTCTGATTTTCCAGAGGAGATCATTCTTGTGATGTATGGGGATCATCTGCCGGGATTTGACTGGACTGAGGAGGATCTCTTTCATGGGGATCTGTTTCAGACGGAATATATTATCTGGGATAATTATGGGCTTGCCAAGAAGGACAGAAATCTGGAGGCATACCAGCTCTCCGCCTATGTGATGGAGCAGTCAGGACTGTATAATGGCATACTGACAAAGTACCATCAGGCATTTGCGGTGAAGGAGGATTATCTTGAGGGGCTTAAGCTCTTACAGTTTGATATGCTGTATGGGGACAGAGAAGTCTATAATGGAGAGATGCCTTACCAGCCGTCAAAACTTGTGATGGGCACAGAGCCGATCACGGTGAGTGGGGTGAGGGTGAAGGAAGATTCTACACTGATTGTGGGCAGTCATTTTACACATTATAGCCATGTGCGGATCAATGGAAATGAGATAGAGGCGGAATATGTATCATCGCAGGAGCTAAAGATTGAAAAAGTGCTGAAGGACGGAGACAGTATTATCATTTATCAGGCAGGAAAAGATGCAGTGAGCTTGAGTCATACAGAGGAATATATCTATCATCCAAGTGAGAGTATGTAGGGAAAGAGGGAATTATGAAGAGCATAAAAAAGCTTCCTTTTTTTATAAAAGGAATTGTTGTGGTTATGCTGGCAGCAGTGTGCGTGAGTGTTGTGACAGTCGGGCTTAGAGTGATGGAGGAAAAGCAGCAGAAGCCTAGAGTGATTAAGGCGGTTGCCTCTCTATTTGCCGGACTGACAGACGAGAGGTATGAGATGGACAGTCTTCTTGATCTGTTACAATCCGATCGGCTTGTCTGTGAGGGTAAGCTGGCAGTTAGAGATATTGCAAAGGAATGGGTGGAACAGCGCTATCGTTTCTTGTTGCCGTATCTGAAAAATACCTCGGCAGATTATAGAATTCACAGAGATATGGAGAAAAGGCAGGCGGATTTTCAGGTTGACGCGGCATTGCACGGGGAAGTTTCCGTCCATGTGGAAGGATATGCGGATGAGGAGAATGTGATGGTGTATATTCCCAATCTGCATGAGAGCTGGCTTGCCTTTTCTCCTGATAATGTGAAGGCGCAATATAAGAGCTCTTTGTTGCACAATATACTGGGTGAAACACTTTCCCTGCCGGAGGATGATCTAAGTGAATATATTTTCTATGATATGAGTATCCTTGGAGGAGAGAAAAAGCTTTTTGGATTCACGTGGCAGGAGGGGATAAAGCTTGTCGGGGAGCTGTATCAAGAGATCACCGTCGAAAAGACAAAACAGAAGGATGAAGTTCTTTTTGATGGAAGTTATGAGAGCTGCACGGTATATCATGTGACATTGCCAACGAGACAGATCAATCTTTTTTTTGAGGAAACAATGCAAAAAGAGAGCGGGTATTCTATGGCTGTGAAGGAGGCGGAGCTTCCTGTCACTATCTGCATGGACAGCAAGAAAAGGATAGTAAAGCTGGAGCTTGAGGGCACGCTTATCGCCAACGGATGGAACATCCCCTTGGAGTTGGTTTTCTATCCAAAGGGGGTAGAGAATCCATGGGATAGTGTATTGACAGAGCTTATTATCGTGTGGGAGGATATTCGCTATGGGCTGCAGATTGTCAGCAATTATGAATTTCTAGAGGAGGGGAGGATACTTCATGGTAGTCTTTCTCTTACCAAGCCATATGTGATGCAGCTTTTTGTTGTGGATATCAGTTTTGAGGGAAAAGAAAAAGTAATTTTTGACTTTGATATAAAAGCCCCGATGGCCTCCATGGATGGAATCTGTGCGGTTTATCAATCCACAGAATCGGTTGAGATGCCAGAGGAGGACGCAGTTCGTGTGTTTGAGATGAATTTCTTTGAGTTGCTGCGTTTTACCAACGGGCTTAATTGGAACTTCTTTAAAAAACAGGAATAATCTGCCGCAAATCTGCTTACATATAAGTAAGAAGCCAATGGTCGAGGTTTTCTGAATGAAAAAACGATTGAGAAGTAAGAAGCTGCTTGCGTGTCTGTGTAGTATCCTGCTTATCTTTTCGCTGGTTGTGCCAGTGTCTGCCGCAGAGGGAGATGAGGTACTGATTGATACGAGTGCTCTTGATGAGTTTGTGGAAAACTATGAGGAGACAGAAGAGACGGCTGCCAGCTCAGATTTAGGCATCACGGCGACGGCTGCTGTGCTGATGGAGGCGGAGACAGGGACGGTGCTGTATGAGAAAAATCCAGATCAGGCACTCAGCCCTGCAAGCATTACCAAGATTATGACGTTGATTTTGATCTTTGATGCGCTGGAGTCAGGGCAGATCAAGCTAGAGGAAGAAGTGACGACAAGCGCACATGCCAGATCGATGGGAGGCTCTCAGGTCTTTTTGGAGGAGGGAGAGCGACAGACGGTTGAGACGTTGATCAAATGTATTGTCGTAGCATCAGGAAATGATGCTTCTGTGGCGATGGCAGAGCATATCTGCGGCAGCGAAACAGAATTTATCAGCCAGATGAATGAGCGGGCGAAGGAGCTTGGCATGACTGCCACGCATTTTGAAGATTGCTGTGGCTTGACGGATTCCAGAACACATGTGACTTCAGCGCGTGATGTAGCTATCATGTCGAGGGAGCTTATCACAAAGTATCCTCAGATTCATCAGTACTCCACGATATGGATGGAAAATATTACTCATGTGACACAGAAGGGAAGCAGTGAGTTTGGGCTTGCCAACACAAATAAACTTTTAAAGCAGTATGAATATTGTACCGGGCTAAAAACAGGAAGCACAAGTCTTGCCAAGTATTGTCTGTCCGCTACGGCGGAGAAGGATGGAATTAAGCTGATTGCTGTGATAATGGCGGCACCGGACTATAAAGTGCGTTTTTCTGAGGCAAAGAGCTTGTTGCAGTATGGTTATGCACAGTGCCGGATGTATCATGATGAAAATACAGAGCTGCTGCCTGATGCTGTGATCTTGGGAGGAGTGAAGGAATATGCATCCATCCGATTTGAGAAGGAGTTTTCTTATCTGAGCACGGACGGCTCCGATGTCTCTGGGATCACAAAGGAGATTCAGATCGATGCACAGACCAAGGCCCCGGTGAAGGAGGGGGATACAGCAGGGAGGGCTGTGTATTATCTTAATGGAAATGAGATAGGCAGTGTGAAGCTCTTGTTTCGTGAGGCAGTGGAAAAGGCTGGATTTTTGGATTATCTGAAAAAAGCCTTCCAAAGTTGGCTGGTATAGGGTATACTTTTATAGTGAAATCTTTTGAATAATATAGAATTGAGTGAATGTATGGGTCTTTTTATTATTGCGGGATTAGCTGTCTGCACGGCAGCGGCACTTTTGGAATTTCATATGGAGACAAAGCGTTTTGTGGTAACAAGATACACGATACGATCCAAAAAGCTTCCCAAGGCTTTTTGTGGCGTGAAGATGGCTTTGATCTCAGATCTGCACAACAAGGTCTACGGGGAGGAGAATGAGAGGCTTCTTGGCGCTGTAAAACGCGAGAAGCCAGACTATATCTTAATTGCTGGGGACATATTGACTGCAAAGCGCGGGGAGGATTTTTCGACTTCTGTAAGCTTTTTAGAGAAGCTGGCAAAGAGCTATCCTGTCTATTATAGTTTTGGCAATCATGAGAGTAGGCTTAAGGAGAAGAAGGAGCATTATGGCACTATGGCTGCGGAATATGAGCGGGCGATAGGAAAGCTTCCTCTGCATATGCTCCATAATCAGAAGATGGAAATCAGAAGAAATGGGGATACTATTCTTATCTATGGGCTTGAGATTGGGACCGAGTATTATTATCGCTTTAAGCCTTATAATATGACGGGAAATTATCTTAATAAAAAGCTTGGAAGAGCAAATGCAGAGCAGTTTCATCTATTGATTGCGCATAATCCATATTTTTTTCCAGCCTATGCTGAGTGGGGAGCGGATCTGGTAGTATCGGGACATAATCATGGTGGAATTGTACAGGTCCCATTTTTGGGTGGTTTGGTCGATCCAAAGTTAAGACTTTTTCCAAAGTATGATAAGGGGTTGTTTCAGGAGAGAGATGCGCAGCTTGTCCTAAGTGGCGGGACGGGCAGCCACAGTCCGAACTTCCGCGCGCTAAATCCGCCGGAGCTTGTTATTATCACACTTGAGAAAGAATAATCGGTGAAGATAGGGAGAAGAAATTATGAGCATTGCAGTAAAGCTGGAGGTCTTTGAGGGACCTCTGGATCTTTTGCTTCATCTGATTGAGAAAAATAAGGTCAATATCTATGATATTCCGATTGTGGAGATCACAGGCCAGTATCTTGCCTATGTGAATGAGATGGATAAGCAGGATCTGAATATAGTCAGTGAGTTTCTTGTGATGGCGGCAACGCTGATTGATATAAAGTCCCGCATGCTTTTGCCAAAGGAGGTAAATGAGGAGGGAGTGGAGATCGATCCGCGCACAGAGCTGGTGGATCGGCTTTTGGAGTATAAAAAATTCAAGTACATTGCGGAGGAATTGAAGGATAGGCAGATGGATGCCAATAAAGCGCTGTACAAGATGCAGACGATTCCGCCGGAGGTGGCACAGTATGAGGAGCCTGTGGATATTGAGAAGCTTTTGGAGGGCGTTACCTTAAAGAAGTTGAATCTGATCTTCCAGTCAGTGATTAAGAGGCAGGTGGAAAAGATCGATCCGGTGAGGAGCAGTTTTGGAAAGATTGAGAAGGATGAAGTAAGTCTTACCGAGCGTATTGGCTATGTGGAAGAGTTTGCCAAGAGATGCAAAAGCTTTAGTTTCCGCGCCCTGCTGACCAGACAGAGCACGAAGATGGAGGTTATCGTGACTTTTTTGGCGGTGCTTGAGCTGATTAAGACCAGCAGAATACAGGTGGAGCAGGATAGTATTTTTGATGATATTCGTATTCGCTCAGCCGGGATACAGGAGGGAGGATGATGGAGCAGGTGGAATTGCAACGGGTGGAGGCTGCGATTGAGGCGATCTTATTTACAATGGGAAATTCTGTGGAGCTGTCGCGCATCGCGGCTGCGGTAGGGCATGATGAAGAGACGGTCAAGAAGATTATCCACAATATGATGGATCGATATCATGAGGAGGACAGAGGAATCCAGATTATAGAGCTGGAGGATGCATTTCAGATGTGTACAAAGAAGGAGATGTATGAGTATCTGATCCGTGTCGCCAGTGTGCCAAAAAAACAACATCTGACAGATGTTCTTCTGGAGACACTTTCTATTATCGCGTACAAGCAGCCGGTCACAAAGATGGATATTGAGAAGATCAGGGGAGTCAAATGCGATCATGCGGTGAATAAGCTGGTGGAGTACAGTTTAGTCTGCGAGGCAGGCAGGCTGGATGCGCCCGGAAAGCCGATACTATTTGCCACCACAGAGGAATTTCTTCGCTGCTTTGGCGTGAGTTCCTTGGAGGAGCTTCCTCTTGTCAAACAAGATAAGCTGGAGGAATTTCGACAGGAGGCGGAGGAGGAGGTTCAGCTTAAGCTGGACATTTAATACATAAAGCGAGGGTTTGTTTCATATATTTCACAGAGAAGAAAATTTGTGGGATTAAGATTGCGATGAAGGTATTAAAAAAGTCGGTGTTATGTTTTATTATCGTATCTCTGCTGGTTGCGGGTGCAGCGAAAGCCTGCCTGTCCGATGAGCCGAAGGAGAGTGAGCTTTACGCCCGGTCGGCGGTTCTTATGGATGCTGACTCCGGGCGTGTTTTATATGAGAAGAATGGTTATGAGCAGATGCCCATGGCGAGCACAACGAAAATTATGACATGTATCCTTGCCTTGGAGTATGGAAATCTCTCTGACACCGTGAAGGTGTCTGCCCATGCTGCCTCGCAGCCCAAGGTGCATCTGGGTATGCAAAAGGATCAGGAGTTTTTGTTGGAGGATCTGTTGTATTCTCTTATGCTTGAATCTCACAATGACAGTGCTGTCGCCATCGCTGAACATATTGGGGGCAGTGTGGAGGAATTTGCCGATATGATGAACCAGAAGGCGAGGGATCTTGGTTGTAATGACACCTTTTTTATCACGCCCAATGGACTGGATGCACAGAAGACAGTAAATGGAGAGACAAGAGTACATTCAACCACGGCAAGAGATCTGGCAAGAATTATGAAATACTGTATCAGTGAATCAGAAAAATCAGAAGAGTTTCTCAAGATTACAAGAACCGTATCCAGAAGCTTTCAGAGCCTTGACAAGAAAGGCAGCTACAGTGTTGTAAATCACAATGCGTTTCTCAGTATGATGGAGGGTGCGTTGTCCGGAAAAACGGGCTTTACTGCCAATGCGGGCTACTGCTATGTGGGAGCCTTGGAGCGGGATGGAAAAACTTATATTGCGGCATTGCTCGCCTGTGGCTGGCCGAACAATAAGACCTATAAGTGGAGCGATATGAGAAAACTGATGAATTATGGATTGTCTGATTTTGAATATCAAAATGTATGGAAGGAAATCTCTCTTCCTTCGCTGCCTGTCAGGAATGCGGTGCCAGAAAATGGAGAACTCTATGCGGATACGAATGTAGAGCTGTCCATCGAGGGAGCGGGGGAGCTTTTAGTGCTGCTTGGAAAGGATGAGAATGTGGAGGCGGCGCTGTCACTGGCGCCGGAGCTTATGGCGCCCTTTGAGGCTGGCAGTCAGGCCGGAAGGGTGGTGTACCGATTGGATGGGGAGGTGCTGGCAAGCTATCCGGTCGTGACAAAGGAAGGAGCAAAGAAACCAGATTTTGCATGGTATTTTCAGTGGGTGAGAGATGTGTTTCTTCCATAAATAGAGGGGGCTTCCCCTCTTTTCTTATTGTTAAGAGAAGGAAAAGCATCGAAGAGTTAGCCATGTAAAAATGTGTGTGGATAATAGATTGTCTTTGATAAATGATAATTATACAGAAAAGATTATATAGAGTAAAAAAGAATTAAAATAATTATGGAAAATAGTTGTAACGAATGTTGATTTTTTGGTACTTATTATTGGGAGGTGAGAGAGAAAGAGTGGATAAGCAGAAGATGGAAAGGCTGTATGAGGAAAATGTAAAGGCTGTCTATAAATATCTGTTCTGCTTAACTCATAATGCGGATCTGGCGGAGGAATTGACACAGGAGACGTTTTGTCAGGCCATGAAGGGGCTGGAGCAATTTAGGGGTGAGTGCAAGATCTCTGTCTGGCTCTGTCAGATTGCAAAAAGGCTGTGGTATAAGGAGCTTGGGCGGCAAAAAGCAGAGAGTGTGCCTATCTCAGAGGTGGAGGAGACGATAAGCTCCTTTGGAAATATTGAGAATGAGTACCTGCTGAATGTGGAGAAGGTGGAGGCGTTTCGCCTGCTGCATCAATTAGATACAGTGACGCGGGAGGTGATGTACTTAAGGCTGACCGGTGAGTTAAGTTTTGCTGAGATAGGGGATATTATGGAGAAAACGGAAAATTGGGCGAGAGTGACCTTTTACAGAGGAAAACAAAAACTAATGAAAGGAAGAGGAGAATGGAACAAAAAGGGAAAATAGGACAAGATATGGAACAAAAAAAGGATACAGAGCAGGTTCTGGTCTGCAGCACGGTAAAGGATTTGCTTCCTATGTACGTGGATCAGATGACCAGCAAAGAATCGAATAGAGCGATTGAGAAGCATTTAGATAGCTGTGTGTCGTGCCAGAGTGTGCTGGAACAGATGCGCCAGCCTATTATGGTAGAGACAGCGCCGGAGGTGAAGGATTTTAAAAAGTATTTAAAGCGGTCGCGCTTTGCGGTGATGCAGTGGATCATGGGCGCGGCGGGAGGAATAGGGATTCTTACCTGTTTTATCGTCAATCTTGCCATTGAAAAGCAGTTGTCATGGTTTTATATTGTATTGATGGGAATTCTCACAGCCTACGTGCCGGCTTATTTGGGCCTGAAGGCAGAAAAACGGCGTTTTGTAAATTTTCTCGCTGCTTTGACTGTCTGTGTGCCATTTTTGGTGGGAGTGGTCCAGGTGGTGCTTTATCAGTATATGGATCAGAAGGATATATGGTTTTTTCGTCTAGGTGTACCGATTATGCTGATTTGGTTTGTGATTTTATGGATCAGTGTGTCAGTACATGAGATCTTTCATAAAAGCTGGGTGTTGGCAGTTGGTGTGTTACTTGCGCTCGCGGTATTTGGCGATCTTTTTACTAATCTTATATGCCGTGAATATCAGAGTGTTGCGGAATATATGGAGAATTTTGTATCTCATGGGCTGGGGAATACTATAGCGGCGGTGGTGGTGCTTCTGATTGGGCTGTATATGCAAAAAAGACAGAAGAAGAATCTATAAGAGTAGCATTTCTTTCTTCCTTGTGGTAAAATAAGCAGGAATCTATTTGACAGAGATACTGTAGAGTGGGGAGAAGCATAGCGATGTACCGTGTTATGATAGTTGAGGACGATGTGACAATTTCCAATGAGATAGCGAGCCACTTGAGAAAATGGGGCTATGAAGTGGTTCAGGTTTTAGATTTTGAGCATGTTGTGGAGGAGTTTGCAGAGGAAAATCCACAGCTTGTGCTGTTGGATATTCTGCTGCCTTTTTATAACGGGTATTACTGGTGCAGCCAGATTCGAAGGCTATCCAATGTGCCAATTGTCTTTCTCTCCTCCGCTTCTGATAATATGAATATCGTGATGGCTATGAATATGGGCGGTGATGATTTTATCTCAAAGCCATTTTCTCTGGATGTGTTGTCGGCAAAAGTTCAGGCGATACTGCGAAGAAGTTATGAGGCAAAGCAGGAGACACATCTGTTGGAGTATCAGGGAGTGGTTTTGAATCTGTCAGATGCAAGTATTTTATATCACGGAGAGCAGACTGAGCTTACAAAAAATGAATTTCGTATTATGGAGTTTTTGTTTGAGCGGGCGGGGAGATTGGCATCACGCGATGAGCTGATGAGAAAGCTCTGGGACAATGAATGTTTTGTCGATGATAATACATTGACTGTCAATGTGACGAGGATACGAAGAAAGCTGGAGGATGTCGGACTGGTGGATTTTATTCGCACAAAAAAGGGGATTGGCTATTATCTCTCTTTGTCAGAGAGTGATGTGTGATAGTCTTATCAGCGGTGCCTGCCATAAAATGCAGCATGTGCCGGAAATGGCGCGGAAACATATAAGGATGCTTGGCAGAGGATCTGGGAATATCATAAGCCCAAAATAGAGATAAGGGATGGGACAGCGGGAGATATGACTATGCGAAAAAATAAAGATAAAAAGTCAATATGGGTTCTACTTGGTCATTATCTTTTTGATAGGCGATGGCATATTGGTTTTTATCTATTGACGATTGTGATTTTTCTTGTGGTGTTAAATTTGAATCATCTGGATTATTTTTCTGAGATCTTTTATGCGGCTGTGATCAGTGGCTTTCTTCTGATGATTTCTTGTGTGTATGATTTTTTTTGCTATATTGCAGCATATGATAAGCTCTATTATGTTCTGCAGAATCCAGAGGAGATCTATGGGAGGCTTCCAGAGAGCAAAGGGCTGCTGCAAGATTTATATACAGAAATTATATGGGAGATGGATGAGAGGAGAAAAAAGCTTCTGTCTACATTGTATGAGCAGGAGAGGGAGCGCAAGGACTATTATGGTATGTGGGTGCATCAGATTAAGACGCCAATTCAGGCGGCAAGACTGCTTTTGGAGCGTGATGAGCTCAAAGGACTTGACGCGGCGAAAGGTCTGGAGGAGGAGATCTTTAAGACGGAGCAGTATGTGGAGATGGTTCTGTATTATCTGCGCTGTCAGAGTATGTCGGACGATCTTTTGTTAAAGGATTATGATCTTTCTGGCATGGTAAAACAGGCGATAAAAAAATATGCGCTGCTTTTTATTCATAATAATCTTTCTGTGCATATGGATTCTATAGAAATCTCTGTGCTGACAGATGAGAAGTGGTTTAGTTTTGTGTTGGAGCAGCTTCTCTCAAATTCAGTAAAGTATACCAAGCAGGGTGGTATCTCCATCTATCTAAAAGAGGATTGTAAAGAATATCAGGGTATGCCAATCTATGCCTGTCTGGTGATAGAAGACAGCGGGATAGGGATTCGACAGGAGGATCTGCCGCGTATATTTGAGAAAGGCTTTACTGGCTTTAATGGAAGATTGGACAGGAAATCTACAGGTATTGGCTTATATTTGTGCAAAGAGATCTTAAAAAAGCTTGCCATTCCTATTCAAGTAGAATCGGAAGCGGGAACAGGCACAAAAGTATCTCTGTATTTTCAGGAAAGAAAGAACTTAGTCTCAGATTCTTTGTGAGGCTGTTATATCTGACAGGGGAGTATATCGCGATTGCGATATACTCCCCTGTACAAGTAGAATCCACATATTTCTTATTATTCATCCCAATTATGATAAACCGCCTGAACATCATCATCTTCATCCAGAAGATCGAGGATACGGTTCATCTTTTTCTTATCATCCTCGCTGGTAAGCTCCACCCATGTCTGCGGAATCATAGTTACCTCTGCTTCCAGCATAGGGACCTTAGCTGCCTCAAGCGCCTCGCGCACAGCACTAAATTCTTCTGGTGCAGTGATGATCTCGAAGCTGTCTTCTTCCTCAGAGAAATCCTCCGCGCCTGAGTCTAAGGCGATCATCATCAGCTCATCAGCGTCCATATCACATTCTTCTTTGTCAACGATAATCTGCCCTTTTTTGTCAAACATAAAGGATACGCAGCCTGTTGTTCCGACATTTCCGCCGCCCTTTGTAAAGGCATTTCTCACATTGGAGGCGGTGCGGTTTTTGTTGTCGGTCAAAGTGTCAACGATAATTGCAGTGCCGTTTGGACCATATCCCTCGTAGGTGTTGGCGACATAGTTGACAGAAGCCGCATCTCCCGCTGCCTTCTTAATGCCGCGATCGATGGTATCATTTGGCATATTGTTCGCCTTTGCCTTGGCGATCACATCACGCAGCTTGGAATTATTGGCCGGGTCAGCACCTCCCTCTTTCACGGCAACCGCGATCTCTCTTCCGATCACTGTGAAGATCTTGCCCTTTGCAGCGTCATTTTTTTCTTTCTTATGTTTAATATTGGCGAATTTCGAATGTCCTGACATAATAGCACTCCTTTTTCTTCTGATTTCATCACAATATCTGATTTATTCTATCACTAAATGAAAGGACATGCAATAGAAAAAATATATTTGCCATATAGAAACCACTCTTTTGCATATGGATATAGGATTGATTTCGAATAAAAATAAAAAATTCTAGAGATACTAAAGATATGTGAAATGAGGTAGAATTATGTGGCTTGCAATGCTTGGATTATTGAATGGTATAATAATGGGGCTTGTCTACTCTGTAAAAGAGCTTTGGTTTGGCGTGTTCTTTGTGCTTGTTCCATTTGCGGGAATTATGATGTCAAAGAAGAAGACATCATTGTTTTTAATAGGGTATGGATTGGGGTATTATATAATAGGTCTGTCTTTTTTATTTAAGCTGACTGGCGTGCTTCCGCTTCCGGCTTATACGGCAAATGTTGTGCTTGCGCTTGCCGTGTTAGCGTTAAGTGCATGTCTTACATTTTTGATGTGGCTTGCGATGGCACCTTTTGGGTTTTTAAAAAGAGGCAGCGGAAGTGATATTTTTTTGCTCGCTGCGCTTTATACATTGGGGGAATGGCTGCCGGAGATTGTGCCGGTGCTCTCTTTTCCATGGTTTCGGCTGGCTGTGGTGGCAACTTCTGCACCTTTATTTATTCAGGGTGCATCATTGCTTGGCAGCTTGTTTGTAAGCTTTCTTATTGTGCTATTGAATGGAATGATTGCAAGACTTTTGATAAGGAGAAGGCTGGAGTTTTCTTCTGGGTTAGCAGGAATCTTGCTTGGCGCAGTACTTTTGTATGGGGAGGTCAGGCTTTATCAGAGTACACCGCAGGAGGGACATCAGGTGCTTGTCGTTCAGGGAAATCACGAAGGAAGTGAGAAGTGGGCGATGAGGTCAGGAGATATTCTGAAGGATTATGAAAGGTTGATTTATGAATATGCAGATTCTCCGGTGGCACTTGTGGTTTTGCCGGAGACAGCGCTCCCTTATACCGTGGCAGAGAATAAGGAGACAACGCGGACTCTTTCTTTGTGGAGCAGGCGGCTACCGGCAGAGATTCTTCTCGGTG
Organism: uncultured Lachnospiraceae bacterium; assembly: GCA_910588535.1. Lineage (GTDB taxonomy): Bacteria > Bacillota > Clostridia > Lachnospirales > Lachnospiraceae > RGIG8607. The sequence goes on along the minus strand of CAJUOO010000036.1, from coordinate 12,863 downwards.
CGATAGAGAGGGAGGAGACAGAGGCAGGGGAAGAGATGTTTTATAATGTGGTGTACCATGTGACAGAGCAGGGAATTGACAGGACAGTGTACCGCAAGCAGGTTCTTGTTCCATTTGGAGAGTATCTGCCATTTGAGAATATACTGGGGAAGTATGTTCCTTGGCTTCTTGATTTTATGGCGGGGAATTACTTTGAGGCTGGAGCTTCTCCGGTAATCTTTGAGACAGGGCTTGGCAGGGCTGGAACATTGATATGTTATGAGTCGGTATTTTCAAAGCTTGCCATGGAGTCTGTCAGGGAAGGGGCACAATTTCTGGTGATAGTCAGCAATGATTCATGGTTTCAGGATACGCCGGCGATGAGGGAGCATCACGCACACGCCATCCTGCGAGCGGTGGAGGAGGATCGTTATGTGATACGTGCGGGAAATACAGGTATTAGCTCAATTATCGATAATAGAGGGCGTGTGGTTGCTGGAATGAAGGAGAAGGAGAGTGGAGGCTTCTGTGCGTTGGCGGCACCTGTTTCAGAGCTTAGTGTGTATGCGGGGACAGGAGATATTTTTCCAGTGGTACTTTGTGGAATTTATATTCTTTTGCTTCTTGGACATGTCTGTGTATTGATTTTTTCGGCTTTCTCAGATATAATAAATAGACAATACAAGAATCTATAGAATGTAGGGTTTTATAAGTGCGAACACAGGGATGGAAGGGGAAAGCTGAGGTGAAGATGGAGCAGAGAGAAAAGGGCTGCCAGTGGTCCAAAAAATGTGGCGGATGTTCTTATCAGGGTATGCCTTATGAAAAACAGTGCCGAATCAAACAGCGAGCGGTGGAGGAGCTTTTAAGGGGAATCTGTAAGGTTAAACCGATACTAGCTATGGAGGAGCCTTATTATTATCGAAATAAGGTTCACGCTGTGTTTGACAGAGATAGAAAGGGGAATATCATCGCAGGGATCTATCAGGAGGGCACTCACAAGGTGATTCCTGTTGAGGGGTGTATGATTGAGGATGAGAGAAGCAGTGCTGTGATCGCCACGATCAAGAGATTGTTGCCCTCCTTTAAGATTAAGGTTTATGATGAGGATACTGGGTATGGGCTTTTGCGTCATATTCTGGTGCGCAGAAGCTTTGCAAACAATCAGCTTATGGTGGTGCTGGTGACAGCCTCTCCTGTATTTCCCTCCAAGAATAACTTTGTCAAGGCACTGTTAAAGGAGCACCCGGATATTACCACGGTAGTGCAGAATGTGAACGGGCGGCAGACAAGTGCAGTTCTTGGACAGAAGGAAAATATTTTATATGGGAAGGGTTACATAGAAGATAGCTTGTGTGGTTGTACATTTCGCATTTCTTCAAAAGCATTTTATCAGGTGAATCCTGTTCAGACGGAGAAGCTGTATAAAAAAGCGATGGAGCTGGCAGAGTTTAAGGGCAAAGAGATGGTGTTGGATGCCTATTGTGGTGTCGGTACGATCGGCTTGGTTGCATCGGGATATTGTAGACAGGTGGTAGGTGTGGAGCAGAATCCAGAAGCAGTGAAGGATGCTTTGTATAACCGAAGCAGGAATCAGGCAGAGAATGTGCGTATCTTTCAGGGAGATGCCAGCAAGGTGATGCTTGATCTGGCAGCAGATGGCCACAGGTTTGACGTGGTGTTTATGGACCCGCCAAGAAGCGGCAGCACGGAGGACTTTATCACCGCAGTGGCGGATTCTATGGTGAAGCGTGTGGTCTATATCTCATGCAATCCGCAGACACTTGCCAGAGATTTGCGTACATTTGAAAAAGTGGGATATCAGGCTAAGGATGCGTGGCCGGTGGATATGTTTCCTTGGACGGACGCGGTGGAGGTAGTGGTGGCTCTTGATAGGGGACATGTAGCTCTCAGTGGAGAAAGTAAGAAATCTATGAATGAATCGATTGTATAAAAAAGGATTGGAGGAAGGGAATATGACACAGGCAGAAGAAAGATTTAAGCAGCAGAGTATTAAACGAAAAATTGAGCTTTCTTTTTATATGATTATTACCTTTTACATAATGAGTATCCTAATTGCGATTTTGTCTATTTCTTGTATTGAGGCGGCTCCGGATCATATGGAGAGTGCTCTTAAGGGATTTAGCATAGGGCTGTTAGTAATTATCTCAGCGATCAGCATTGCAGTGGGTCTTCGAAGGATGAAGTGGCTCTTGTATTATATTATTAATCCGATCAAGGAATTGGAGAATGTGTCTATTAAGATGGCAGAGGGTGATATGAGTACTTATATCAGCTATGAGTCCGAGGATGAGATAGGAGCTTTGGCGGAGTGCTTCCGCAGGACTGGAAAGCAGATGAATCTGATTATCAATGATTTGATTCAGGTGTTAAGTGAGTTTGCCAAGGGGAATTTTAATGTGCGTTCTGAGTGTAAGGAGGCATATGTGGGAAGCTTTCATCAGATTATGGACCAGCTTGTCAATACGGTATATAGTATCAGTGATATCGCTGGGGAGATGCAGGAGTCATCCAATCAGGTTTCCGCAGGGTCCCATAATCTGGCAGAAAATGCACATCATCTGTCAGAGGGAGCACAGAGCCAGACAGTGGCAATCAATAAGCTGACTAAGCATGTGGCTGAGGTGGCGCAGCAGGTGACGGCGAACAGTGCAGCCACAGAAAGAGTTCATGATAAGGCCAAGGAAGTGGGGAAGGAAGCAGATCTTAGCAAGGAAAAGATGCAGGCGCTGGTGGAGGCGATGGGGCGCATCTCTCAGACTTCTGTTGAGATTAAGACCGTTATTGCAGAAATTGAAAATATTGCTTCCAGAACAAACCTTCTATCATTAAATGCGTCCATTGAGGCGGCGAGGGCAGGAGAGGCAGGCAAAGGCTTTGCCGTGGTGGCAGAGGAGATTCAGAAACTGGCGGAGAACAGTGCAAAATCTGCGGAGACGACAAGACACCTTTTGGATCAGAATCAATATGAGGTGGAAGATGGAAACCAGAAGGTCGAGGAGACCTCTCAGGCACTTAAGACAGTGATCGCCGATCTGGATGCCATTATCTATGAGGTTGCAGGTATCAGTGTGGCTTCAGATAAGCAGGCAGCAGCCGTCAGGGAGATTGAGACAAGTATGGACGAGATCAATGTTGTCGTGCAGGCCAATTCAAGTTCCTCCGAGCAGCTTTTGGAATTTAGCGAGCGGCTCTCTGCTGAGGCGATCTCTCTGGATGGATTGGTAGGAAAATTCAATAGAAGAATCAATTAGGTTTCAAAAGATGTGTGAGCAATGCTAGAGCGTGTATGAGTTTTTAACACGCTCTGGGGCGGGTATATAACAAAGATGAAAAGATATAGACGTTTGGATGAGATAAGAGGATTTACCATAATTAGCATGATTCTGTACCATATGATGTGGGATTTGGTGTACATATTTGATTTTCCTGTGGAATGGTACAGGACGACCGCAGGCTATATCTGGCAGCAGAGCATTTGCTGGACATTTATTTTGTTGTCCGGCTTTTGCTTTCCGCTTGGGCGAAGAAAGCTTAGGCGTGGCTTATTTGTGTTTTTTTCCGGGCTTCTTGTCATGGCTGTGACGAATATTTTTGTTCCTGAGGAGCGGGTGGTATTTGGCGTGCTCACGCTTCTTGGATCTTGTATGCTGCTCCTGATTCCGCTCGATTCTCTTTTTCAAATGCTTTCTGCCCGCCAAACTTCTGGTTTTTCTATGGAGTTGACAGGACTGATTGTAAGCATGCTTTTCTTTTTATCCTTTCGAAATATCAATATGGGCTATGGAGGCTTTGAGGCTTTACGCACCTTTGAGATGCCAGAGGCATTGTACCGGGATCTTTTTACCACATACCTTGGGTTTCCATACCCGGAGTTTTTTTCAACCGATTATTTTTCATTAATACCGTGGTTTTTTCTATTTATGGCGGGATACTTTTTGCATGGGGTGATAAAAAAACAAAACTGCCTTTCGATGCTTTTGAAAGGCAGTTTTTATCCCATAGAGTGGCTTGGCAGACATTCTATCTGGATCTATCTGTTACACCAGCCTGCGATTATGCTTGTCCTGCGTCTGCTTTTCTAAAATGATGTTTTAATGCTTCGAAGCTTTCTTTGCTTATCACATGTTCTATCTTACAAGCATCCTCCACAGCGATAGAATCCGGCACACCAAGATGAATCAGCCATGAGGAGAGAAGCTCATGTCTTTCATAGATCATCTCAGCGATCTCCTTTCCTGAATCTGTGAGGTAGATAAAGCCTGCCTCTGTGACGGTGATGTGATTCTTCTCTCTAAGATGCTTCATCGCGATGCTGATGCTTGACTTTTTAAATCCCAATTCATTGACAATATCTATTGAGCGGACGACGGGAAGCTTTCTGCTTAATATTAAAATAGTTTCCAGATAATTTTCCGCAGATTCATTCACTGCCATACGTATTTCACCTCACATATCTATCATTTTCAGAGCTTTGATTATATGATACAAGAAGTATACCATATTCTTTTGACACTTTCAAATTTTTTGTGCAAAGTGTATTTTCTTTCAAAAAGTCATTGACAACTAATATAAGTTAGCATATACTAACTTATAGAAAGTATGAAGTGAGAGTACTGAAAAATAATATAGAAAAGAGGTTGAGTGTATGCCGTTATCTATGGTGAAGGAAGGAGAACCGAATATTATTAGGAAGGTCGGTGGAAAAGAGGAGACGAGGAGATTTTTGGAGAAGCTGGGGTTTGTGGCAGGTGGTATGGTGACAGTTGTGTCGGAGATAGATGGAAATCTTATTGTAAATGTCAAGGATTCCAGAGTGGCGATCGGGAGAGAGATGGCAAACAAGATTTTGGTGTAGAGAGATAGCCTTGTACGGCGGAAGGGAGAGAAGGATGCAGACACTTAGAGAGGTTGCTTGCGGGCAGACAGTGACAGTGAAGAGACTGTCGGGAGATGGACCGGTGAAGAGACGTATTATGGATATGGGAATTACAAAGGGTGTTACAGTTTTTGTGAGGAAGGTTGCGCCATTTGGTGATCCGATCGAGGTGACAGTAAGAGGGTATGAGCTGTCTTTGCGCAAGGCAGATGCAGAGATGATTGAGGTGGAATAATTTTTTTGTACATAAGTTAGTTTATACTAACAAAAGATAGTGATAACAAATATGTCAGGAGGAGTGAGAACATGTCAGTAAAAATTGCGTTAGCGGGCAATCCAAATTGTGGTAAGACGACATTATTTAATGCGTTGACTGGATCGAATCAGTTTGTCGGTAATTGGCCGGGCGTTACGGTGGAGAAGAAGGAAGGCAGGCTGAAGGGAGATAAGGATGTTACGATCGTCGATCTGCCCGGAATCTATTCTCTGTCGCCCTACACGCTGGAGGAGGTAGTTGCTAGAAATTATCTGATTGCAGAGCAGCCGGATGCAATTCTTAATCTTGTAGATGGCACAAATATTGAGAGGAATCTTTATCTTTCCACTCAGCTTCTGGAACTTGGCATCCCTGTTGTCATGGCGGTGAATATGATGGACATATTGGAAAAGACAGGTGATAAGCTACATATCGAGAGACTTGGAAGGAAGCTGGGATGTGAGGTTGTGCCTATATCGGCGCTAAAGGGAACGGGGCTCAATCAGGCTGTCGAGCGCGCGGTTGATCTCGCAAAACGGAAGTGTGCCACTTTGCCTGTTCACAAATTTGCAGAGGAGGTCGAGGATGCGATCGGCAGAGTGGTGGGTACACTTGGAGCTGAAATTCCTGAGGAGCAGAAGCGATTTTTTGCCATAAAGCTTTTGGAGAAGGATGATAAGATTGCAGAAAAGCTTACGCATGTGCCAGATCTGTCGGAGGAGATAAAGAAATTGGAGGAAACTTTTGACGATGATACAGAGAGTATTATCACCAATGAAAGGTATCTCTATATTTCTTCTATTATCGGAGAGTGCGTTACAAAAAGTAAAAAGAGTGCTGTCACAGTATCGGATAAAATCGACAAAATTGTCACCAATCGTTTTCTGGCGCTGCCGATCTTTGCGCTAATTATGGTATTGGTGTATGTGGTATCTGTGACGACAGTGGGAGGCTGGGCCACGGATTGGGCAAATGATGGGTTGTTCGGCGATGGTTTTCGTGTTTTTGGGATGGATGTAGTGGGAATCCCCGTCTTGATGGAAGGGGTGCTGGATGCTGTCGGTTGTGCAGAGTGGCTGAAAGGTCTGATTCTTGATGGTATCGTGGCAGGTGTGGGTGCGGTGCTTGGATTTGTCCCACAGATGTTAGTGTTGTTTCTTTTTCTTGCCTTTTTGGAGGCGTGTGGTTATATGGCAAGAGTGGCGTTTATTATGGATAGAATTTTCCGCAAATTTGGGTTATCTGGAAAATCCTTTATTCCAATGTTGATTGGCACAGGCTGCGGTGTGCCCGGCATAATGGCGTCGAGAACCATAGAAAATGACAGAGATCGCAAGATGACGATTATGACAACTACATTTATTCCCTGTGGGGCAAAGCTGCCCATTATCGCACTGATTGCAGGTGCTTTGTTTGAAGGGGCGTGGTGGGTGTCGCCAAGTGCTTATTTTGTGGGGATAGCTGCAATTATCTGTTCTGGTATTATATTGAAAAAGACGAAAATGTTTGCCGGAGATCCAGCTCCCTTTGTGATGGAGCTTCCCGCCTACCATATGCCGACGCTGGGGAATGTACTTCGCAGTATGTGGGAGAGAGGCTGGTCTTTTATCAAGAAGGCGGGAACGATAATTCTTCTGTCGACGATCGTGATATGGTTTACCACTTATTTTGGCTGGGTGGACGGACAGTTTTGCATGTTGGATGATATGGAGATTCAATATAGTATTTTGGCTTTGATTGGGAATGGAATTGCGTGGTTTTTTGCACCTCTTGGCTGGGGAAATTGGCAGTCTGCTGTGGCAGCCATTATGGGTCTTGTGGCTAAGGAAAATGTGGTGAGTACCTTTGGCGTAGTCTTTGGTTTTGCGGAGGTTGCGGAGGATGGAGCCGAGTACTGGGATGTTTTGGCTGGAAGTATGACGGCATTGGCTGCATATTCTTTCTTGGTGTTTAATCTTCTGTGTGCCCCTTGTTTTGCGGCGATGGGAGCGATCAAGAGAGAGATGAATAATATAAAGTGGTTCTGGTTTGCTATAGGGTACCAGACAGCACTTGCCTATGTTGTGTCCTTATGTGTGTATCAGATAGGAAACCTGATACTTACAAGAGCATTTGGATTCTGGACGGTGGTATCTTTTTTTGTGGTTGCGGGATTTCTGTATTTTCTGATAAGGCCATATAGAGAGCACAGCAGATTACATGTGGATAGAAAGAAGTTAGCCGCGGTAAAATAAAGCGGCAGAAGGAGGGAAAATGGGAACAGTTGTTGTGGGACTTTTGCTTGTGGGCGTGGTTATTTTGATCGTAAGACATATGATACGGGAGAAAAAACAAGGAAAATCATTACAATGTGGATGTGACTGCAAGCATTGTGGCGGACCTTGTGGAAAATAGAATTTAATTCGGGGCTGTTGGAATAAGTTTTAATTATATTAGGTGCAGTAATGTGTAGTATTATCTTATAAGTTTTATATTTTATCTGGTGTTAAAAATCTGGTGTTTCATTTTCTGGGATGATCCGCCCGGCGAACTGCCAGTGGTCCTCAAGGAACCTATTGAAAAACGCCGGCGCTTAGCGAGGTAGTTTCGAGCTTAGCGTCCGTTTTGTTTTTCACTAAGCGAAAGCGGGGTGACGGAGGACCACTGGCAGTTCGCCGGGCGGATCTTTCCAGAAAATGAAACATAATTAAAACTTATTGCGACAGCTCCTACTTTGGGGTACCTAAGCTTGATGTTTTGTTTCTTGCGGCGGATTTTGGGCTTGAGGCAAAATAATTTATGGATTCTTGATAAAATATATGGTAGGATACTATTTAGTGAAGGAGAGAATAGAGAAGAAGGAGAAAAAATAAGATGAATACATTTTATAAGGAATTGGATAATAAAATACAACAGGCCGTGAAGGTGGAAATGCAGAATATCCAAAGAAAAATTGGCAAGGAGAGAATATATGCGGTTGCATTGGTGACAGATAGTGATTGTGTTACATTATTTTTGGCAGTGAACACTTACGAATATCTGCAGAGAAGGGATAAAAAATATGCAAAGGAGCTAGATTTATCAGAAGAGGATTTAAAGAATGTAAAGGAAGGTTCTGTAAGCTTGACACAGTGGATTCCTGATGAGTGGGGATATTCGGACGGGAAAAACAGTCAGCTTAACATGATCAGTGAATTGTTGTTTGAGCATGATGAATCAGAAGAGTATGACGAAGAAAGCTACGAAGAAAATCAGCGGTTGTTTTTTGAAACAGTCACGTCTGCAATGGAACATTTGATTGCAGAAAAGGTTTTTGGTGAATATTCAGAAGAAATCACTTTTTTTATTTCTATGTCGGATGATGAGAGGGCGGAGGAGATAGAGAATTATTCAGCAAAATTACTTAATTCTGCTGATATATATGAGAATTTTTATCATCGCAATATATTTTAGAATGAGAGATATTGTTTTATAAAAGAAACCGATGTTTGTCATAATTGCGTTTTCTAGTGACAGTATTTTTTTGAAATAGGAGAAGAATGGCATGAATGTATATAAAAGTATACTTGATTTTATAGGCAATACACCTCTTATGGAAGTGGTGAACATAGAGAGAGATTTGGGACTGAGAGCCACTGTGTTGGTGAAACTGGAATGTTTGAATCCAGCGGGCAGCGTAAAGGATCGGGTTGCAAAGGCTATGATTGAGGATGCGGAGAAAAAGGGGCTTCTGCGGAAGGGATCGGTGATTATTGAGCCAACGTCTGGGAATACTGGAATTGGCTTGGCTTCTATTGCGGCGTCCAAGGGATACCGCATGATTCTTACTATGCCTGACACAATGAGTGCGGAGCGGAGAAATATATTGAAGGCATATGGAGCGGAGATAGTTCTGACCGAGGGAGCGAGAGGAATGATGGGGGCTATCGAGAAGGCGGAGGAGCTTGCTAGAGAGCTTCCTGATAGTTTTGTGCCGGGACAATTTGAAAATCCAGTTAATCCAGCAGCTCATAAAGAAACGACAGGGCAGGAGATCTGGAGAGATACCGAGGGCAAAGTGGATATTTTTGTTGCGGGGGTAGGAACAGGAGGCACCTTGACCGGAGTGGGTGAGTACTTGAAGGAGCAAAAGCCTTCTACAAAAATAGTGGCTGTGGAGCCGGCAAGTTCGCCTGTCTTGTCGGAGGGAAGAGCTGGTGCACATATGCTTCAGGGAATTGGTGCAGGCTTTGTGCCAAAGGTACTGAATACACAGATTTATGATGAGATTTTTAAAGTAGAGAATGAAGAGGCATTTCAGGCGGCAAAATATCTTGCAAAGCAGGAGGGAGTGCTTGTGGGAATCTCTTCTGGAGCTGCTCTTCACGCGGCGATTACACTTGCAAAGCGTCAGGAGAATGAAGGAAAAATAATTGTCACTCTGCTGCCAGATCATGGAGATAGGTATTATTCTACGCCTTTGTTCTGTTGATGGGATGGCGGAGGAAAATTTTTTGCAGATGTAGAGATGGAACAGCGATGAAAAACAAGATTTTATTGGTAGATGATGATAGAGCGTTGTTAAAAATGCTCAATAGTTATTTTTCCATAAGAGGTTATGAGGTGGAGACAGCGCTAGATGGAGTAGCGGCATTGGAGCAGATTGTACATAAGCCGGATATTATACTTCTGGATGTCAATATGCCAAGGATGGATGGTATGGAGTTATGTAGACAGATTCGGGATAGAATGACTTGTCCCATCCTTTTTCTGACGGCCAAGGTGGAGGAACAAGATCGGATCAATGGACTGATGTCTGGAGGAGATGATTATATTCTAAAGCCATTTAGCTTAAGAGAGTTGGAGGCAAGGATTGTTGCGCATCTAAAGAGGGAGGAACGGCACAGGCTGGCAGAAGGATACCCATTAAGCGAAGAGCTTACTATTGATTATTCCTCCAGCACGGTGCAGTACAATGGTCAGATAATCGCTTTTACAAGGACAGAATATGAGATTATAGAATTTCTTTCCATGCATCCGGGGCAGAATTTTGATAAGGAGCGCATCTATGAAAAGGTATGCGGATACGACGGTGAGGGTGATAAGAGGAGTATTACAGAGCTGGTGCGAAGAATACGGGGAAAGCTTTCTGCTTATACGGAGACAGAATATATTGAGACAGTTTGGGGAGTGGGCTATCGATGGAAAAAATAAGGAATTTATCAATCAAGAAAACCATAGTTCTATATATGTTTATCAATCTTGTTGTCAGCTTTGTTCTGTATTATCTGATCCGTGAGATAGCGTTGGATGTGCAGAGAGAAATATGGTATTATTATACAAATATATGGGATTGGTATGCACGTCCTTCTATGAAGGAGATAAGCGATATAGAAAGAATGATCTCTGAGCTATGTGATTTTTTGCAGACTTATGGGAATTTGGTGATATCGGCTGTGGGTACAATGATCACCGTCTGTCTCTTCTACAAAAAGAAGCTTCAGACACCGCTTAAGGAGCTTCATATGGCATCGGAGGCTATAGCAGAGAACAATCTGGAATGTTCTGTTACCTACAAAAATCAAGATGAGCTGGGTCAGTTATGTAAGGAATTTGAGCGGATGCGGAGCCAGCTTGTAGAAAATAATAAACAGATGTGGAGGCTGGTGGAGCAGGAGAAGGCTCTGCGCGCAGCTGTCGCGCATGATCTGCGCTCACCGCTTGCTGTTTTAAAGGGTTATCAGGAGATGCTGATGGAGTATGTTCCCAGTGAGAAAATCAGCAAGGAGCAGCTTACCGATATGCTTTCTGAGAGTATGAGGCAGATTGAGAGGATGGAAGTGTTTTTAAATACCATGAGGAAGCTCTCCAAGCTTGAAGATCGGGAGATACAGCTTAAGGAAACAAGGGTGGAGGTATTTTTTCAGGAAATAAAGAGAAATGTGGAGATACTGTCAAAGGATGGTGGATTATCCTGTGAATTTGGCTGTCAGACAGAGAAGGAGTGTATTAGTATTGACACAGAGCTAGTGTTTGAGATAGTGGACAATCTAGTGGAGAATTCTCTTCGGTATGCAAAAAGTAAAGTGATGGTTCGCCTATGTATCGAGGGTGATGAGTGTAAGATATATGTGGAAGATGATGGTGATGGTTTTTCAGACGGCGAAGAGCAGCTTACAAAGGTGTGGTATCATACAAATCCTCAGGATGATCTAAAGCACTTTGGACTTGGCTTGTATATATGCCGCATGTATTGTGAAAAGCATGGAGGAAGATTGCTGCTTGGAAATCACAGGGGTGGAGGAGCAAGTGCGGTGGCGGTGTTCTATCTTGCGGAAAGAGGATGATAGGAGGATTCTGTTTTTCCGATAATTTTTGATATGGGGTTAATTAGGCTTTTATCAGTTATTTATGATTGTCTGAGATGTTTTGTTATATATGTTATGATTTATTTTTATCGTATTTATGCCTTAATTATCGTATTTTTTTGTTTTATATTTAAGGATATCATACTATTCCTGACAGTTTCTTCTTTTTATAATTTCTGAAGCATTTCATATGTTCTCCTCTGTATGTAACTTTTTGTAAATTTAATGCTTTATCTGTTGTTTCATTTTCTGGAAAGATCCGCCCGGTGAACTGTCTGTGGTCCTCCGTCACCCCGCTCTCGCTTAGTGAAAAACGCAACGGACGCTAAGCTCGAAACTACCTCGCTAAGCGCCGGCGTTTTTCAATAGGTTCCTTGAGGACCACAGACAGTTCACCGGGCTGTTTTATCTGTAAAGCAAAATACGCTGTCACCCTGCTTTCGCAGGCAAATGGGAGTTATTGTGTAAACTGTGGTTTTTTGAGAGAATGATTTGATTTATATATCATTGTAATCGTTTTAAGCATGAATGTTTTTTGTCAATTTCAAATCCATTGCGTTTGTAAAAGTTTAGTGTACTTTCTTTGTTGGAGCCAGTTTCAAGAAATAATTTATAACATCTGTGTTCTCTGGCAATTTCTGATGCTTTATCAAGTAATGCAGATGCATATCCTTTTTTTCGGTAATCGATATGAGTCACAACATTTTCTATCACGGCATATGGCCTGAGATTATGTGTTAGATTTTCTATAATAGTCATATGTACAGAAGAAACCACTTTGTTATCTTCCTCGATAACTAATAAATGGATGTTATTATTATGTTCAAATTGTTCAAGGAGATTGGCCCAAAGCGCCATATCTTGCTCCTCTGTCGGCGGGAATTGTGTTAGATATTCAAAATATAATAGTTTTAGATCTTGTGCATCTGTTGGCTTTGCTTTTCGAATAATCATAGATATCTATCTCCTTAGGGTAAACTAGATTGAATCATCATGCTGATGTGCTAATTTTTCAATCTGTTATTTGTGTCAGAGCCTTCGCAGTCAGAAATATTAGATTTCCGACGCGTGTCATCGCAATAAACTGCTCTGACATGGGTGATTAGTGTGAAATAAAAATTTCACGTTCTGATTTGTGCGCCCGTTAAAGCGGGCAGATGGGAGTTAGTGTGGATAATATATGTTTTTTATATTTTATAAAAGAGTATTCATGGGACTGTCGCAATAAGATTTAATTATACAAGATATTGTATATATGTAGTGCTATCTTATAACATCTTGTAAATTTTATATTTTATCTGTTGTATCATTTTCTGGAAAGGTCTGCCCGGCGAACTGCCTGTGGTCCTCCGTCACCCCGCTCTCGCTTAGTGAAAAACAAAACGGACGCTAAGCTCGAAAC
>CAJUOO010000035.1 GCA_910588535.1 uncultured Lachnospiraceae bacterium | reverse complement strand
CGACGTTTTTCAATAGGTTCCTTGAGGAAAACAGCGGTCGGGCTATACTATTTTACTGAATTGTTCTTCTTCATATACTTACAGATCTGTATTAATTATAATTATGTTTGTATTCATAGATCATCAAATTCTCTTAAAGAAGTCAACAAAAACTATCTATCTTGTACAATCAGAGATATAGCGTGTTTTACCTAACTGATAGAAACAGCCCTTTGAACTGCCTGTAGTCCTCAAGGAACCTATTGAAAAACGCCGGCGCTTAGCGAGGTAGTTTCGAGCTTAGCGTCCGCTGCGTTTTTCACTAAGCGGGAGCGGGGTGACGGAGGACTACAGGCAGTTCAAAGGGCGGAGCTTTCCAGAAAATGATACAGCAGATTTTTAAGAACAGATAAAATATAAAATTTACAAGAAATTATAAAATAGTACTGCATGTATACGATATGTTGTATAATTAAGACTTATAGTGACAGTCTTAGTTACTTTCCCTACTCGACGTGCGAGGCACACGTAGTTTTCGCCATTAATTTTCCTACGCGCCCCTGCACATAAAAAAGCAGATACCATATCACAGTATCTGCATCCAAATTCTATAATCGAGGTGACAAGATTCGAACTTGCGGCTTCCACGTCCCGAACGTGGCGCTCTACCAAACTGAGCCACACCTCGATATCATATTTGATAAAAGCTTATCAAATGGAGCTGAGGGGAATCGAACCCCTGTCCGAAAACCCATCCATTGAAGCATCTCCCATCACAGTCATTGCTTTATGCGTATCCTCTACGCTGTTCCCTCCGCGAAACGCCCAAGGACAAGCTTTCCGTTTCAGTAGCTTCATCATTCTTCCACTTCCTCAAAGCTTTGGAAGCGAAGTGCCTCACCAAGTCGATGCCGGATTCTTAAGTGGTGAGCAGCCTAAGCCCGACACGCCGCAACTAGGCAGCGAACGCTAAATTTTCGTCTGCGTTTATATTTAAGTTTCGGTTTACTAACGCGGTACCGACCCGCAGATGGCTTCCTCAATTTCAAAATCCCCGTCGAAACCAGTACAACCCCTCACTTTAACTATATGGTTGATTGGCTCACAAACGAACATATATATTATATCTAAGCAAAAATGATTTGTCAATACTTTTTTACTATATTTCTAAATCCAAAATCATACTAGGAGTTCAGATAGTCCCTAAACTATTATGGCATACAGCCATTTTTAATCACCTGCGGCGATGAGCCATATACCCGTGAGCACTGAATTCCTGTACAGTCAGCGCGGTAAACACGCTGACCTATCTGAACTGTCACAGTTAATCTACATTATTCGTAATAAAATTTAGTTATTAGTTTAACATGTTCTACATTCTTATTATTTTTCTAATTGCTATATTGACAAAAGAATATAAATATCATACACTAAAAATAAATACTGTATTAAATAATTAAAATATTATGATCAATCTCATGCCTTTATTTGATAAAGCATATATCTTTCATATACATATATAGCATGTCAGGGGGGATTCCAATGTTTTTATAAATCCTAATCTGCTTTTTATCAAGAACCTTTTCTTTATAATTGGATCAGACATGTCCATTTTTTGTTTATCTTTATTTATTTCAAATTGATAATATATGAATCAGAAAATATATAATATACTTTCAATATTTTATTTTCAACATAATAGTTAGCCGAATTTGCCTATGTAAGGAAGTTAGACAGATTATCTTGATGCTTGTTAGAGGCTTTTCCCATATTCTATAGGCAAATGGAGCTAACAAATATAATGGTATGATTTAGAATAAAAACTATATAGTGAAAGAGGTGACAAGATATGACACGTATAGCTGGACAGTATTTAGTAAATAAACACATAATTATAAGCTTGATCTTTTTTATTCTCTGTTTAGGATTATCTTCCTGCGACAACAAAAATAAATCCAATCCCAGTGATTGTATGGAAACTGTGACACCAGAACATGTCAGCACTATTCTGGGCAAAGAACGACAAGAGATATTAGAATTGTTTCAAGATGTTGTCGATACACAGTTAGCACCAGATGCGGAAGAAGTAGTTTTAAATAAAGACCTTATGTATAATGAAAAAGCTGTTAAAGTATCACTTCTCTTTGAAGGAGATATTTTATTTCGGATACAATATAACTTTGAAGGTCAGAATGAAGAAGCTCTTGCTTTTACAGAAGAAGCATATACAACGTTCAAAAAAATCTATGGAGACAGTGATACTTATCCGGGATTGCCCGATCGCATTGATAATCTATCATTCGAAGCATATAAAGATGGAGATAACTGGAGATACCAAGAATATTGGATTGATGTTGTAACTGTATTTGATTCTGTGATTCCTGAAAATCGCAAAGCTGACAAACGAGTAGATTTGGGAATCCTTCTTAATAAAATACCAATAGAAAATGATTTTCAAACAATTGTTTTCATCGGAGGAATTATAAACAGCACAAATACAACAAAATTACCAGAATAAAACCTCCGCTTCTTGGAGGGGCATCATACTTGTAATTTCTCAAGGAGCGAGATTTTCGACACTCACAGTAGCCGCCATATGACTGCAAGCAGTCACTTGGTTCATTGTGTGAGGAAACAAATAATTCCTTTTCGTGCACGGATCACTTATCAATCATATGAATTATGCAGAGTAGATGCTCCGCCTGCCAAACTTCCAGCGGTGTCGTGGTGGCTACATCTAAGAAGTCTAACGCGACAGATGGAACTTCTGGCAAAAATTAATCAAGTTGATAAGTGGTCCGTATTCTATTTTTGTTCAATCGAACAAAGAGCATAGTCTATTTTCCTCAAAACTCCAATGAAAAAATACCCAAGCAACATGTATTTTTTACTTAATAGGAGCGCGATAACAGAACATAGACTATGCTCATAATAAACCACTTTCTGCAAATTATAGTATAAATCAAATTATTCTAATATAAATTTTTCACTTTAAATTCTTTCTCTGCTTCTCTTCTCTGATCTTTTTTCGCAATATCCTGACGCTTGTCATATAACTTTTTGCCACGCGCCAAGCCTATGGACACCTTCACAAGACTCCCCTTAAAATAAACCTTTAAAGGTACAACCGTATATCCTTTCGCTGCAAGCTGCCCGTTGATCTTGTTGATCTCATGTCGATGCAGCAAAAGCTTTCTCACTCGCAGTGGGTCCTTATTAAAAATATTTCCCTTTTCATAAGGACTAATATGCATTCCGTACACAAAAACTTCCTCCTTTTCTATACGGATAAATGCTTCCTTGACACTGCATCTTCCCATGCGCAGAGATTTCACCTCCGTCCCGTGAAGTGAGATCCCTGCCTCATAGGTATCCTCTATAAAATAATCAAAATATGCTTTCTTATTATTGGCTATCAGCTTTATATTCTCCTTGCCCATCTTCATTTCCTTCCTGAACATCCTCTGCAAGCATAAAATCAATGGTTCGTGTCAGCTTATCCGTCGCCGTCACCACGATATCAATCGTCTGTCCAAGCTTAAAGACACGGTGCTTCTGCTCTCCTATCATCTCATAGGTTTCCTCGTTATAATAATAGTAATCATCTATCAGAGAATTTACATGTATCATTCCCTCCACTGTGTTAGGAAGCTCCACATAAATACCATATGCTGACATTCCTGATATTACGCCTGTAAATCTATCTCCTATTCGCCTTGACATATATTCCGTCTTTTTAAGCTTCTCTGTATCTCTCTCCGCATCGTCCGCCCTTCTCTCCATGGCACTTGACTGCTCCGCAACACCGGGAAGGATGCTTACATAATGTCTTAATCTCTTCTCCACAATTCCGCCGTGCAAATTTTCTTTTATAATACGATGAATCTGAAGATCGGGATAACGGCGGATCGGTGAAGTAAAATGACAATAATATTTTGCCGAAAGCCCAAAATGTCCGCTGTTTTGTACAGTGTACTTCGCCTGCTTCATAGAACGGAGCGTCAGACGGCTAATCAGTGCCTCCTCCGGGGAATCCTCTATCCGCGCCAATAACTTTTGCAGCTCTTTCGGATGAATCCCCTCTCTGTTATTCTTAATGCCATAGCCAAAATTATTGATAAAGATCTCCAGACGCTGGATTCTCTCTGGATCAGGTGTGTCATGTGTCCGATATACAAAAGGCATCTCCTGCCAATAATAATCCTCAGCGATCGTCTCATTGGTGATCAGCATAAAATCTTCAATAATATTTGTCGCTGTATTTCTCTCATAGGGCTTAATCTCAATCGGTTCTCCCTTTTTATTAAGTACAATCTTAGTTTCTGGGAAGTCAAAGTCTATCGAACCTCTCTGCCTTCTCTTTTCACGCAATATGGCTGCCAGCTCCTGCATCCGCTCAAACATTGGCACAAGCGGCTCATATTCTTTTCTTTCACTTTCATCTCTATCTTCCAGAATCTTCTTTACACTGGTGTAGGACATTCGCCTGTCTACTCGTATCAATGTCTCAGCAATTCTGTGTCCAATCACATTTCCTTTTTCGTCGATCTCCATAATACAGCTTAATGCCAGCCTGTCCACACCCTCATTTAGCGAACAGATTCCATTTGACAGCCTGTGCGGCAACATTGGTATCACACGATCCACAAGATAGACGCTTGTTCCACGCTTTAATGCCTCTTTATCCAGCGCACTTTCCTCCGTCACATAATGTGTGACATCTGCGATATGCACGCCGAGCGTGTAGCGGTCTCCCTCCTTTGTGAGCGTCACAGCATCATCAAGATCCTTAGCATCCTCTCCGTCAATTGTCACAGTCTGCCAATCTCTAAGATCTAAGCGCCCCTGCTTTTCCTCCTCAGAAACTTCCTGATCAATCCGCGCTGCCTGTTCCATAACGGGCTTTGGAAATTCCTCAGGAAGCTGATAACTCCTGATAATAGATAATATATCTACACCCGGATCATTTACATGACCCAGTATCTCTTTCACAATTCCCTCTGGATTTTTTGTCTTGCTTCCAAAATCTGTCAGCTTGACAACCACCTTATGTCCCGTGACTGCTCCCTTTGAGCGTGCCTCCGGTATATAAATATCCTTTGCAAATTTCTGATTGTCTGCACTGACAAAACCAAAATCCTTTCCTTTTTGATAGATACCGACAACCTCTGTGATTCCATGAGCGAGAATCTTAGTGATCTCTCCCTCCTGCCTTCTGCCACCCTTGGAGGGAAGTAACACAAGTTGAACGGTGTCTTTATCAAGTGCGCCATTTGTATGGCTCTCCTTAATATAGATATCCTCATCCATCCCTTCAACTGCCACAAAACCAAATCCCTTCGCCGTCGCCATAAAAACACCTGTCAAAATATGATTTTCCGGCTTTGTGTACTTTCCGCGCTTTGACAACATAATCTCCCCGGATGCCACCAGCTCATGGAGCACAAAATCCAGATCTGGCCGATCCTCTTTCGGAACCTGAAGAAGAATTGCCAGCTCCTTCGCCTTCATCGGTACATAATGCTCATCCTTAACAATATCCAGTATAATTTTCTTTCTTCTTTGTAATGCCTCATCCGTCATATCTATACCTCCCTTATATCCGCTCACACTACCTGCGGTTCCTTATGAACAATCCCTCCTTACCCTAGTTTTACGTCACTTCTATACTCTCATTATAGAAAAAAACACTCTTATTAGCAAGAGTGTTTCAGCCTTTTCTCAGATTATATTCAGTACCAAGGACAATATAATAAAACCAATTGCAAGAAACTTTGTAATTTTCTCCAGAGCTCCTTCCATGGACCGTCCCTTATTCTTTCCCCAGTAGGTATCCGCTGCGCCGCTGATGGATCCTGTCAAGCCCTCCTGCATAAGTACTATCACTGTCAACGCTATACACACAACTGCATAAATAACCATGACTACTATCTTTAAAGCTGTCATCCTGCCACCTCCTTACATTCGAAACATAGATAGTTTAGCATAAAAGAACGGGCATTTCAACCACTTTTTCCGCTATTTGCAATCTATCATAAAAAAGTATATATTTCTTTATATTTTATCTGTTAGAAAAGATTAGTTGTATCATTTTCTGAAAAGATCCGCCCGGTGAATTGCCTGTGGTCCTCCGTCACCCCGCTCCCGCTTAGTGAAAAACGCAACGGACGGTAAGCTCGAAACCACCTCGCTAACCGCCGGCGTTTTTCAATAGGTTCCTTGAGGACCACAGGCAATTCACCGGACTGCTTTTATCAGTTAGACAAAACACACTGTCATTCTGCTTGTATCAGATTAATAGATTGCTTTTGTTATTTCCATAATCGCCGGGCAGAGGAATCTTGCCTGCAGCATAATTGATAGATAGCTTTTGTTGTTTCCATATAAAAGAGTACGATGATCTGTGAATACAAATGGAATAAAAATAAATATAGAGCTATAAGTATATAAAAAATTACAGCGTATCTGAACGATTCAATAAAGCAGTATAGCCCGTCCGCTGTTTTCCTCAAGGAACCTATTGAAAAACGTCGGTACTTAGCGAGGTAGTTTCGAGCTTAGTATCCGTTACGTTTTTCACTAAGCGGGAGCGGGGTGACGGAGGAAAACAGTGGATGGGCTATACGGACCTCCCCCGAAAATGATGCAAGAACACTTACCCTACAAAAAAGTATACTTATCTAGAGAGATACATCTTTAAGAGAGGTCCACTCAGCCAGTTCTCTGAGCAGACCTTTTTCAGAGATAATACGCAAATCTCTATTTCTCCCAAGCAGCCTCTACTCTATAAATGGATTTTCATACACCGCACAGCAGCCCAGCTCATCCTCTATTCGCAAAAGCCTATTATATTTTTCTGTTCTGTCACTTCTGCAGGGTGCACCTGTCTTGATCTGCCCTGCATTGACAGCCACTGCAATATCTGCGATCGTTGTGTCAGCTGTCTCACCGGAACGGTGAGATATCACGGCATGGTATCCTGCCTTGTGTGCCATCTCGACTGCATCCAGCGCCTCGGTCAAGGAACCTATCTGATTGACTTTTACCAATATCGCATTCGCCACACCTTGATCGATACCCTTCTTCAATCGCTTGGTGTTCGTGACAAAAAGATCATCTCCCACAAGCTGGACTCTGTCTCCCAGACGTTCTGTCAATTCTCTCCATCCATCCCAGTCTTCTTCATGCAGTCCATCCTCGATCGATACAACGGGAAATTCATTCGCCAGATCCTCAAGATAATCAATCATCTCTTTGGTGGAACGGCATACTTCCTCGCCTCTCATGCGGCTTTCACCCGGAAAATAATAGCAGCCATGTGCCTCCTCATAAAGCTCGCTCGCCGCCACATCCATGGCTATCATAATATCACTGCCCGGTCTGTAGCCAGCACATTTTACCGCCTCCACAATCACGGTAAGAACCTCCCTTGCATCTTTGAGATCTGGGGCAAAGCCACCCTCGTCTCCCACCGCTGTGGACAGTCCCCTCTCTTTTAAAAGCTTTTTAAGGGAATGATAGATCTCTGCGCACATGGAAAGTGCTTTCTGGAAAGTTTCCGCCCCCGTTGGCATAATCATAAATTCTTGTATATCCACAGTATTATCCGCGTGTTTCCCACCATTTAATATATTCATCATAGGAACGGGAAGCTGTTTTGCGTGGATACCTCCAAGATAGCGGTAAAGCGGAAGCCCCAGAGATTTCGCAGCCGCTTTTGCCGCTGCCATAGAAACACTTAAAATCGCATTAGCCCCCAGCTTTTCCTTATTCTCTGTCCCATCTGCCTCAATAAGCTTTTTGTCCAGACGTGTCTGACGCAATATATTTTCATCGATAAGTGCATCATTTAATTCCTCTGTCACATGCTTTACCGCGCGTAACACGCCCTGCCCGTGGTAGCGCTTCTCTCCATCTCGCAGTTCAACTGCCTCAAATTTACCAGTAGATGCACCAGATGGCACCGATGCTCTTCCCACAATTCCATTTTTCAGAGTAACTTCCGCCTCCACGGTAGGATTTCCTCTAGAATCAAGCACCTCTCTTCCATATACTTTTATAATCTCAAAGCCTTCCTGCATGAAAAACAGCCTCCTTCTACTTAGAATTTCCTTCTATACTGACAGTATGACTGTTTTTTGGCAGCCTTATTCAATCGGCTCTTCTTTTTCCAGATAACAGAGAAATTGTTCTGTCAACACTGGATCAAATTGTCTGCCCGCCTCATTTTTTAAGAGTTCTCTTGCTTTCTTAATATCCATGCCCTTTCGATCCTGTTTTCTGTCTATCCAGCAGCTATACGTTGTCACCATATAGAGAACCTTAGCCTCATACAAGATCTCATTCCCTTTTAAATGATTAGGATAGCCAAGTCCATCCCAACGTTCATGGGACTGCAGGATAATTTTCATCGCCGAAAGTCCCTCCTCATAATACTTTGCAAGACGGTATCCAATCTCTGTATGTTTCTCCATCTCCGCCCTCTCCTCAGGCGTCCATCCATCTGATTTTTTCACAACTGCCTCTGGGACAGCAATCAACCCAATATCCTGTATTTTGGCAGAAAACATAAGTAATCTTGTCTTCTCCTCCTCCAAATGCATATATTCTGCAAACTTTCTAATTCTATCCGCCAAAGTTTCTATATCTTCTCTGAAAAGGTACTTCTTCTTATACAATATTTCCAAAATATCTCTCTCAATCTTCCAATTTTGTTTAATCCTTGCTTTTGTAATGTACATCATCTTATCTGCCTGCCGAATAACATCCTTCAGCTTTTCATTGGATGATTCCATGGTCCGCCATCCCATTGCGATGGAAGGAAGAAGCATAGAGCCCTCAAAAGAACGACATCCCTGCTCAATTCTCTTACAATACTCCTCCGCCTCTGTCTCCTTGGCATACGGAATCACGATATTAAATTCATCTCCTCCCAAGCGCCCGATAATATAAGAAGGCTTTGCCTCCCCAGACATAAGCTTGCCCATTTTCTCCAATATCAGATCGCCGTGATGATGTCCAAATATATCATTCATCAGCTTTAGATTATTCATATCAGCATAGATAATAGAGATAGGATAACATTCTTTTTGACAGAGCTCCTCCAGCTTTTCCTCAAAATAATACCTGCTGAACAAACCTGTCAACGCATCATATTTTCTGTTATGCTCAAGCTGTGCCTTCTCTTTTTGAAGCCCTTCCTCCAGTTGTTTTCTCTCCGTCAGTTCCTTTTTCTGCTTATAGTTCTCCCACCCAAGTCTTGAAAGATGCTCTATCAACAACTCAAGCATCTTCCGAATCTGTTTTTGCCTCTCTCTATCATTATGTAACTCAGGCTGATCGCTTGAAAAACCAACCAGAAAGCTTGCCAGATGTATTTTATCTATTACCATACGAATCTCCATCTGCTCCACAGAACTATCAAGGCTATAAAAACCATCTGTCGCTGCGATCGGAGCACCATCCACAGACACAACAGCGATCTCTACACCCAGAGTTAGCCCTACTACATCCATCAGATGTTGTACTTTCTCTTGATCCAATATATTTCTGAAATCATAATCTATCTCTCTCATCTGGCTTCCCTCCATTTACTGTTACCCGTAACTATCTTCTCTTTAGTATATCAAAATTTCTAATTTGTTACAATAAAGTTTTCTTATGTAGTACTTATAATACACGGACATAGAGAATATCTGAAGAAAACACCGCTCTTAGAGATGCTCCTTTCTCTTACTCGCCCTGCGATCCATGCACCACTTTTATGACATATTTCTTCTGTATGGAGCTGTGCAATCGAGTACGGGAACGCTTTCCATACTTGTATACCAAGCACTTGTCAGCCTTTTCGTCATATTTCTAGCACCCATATGAAAAAAACGAGCAGAGAAGAAATCTTCTCTACTCGCATATTCTGTCCACTTATTCAGTTCTATTATTTTAACTCCGGCCAAAATTCCTTGTTTGCTATTATCATATCATCCAAGATAGCTTTTGCCACTGTAGCAGAAGGAACTGTCTTGTTCATGGTAAAGGATTTCCATACTTTATTGTAGGATCCCTCAATTCCTCCCTGAATCAACAGTTTCTCAGATGCAAGCTGCTGCTCCATCAGACCTTTGTAGAAGTCCCCTATCTTTCCTTGACATACAACCTCTGGACCATTCTTTCCCATATAAGCTGGCACTTCAACCATGGCATCGCTGGCAATGTTCTCGATCGCACCCTTATTCTCCACAATTACAATAAATTTCTTTTTGGAATCATTTTTCAGCGCACTTGCCAAATCTGCAATATAGTTTCCATGTGCTCCATGATAAAATGCCTTTGCTGTCACCTCACCAGTAGCGATATAGTGATCGATTCCCTCAAATAAATCCTTCTCTCTTGTCTCCATAACCTCATTTGCTCTTGTATGGTTCGGATCGGATTCTTCTACTACATCCTTAGACAGAAGGTAATACTGCAGATACGTATTAGGCAAGTATTCAGGATTCAGATTTAGCACCTTATATACATTATTCCATGTATGAATCCAAGAAGAATTAAGATGGCGCTCGCCCACTGCCTCACGAGCTCTCAACTTCTCTATTACATCAGGAGGCAATAATGTCTTGTGCTCCATCACATAATCACAGATCTCCTTCTTCAGATCTCTTCCCTGATAGGTAAGCTCTGTAAACCATCCAAAATGATTTAATCCAAAATAATTGAAATCAAAATCTGTAAATTGAGGAACATCTAAGCATCTTCCCACCATCTCCATAATTGCGATCGGCATATCACAGATATTGATCACTCTCGCATGAGGACGAAGCACACGGCAAGCCTCAGAAACAACCGCCGCAGGATTGGAATAATTCAAGATCCAATAATCCTTTGCTGCATATTTCTCCACATCATCGATAACCTTCATCATCGGATACATGGTTCTAAGTCCGTAGGCAAGCCCACCACATCCACAGGTTTCCTGTCCAACACAGCCATGGCGAAGCGGAATCTTCTCATCCTGCTCTCTCATCGCATATTTGCCGACACGCATCTGAGCGAAGATAAAATTTGAATCCTTATAAGCTGTCTCCTCATCTGTCGTCACTGTAAGCTTGATCGGAGAATTCATATCCTTGAGAATCCAGTCCACTACAAGACTTACCTTATATTGACGAGTCTCATCAATGTCAAACAATCTAACCTCATCAACCCCAAGCTCCTCTCTGCGAAGCGCGATTGATTTCACAATTCCCGGTGTAAATGTACTTCCGCCGCCAACAATAGTAATAATCATAATGCTTTATCCTCCTTTATCTTATTTCTTCTTTTATAATTTATCCAGCATATCCTCAACTTCTCCTCGCACAGCAGCTACCTGCATGCCAAAGATTATCTGGATATCCTTTCCCTTGCGCTTAATTCCACTGTTCTTTACACGATTGATAATATCCTCATTAATCAATGTCTCATCCTTTACATTGACACGAAGCCTTGTAAAGCAGTTATCCACAGACTCAATATTTGCTTTTCCACCAAGTCCCTCGATAATATTCATGGCATCTGCCTGCTTCTCATTTGCACTCTTAGGAGCAGAAGCTGCCTTTGCACTTGCTTGGCTAACCTGAGGAGCTGTTGCCTCCACATCCTCACGCCCCGGTGTCTTAAGATTCATCTTCTTAATCATAAACACAAACAGGAAATAATATGCTACTGCCACAACCGCACCAAAGACAAACAACATCGGCCAGTTGGTTTTCTTAACTCCAAGCACAAGATTAGAGATCATAATATTGACAATACCTCCACTTGTCGATGCCGGAATATGTAAAACCTTCAACAATACTAAACTCACACCACTGATAAGAGAGTGAACACCAAATAAAACAGGCGCTGCAAATACAAAGATAAAGTCGATAGGCTCTGTGATACAAGAAAGCACTGCTGCCACCATAAGCGGAACCATCATCGCTTTTGTCTTTTCCTTATTCTGCTTGTATGCAGTCGTGATAAATGCAAGGCTGATACCAAGGTAAGGGAATAAGTTGTTAAAGGAATAGCTGTTAAAATATGTAGAATCAGAAAACATCACATCTGGCATATTCATCTCTGCTACACGGATTGGATACGCACCCGCAATCACCTGCTCTCCTAATACTAATGTACCACCTACATCAGTAAACTGGAAAGGTGCATAGATCAGATGATGAAGTCCTGTAGGAACCAAAAGCTTATTTAATACACCATAAAGGAAAAGTCCAATATTTCCACTCTGTTTAATTAAAGTTGCAAGCGCAGCGATCACGGTCTGCACTACAGGCCATATAAATGCTACTGCAAAGCCCATAACGAGGGACACAGGTATCATAATCAGGAAAGGAAAACGCACTCCTGAGAACATGGAGAAATATCCCTTAAACTGCTTGCCGCCAAGTTTATTAAACAATGAGCCCGTCAGACAGCCCAAAATAATACCGCCGAATACACCCATATCCAGCACTTGGATTCCCATCACTGTAGCCTGCCCTGTTCCATATAGCCCCAGCATGCCCGGCTGAGCAATCTTTCCAAAAAAATTTAAGGTGATATTGTTTCCATTTAGGAACAAAAAATATGACATCAAGGCTATCAGGGATGCATGCCCCTTATCCTTCTTCGCCATTGCTCCTGCAATTCCCACACAGAAGATAATACTTAAATTATTGATCAAAAACATCAGAGGATCATAGATCATCTTTCCTATCAGTTGAAAAGGCGCTGCCTGCAAAAATGTAACTTTTGATGTAATTGATGTATTGGTCAGCAGGATGCCCAAGATAAGAATTGTACCAGCCACCGAAAGATACATAAGCGGCTGTACAATTGATTTTGAAAATCGTTCAAGCGTGCTTTTTAGTTTGTCTTTCATTATTATCCTCATTTCCGCGCTGTTTTATTGCGCAAAGTCAATATGGCTCACAAGCCTCCTCCACTATCTGTTTGCAAATATAAGAATAACGTGATAAGCCAGATATCCTTTTTCTGCTTCTGTAACTTTTTTACCGTAAGTATGTTCAATATAATCTGCGATTCGCTCCACACAGGCAAATTCCTCAGTATACTCGCTGCGCTCCAGCACTCCCTTAAGCTCTGTCTGAAGCTGCTCCTCCCCCTTATCCAGCACTCTTCTGGCAAAAAACTGTAGGTGCCGCACAAAGCGGTCATACATTAAAGAATCCCTGTTCATCTCTATTGGAACACTTTCCTGTACAATCTTTAGTATATCGCTGATCATCTGGATGCTGTTTATTAAAGTATCCGAACGCTGCTTCATGGAGGCATTTACAATATGAAGTGCAATAAAACCCATCTCCTCTTCCGAAATCCAGATATTCATATAATTGTAGATAATCTGCGCCGCCTTCCGTGACAGCTCAAACTCCATTTTATAAAATTGCTTGATTTCCATAAGAAGTGGATTTTCACATATAATATGATTCTTCTCCCGCTCCAGAGACATACTAATATGATCGGTCAAGGTAATATAGATATTCTCGTCAATCTCAAGGTTGGACTCGGACTTAAGCATCTCCACAATTTCTTCCGCTATCGTGAGATACACGGATGGTATATCCCGAATCAGCTTTTCCAAACGATTTAGTACATTTTTATCCCTAAGGGTAAAAACCTTCTCGATCCGCTCTGTGTCAAGCAGATCTCCTGCCCTTCTCTGAAAAGCCAGCCCCTTGCCGATCACGATCATTTCCTCTTCACTATCCTCATTGCTGACCATCACAACATTATTATTGTAAACTCTCTTAATCTGCATACTAGGGAAACGCCCCCTTCAACTTAATTAAGCCACAGCAATTTTTCCTGCGGTGCGATCTCTTTTAATTCTGTCTTGTTGAGGTTCCCTAAATCCTCGCCTTCTGGCAGAACTATCATCGTGGTAGTCTCATAACCTTCTGCTTTGATTGTGTCAATATCAAAGGTAATCAGAAGCTGTCCCTTTTCCACGCGATCCTCTTGGCTCACATGTGCCGTAAACCCTTTTCCTTCCATCTCAACCGTGTCAATTCCAATGTGAAGCATAACGCTGATGCCGTTATCTCCCGTGATTGCAATAGCATGACCCGTGGGAAATAACGCCTGCACCACACCGCTTATCGGAGCGTAGAGCTTTCCCTCAGAAGGTATAATCGCCACTCCATCACCCATTGTCTTTTCCGCAAATACAGGATCACTTACAGATTCCAGCGGAACTACCTCACCGGCGAGCGGGCTAAACACCACTTTTTCGTCTTCCTTGCCCTCCTTCGATTTGTCCAGAAAACGTGAAAAAATACCCATTGTCTGTCCCTCCTTTTCTCTTAAATTAAATATCAGAAATGTAGGAAATGCACATAAAAACAGGCTTAACAAATATCTCTGGTTAATACACATAATAATCCTATGTACTAGTCAAAAGATCTTGGTTAAGCCTGCCTACACAGTAACATTCCTCATCTCTTTATATATAAATTGTATCCAAATATAAGGAATTTGTCAACAGATTTTTGAGCAAAATAACGACACAATATTATTTTACACTTTCTTGTCTATGCAGATTTACTTTTTAATTAACAGCGATTTTCCCGTCATTTCTGCTGGCTGGTTCATTCCCATCAGCTCGATTAATGTCGGTATAATATCAGCAAGGCATCCACCTTCTCTAAGCTCATAGGAAGGATCTGCGTTCACTAATATAAATGGCACTTGATTTGTAGTGTGCGCCGTAAAGCTGTCCCCTGTCTCATAGTCAATAAGCTGTTCTGCATTTCCATGATCGGCACAGATAAACATCTGTCCATCTACCTCTTCAATCGCTTCCACAGCTTTTCCTACACATTCATCTACCGCCTCCACAGCTTTGACCGCTGCCTCCATCACGCCGGTGTGACCTACCATATCAGGGTTGGCAAAATTAATAATAATCACATCATATTTCTTAGAGCGAATCGCCTCCGTGAGCTTATCACAAACTTCATACGCACTCATCTCCGGCTTTAAATCATAGGTTGCCACCTTCGGGGATTTTACCAAGATGCGATCCTCCCCTTCATTAGGTTCCTCCACACCACCATTAAAGAAAAAGGTTACATGTGCATATTTCTCTGTCTCGGCAATTCTCGCCTGTTTCATATGATTTGCGGCAAGAAATTCTCCAAACGTGTTTGTGATGGACACCTTGTGGAAGGCGATCTCTTTATTAGGGATTGTGACATCATACTCTGTAAAACAGATATAAGTCAGATCCATGCGTTTTTCCCTTGCAAATCCATCAAAAGCATCATCACAAAACGCTCTTGTGATCTCCCTTGCACGATCTGGTCTAAAGTTAAAGAAAATTATGGAATCCTTATCCTTGATTCGTCCTACTGGCTCCCCATCTCTCTTCACCACTGCCGGAACCACAAATTCATCCGTCTTTCCGTCATCATAGGACTTCTGAATTGCAGATACCCCGTCCTCTGCGGGATTTCCCTCACCATAAACCAAAGCGCGGTATGCCTTCTCCACACGATCCCAACGGTTATCTCTGTCCATCGCATAGTAGCGCCCCATAACAGAGACTATCTCTCCTATGCCGATCTCTGCCATTTTCTTTGTCAGCTCCTCCGCAAAACCTTTGCCTGATGTTGGAGCTGTGTCACGCCCATCCAAAAAGCAATGTACATAGACCTTCTCAAGCCCATGTCGTTTAGCCAGCTCCAGCAAAGCATACAGGTGAGTGTTGTGACTGTGCACGCCGCCGTCAGACAGCAAGCCAAACATATGAAGTGCAGATTGATTTTTCTTACAATTCTCCACCGCTTGCAGCAGAGCTTTATTATCAAAAAATACACCATCCTGAATCTCTTTGGTAATTCTGGTCAATTCCTGATATACAATACGGCCAGCACCCATATTCAGATGTCCAACCTCCGAGTTGCCCATCTGCCCGTCAGGAAGTCCCACGGCCATACCGCTCGCATTGCCCTTTACATATGGGCAGGTGCTCATCAGCTTATCCATCACAGGAGTTTTCGCTGTAACGACCGCATTTCCATCTTTCTTCTCATTTAATCCATATCCGTCCAAAATCATTAATACGGTAGGTTTCTTGCTCATCTTTTTTTCCTTTCTTTTCCGCATAAATATAGATATTATGTCAGCTACATATTTTATACACCCTGCAATCAAGCAGGGAAGAATCACTCCTCACTCGCCGCGCAAAACTGATGCAGCTCTCGCTGCTAATTTCCCTACACGCCCTTGTGCATAAATAACCCGCCTCTGTTAGTATATCGCTAAAAGAGGCGGGCTCTGCAACTACTTGTTATAGTTTACAATCTTTCCAAAATCTGGCTTTAAAGACGCACCGCCCACTAAGCCGCCGTCAATATCTGGCTGCGCAAATAATTCTGGCGCACTGTCTGCGGACACACTTCCACCGTACTGAATACGGATCGTCTCAGCCGTCGCCTCATCATAAAGCTCCGCAATACAATCACGGATCGCTTTGCACACCTCCTGCGCCTGCTCTGTAGTAGCTACTTTGCCTGTCCCGATCGCCCAGATTGGCTCATAGGCAATCACTGCCGTCTTAGCCTGCTCTGCGCTAACCTGAAGAAAAGCAATCTTTATCTGTTGGCGAATCCAGTCTATAGTGATACCTTGTTCCCTCTGTGTCAAGGACTCTCCACAACAGATAATCGGCGTTATCTTGTGCTCAAATGCCTTTAAGACTTTTTTATTTACCGTCTCATCTGTCTCAGCAAAGTACTCTCTTCTCTCAGAATGTCCAATAATTACGTATTTTACTCCTGAATCAGTCAGCATCGCAGGAGAAATCTCACCCGTATAGGCACCCTTCTCCTCAAAGTACATATTCTCTGCACCAACCGCAATATTGCTGCCCTTGACAGCCTCCACCACCGGAATAATATCAATAGCAGGTACACAAAATACTACATCCACATCCTCGGTAGCCACTAATGGCTTTAATTCCTCCACTAATTTTACCGCCTCGCTGAGTGTCATATTCATCTTCCAATTGCCGGCAATAATCTTCTTTCTTGACATAATTGTTCTCCTTCTTCTTCGGATGCTTTACTTACCCTGTGCCGCAGCCACGCCCGGAAGCTCCTTGCCCTCCAGATACTCCAAGGAAGCACCGCCGCCAGTAGAAATATGTGTCATCTTATCAGCAAAGCCAAGACGCTTTACCGCATTCACAGAATCCCCTCCGCCCACTACTGTGGTCGCATCTTTCAGCTCTGCAACCGCACGGCAAACTTCCAGCGTACCTTCTGCAAAATTCTCAAATTCAAACACACCCATCGGTCCATTCCATACAACCGTCTTAGCATCCTTTAATGCATCCTTGTAAAGTCCGATGGTCTTTGGTCCAATATCAAATCCTGACCAGCCAGCTTCGATTGCATCCACTACCTTCTTCTCGGTATCATTCTTAAATTCTTTCCCAACAACATGATCAACCGGAAGCAGAAGCTTCACACCCTTCTCCTCTGCCTTCTTTACCATCTCAAGTGCATAGTCAAGCTTGTCAGCCTCCAACAAGGAATTGCCAACCTCCTGTCCCTGTGCTTTCAAGAAGGTGTATGCCATGCCTCCTCCGATAATCAATGTATCCACCTTCTCAAGAAGGTTATTGATCACATTGATCTTATCAGAAACCTTTGCACCACCCAAAATTGCAACAAATGGACGAACTGGATTCTCCACAGCATCACCCAAGAATTTAATTTCCTTCTCCATCAGATAACCGACAACACTTTCCTTGGTAAGCTTAGCCACACCTACATTGGAGCAATGTGCTCTGTGCGCAGTTCCAAAAGCATCATTTACAAAAATCTCATTATCACAAAGTGCAGCAAGTTCCTTAGCATAATTCTCAGCCTTCTCATCCTTGCCGTACTTCGTCTCCTCCACTCTGTAACGAGTGTTCTGAAGAAGCAGTACTTCGCCATCCTTTAACTCAGCCGCAAGCTTCTGTGTCTCTGGTCCTGTAACCTGAGGATCGTTCACAAACTTTACGGTAAGCCCTAATCTCTCAGACAGTGCTTCTGCAACGGGTGCAAGAGACATCTCTGGCAGCGGCTCACCCTTCGGCTTGCCAAGATGAGAGCAAAGGATTACCTTTGCGCCGCCCTCCAGCAGCTTTTTGATAGTAGGAAGCGCACCGTCGATACGATTGTAGTTCTGAATTACGCCATCCTTTAAAGGCACATTAAAATCACAGCGAACCAAAACCTTTTTACCAGATACATTTGTCAAATCATCAACTGTTTTCTTACTAAGCATGGGAACCATACTCCTTTCTAAAAAATAATTGTGTTTGTTGGTGCTGCATGTCCCATATGTCGCCTTTATCATATATTTCTATTGTTGTATGGGACTGCTATCATTCGAGTAGGAAGCGTTATCTCCCTGCTCGTCGCGCGTCCCGTGCGCCGCTTTTATAGCGTATTACCTCTACATGGGACTGCTATCATTCGAGTAGGACGTGTTATCTTCCTGCTCGTCGCGCGTCCCGTGCGCCGCTTTTGCGGCATATTACCTCTGCACGGGACTGCGCATGAAACAAAAGGGTCCGGTCCATAAGACCGGACCCTTTAAGGTCTTTTTATAAAATTAGCTTAACTCAGAGAAGAACTTAATAGTACGAACCATCTGGCTTGTGTAGCTGTTCTCATTGTCATACCAAGATACAACCTGTACCTGAGTATTTCCATCTTCCATAGGTGCTACCATAGTCTGCGTAGCATCAAAGATAGAGCCATAAGTGCTTCCAACGATATCGGAGGAAACGATCTCATCTGTATTATATGCAAAGGATTCTGTTGCTGCTGCCTTCATCGCTGCATTGATCTCATCCTTTGTTACAGCACCCTTCACTACAGCTACCAGAATTGTAGTGGAACCAGTAGGAGTAGGAACACGCTGTGCAGAACCGATAAGCTTTCCATTCAGCTCAGGGATAACAAGTCCGATTGCCTTAGCTGCTCCTGTGGAGTTCGGAACAATATTGCATGCACCTGCGCGGCTTCTTCTCAAGTCACCCTTTCTCTGAGGACCATCCAGAATCATCTGATCACCTGTATAAGCATGTACAGTTGTCATAATACCACTCATAATTGGTCTGCAATCATTCAGTGCCTTAGCCATAGGTGCAAGACAGTTTGTCGTACAGGAAGCTGCTGAAATTACAGTATCCTCTGGCTTTAATGTCTCATGGTTTACATTGTATACAATAGTAGGAAGATCATTACCTGCCGGAGCAGAAATAACAACCTTGCGAGCACCTGCCTTAATATGAGCAGAAGCCTTCTCCTTAGAGGTATAGAAGCCTGTGCACTCAAGAACTACGTCAACCTTCAGATCACCCCAAGGAAGCTCTGCTGCATTTGCCTTCTTGTAAATGGTAATCTTCTTTCCATTCACTGTGATGGAGCCCTCGGTATCACCCTCGCCCTCCTCATAGCTTACGGAATCAGCATACTTGTACTTACCCTGAGAAGAGTCATACTTTAATAAGTGTGCCAACATCTTAGGGCTTGTCAGATCGTTGATTGCCACTACTTCATAACCTTCTGCATCAAACATCTGTCTGAATGCAAGACGGCCAATACGGCCGAATCCATTGATTGCAACTCTTACTGCCATTTTCAATTCCTCCTATATATTCATAAGTTTGTTAAAGAAAAATCAATCCATAGATATTCTACCTAATTTATTTAAAAATATCAAGCCTAATTTACATATAATTTCCAGCAATTTTTATAAAAATACTTGTGAAAATTGTCTAACCTGTTCAAATTACCTACATTTCGTCCTTTACATAGCCCGCGATATTATAGGCATGATCGGACATTCTCTCCAAATTGCTGACAATATCCAAAAACTGCACGCCGGCTGACGGCTTACATTCATTGTTCGACAATCTAAGAATATGCTTTTCGCGCAGTTCCTCCTCAAGCGTATCCACCATATCCTCATATTGGCTCACCTTTCGCAGAGATTCCATGCTGTTGGTCGCCCTCGCATCAATAGCGTAGGCGAAGGACTCCACCACCCTGCCCCCAATTTCGACAAGATCCGCGATCGCAGTCTCGGAAAATACAAGATCATGTTCCACCAAATATTTGGAAATCTCGGCAATATTCTCCGCATGATCTCCCACACGCTCAATATCACTGATCGTATAAAACAGATCATTGATCACGAGCTTCTGCTCTTCTGTCAAAGACAGATTGTTGATCTTTACCAGATATGCCGTTAAAAGCTTCTCTAAATTATTGATGGTATCCTCTGTCTGGAATACCTTCTCAATCAGATCAGCATCTCGATCCATAATGGAATTTACCGCATCGATAGAATTCTGCAGTGTCACCTTACCCATATGGACGACTTCTCCAAGCACAGCTTCCACAGCCGCCGACGGTGTTTTTAACAGACGAATATCCAGATGTCTGCCAACCAGACTTTCTACCTCCAGCATCTCGTCAGCTTCCTCCTTACTCACATCCTTAATGATCCACTGTGACAAATTCACAAGCTGCTTTGCAAATGGGAACAAGATAGCTGTGTTAAGGAAATTAAAAATGGTATGGAAAATGGAGATCTCCACACTGTTAATATTATGATGTGCAAAATCTGGGCGAAGCAAAAATACAATATACAAGATCGTGCCAAATATCAGCGCTCCAATCACATTGAACATCAGATGAATCGCCGCGGCACGCTTCGCATTCTTCCCTGCGCTTGCGCTGGATAAAATCGCTGTAAAACAAGAACCTATATTCTGTCCCAAGGTAATAAAAATAGCCGCATTGGTTGTGACAACACCATTAAGGGCAAGCGTCTGCAAGATACCGACAGACGCAGAAGAGCTCTGCAAAAGCATTGTTACCAAAGCACCGATAATAATACCCAAAAATGGATTCCCTCCAAGGATTCGAAACGCTGTCGAGAAAATTGGCGCGTCAGTAAATGGCGCAATGGAATCAGACATAAAATCAAGCCCGATAAAGAGCAGCGCGATGCCGATCAAGATCTCTCCCGCCATCACCTTCTTCTGATTTTTGCAAAACAGCAGCATCAGGGCGCCAATTCCAATAAGCAGAGGGGCATAGAAAGCAGGCTGCATCACTTCAAAAGCATCTCCAAGCTGGCTGAGCGAGACGATCCACGCCGTGATCGTCGTTCCAATATTCGCTCCCATTATCACGCCAACCGCCTGTGTAAGCGATAAAATTCCTGCATTGACAAAACCGACCACCATAACAGTAGTGGCACCACTGCTCTGAATAATCGCTGTTATCAAAGCGCCAACCATAATCGCCATAATTCTGTTATTTGTCAGAAATCCCAGCAGCTTCTTTACCCTGCTTCCCGCTGATTTCTGAAGTCCGTCCGCCATAATATGCATGCCATACAGAAACATCCCTAAGCCGCCCATAAACTGAAATACAGCTTGGACACTTTCCATCGTTGTCATCCTTTACCTCCGTCTCTCCCTGAAAACAGATCTTTCTTTAACATTTTCTTAAGATTCTCTTTATTCATACATAATAATAGTATCATACTATAATTCTTTTTCAAGTGATTTTTTTCGCGCTTTCTTATATTTCTTTTAGAGAGGCATAAAGGATGCTTTGCGATTCGCAAAAGTGGTAACATAAGAAAACCCACAACTCAATAACATTTCCCGAACCATCGTAAAGTTCCACGCCATTTTTTCCGGCGTGTGGCTGTCCGATCCAACTGTGAGTATCTCACCTCCTAGCTCCCGATAACGACAGAGAATCTTCTTATGTGGATTTGGGCTATCACCGTAGAAAAAACCAGCGGTATTCACCTCAATTCCTTTTCCTTTTTCTATCAGCGCTCGAAGACATTCCTCTATAATGTCCATATATTCCTCACAGTGATACACAAAAGCCCTATCAGGGCAATAACGCACAATATAATCCAGATGTCCATAAATATCAAAATCAGAAAACGCGTTGATATTTTCCAGAACAGATTCAAAATAATGCCTCACAATCGCCTCAGGCTTTCTTCCTTCCCAAAACTCGGGATAGTATGGGTCCGCGTCATCAATAATATGAGAAGATCCAATCACAAAATCAAAAGGATATTTTTCGATAAAATCACAGAGCTTCCCAGAAAGATAGGGCTGCAATCCAAGCTCCACACCGATCCGCACAGAAAGCCGATCGGCATACTCTTCTCTAAGAGCCATCAGAGAAGAAAAATATTCTTGTACATCAAACAAAAAAAAATCCGGCTGATTTGGATAATCAAAATCCATATGATCCGTGATACAGATTTCTGGAAGTGAGAGAGAGACCGCACGCGCAAGCACATCTTTCAAAGAGGCATCACTGTCTCCAGAAAAGCAGGTATGAACATGATAATCCGGCAATTGTATCTGCATATAATCCTCATTTCTGCACACTGAACAACATCCTGTCTATCAATACAGAAATTGTCTAGGGTGACATTTTATATATTTTATCTATTATTTTTAAGAACGATTCATATCGTGCTTCTGGATAACATAATTTCAGCCAGCTTTGGCAAATCTGCCTCCACTGGCTGATAGTTATCCGCCAATTACTGATTCAAATTCAAGGTAAGATGTCTTGGAAGTCCATCTGTCATAATCGCAGTAAGCTCCGCCTGAATTAACGGTTTAATATAACCGATAAACGGAGGCATCACAAAGTCTCCTGTCTCATTGATCCACTCTCTTGGCACCTTCTTCTCCACATTCGCGATCTTATGTACATCATAGATATCTGTCACACAGATATAAGGCTCATCCGACACCCTCTTTAATGTGATCATCATGCCGTTTGCTCCTTCAAAGGCAGCTTTCACCGCAGCTCCTCCTACCTGAAATGCCTCTGTGATATCTACACGGGAGGACAGATGGGCAGCACATCTTTGCAGTGTGCTGATCTCGATCGCTCTGCTCTTGCAGCCAAAGGTTGACGCAACCTTATTGGCCAGATAGCTCGCTGCTCCAGTCAAAGTACGATGACCAAAAGAGTCCACTTGGCTGACATTCTCCGTAAGCTCGCAGACATACGTTCCATCTGACATATGGATTCCCTCTGAAACTGCGATCACAAGAGATGTCTTTTCTTTTAACAGCTTTTGTACCTTTGTTAAAAAGCTGTCCATATCAAAATCAACCTCAGGAAGGAAAATCATATCTGGGCCCTCACAGTCCTCGCAACATGCAAGCGCTGTCGCACCTGTCAGCCACCCTGCATTACGCCCCATAACCTCCATCACATTCACTTGACTTGTCCCATACACCAGACCATCGCGGATAATCTCTTTCGTGATTGAGCCGATATACTTTGCTGCACTGCCATATCCGGGTGTGTGATCTGTCACGGCAAGGTCATTGTCAATAGTCTTTGGAACTCCCATAAAATGAATATCGCTCCCTATCTCCTGTCCATAATCATAGAGCTTTTTGATGGTGTCCATGGAGTCATTTCCGCCAATATAGAAGAAATACTCGACCTCTAGCTTTTTCAATATCTCAAAAATTTTCTCATATACCTCTGGCTTATCTGTGTACTCCGGCAGCTTATAACGGCAGGAACCAAGAAAAGATGACGGTGTGCGCTTTAAAAGCTCAATGTCCAGATCACTTCTAATATGCTCGGAGAGATCCACGTATTTCTCCTGCAAAAGTCCCTGCACACCGTGAAGCATGCCATATACCTTTCCTGCTCCCCTGTCCTTTGCAGTCTTATACACACCCACAAGACTGGAGTTAATAACCGCTGTCGGTCCTCCTGACTGCCCTACAATTACATTACCTCTCTTTTCTGCCATTTGTAAAATCCTCCTATTTTGATATTGCATTTAATATTTCAAGCAGCTCCTCCTGCGTCACAGAAGAAAGTCCGCCTTCTGCCCCTCCAATTATCTGCTCTGCAAGTCTATGTTTGCTCTCCTGAAGCCGGATAATAGACTCCTCTATCGTTCCTTGTACCACCAGCTTTATCACTGTCACCTTCTGCGTCTGCCCTATTCGGTGGGCTCGGTCTGTCGCCTGATTCTGCGCAGCCAAATTCCACCATGGATCATAGTGAATAACCATATCCGCCCCTGTCAGATTCAGCCCTGTACCGCCCGCTTTTAAGGATATTAAAAATGCATCTTTCTCCCCGGCATTAAAGCGCTCTGCTAAGGAAAGTCTATCTAGCTTGGGTGTCGCTCCAGTTAATTGAAACGATGTAATCCCTTTTCTCTCCAGTTCTTTCTGGATTCTATCAAGCATGGATGTAAATTGCGAAAATACCAGAAATCGGTGCCCCGCACCAATTCCCTCCTCCATAAGCTCCGTCAAAGTGGCAAGTTTTGCGGAGCCTCCACTATAGTTATCATAACACAGCGCCGGATCACAACAGAGCTGTCTCAGCCGTGTCAGTGCTGCCAATACCTGAATTTTTCCTTGCCGAAATTCCTCCGGTGTACTATCCAAAAGTTCTTCCCTCACCTTGGCAGCATAAGCCCGATATAGCTGATCCTGCTCTTTTTCCATGCGGGAATACACCACCGTCTCCAATTTTTCCGGCAGATCCCTCAGCACATCCTTCTTTAGCCGCCTAAGCACAAATGGTCTTATCAGCATCTGAAGACGTCTCTCTGCTCTATTGTCTTTCTCTTTTACAATGGGGATCTCAAGCTCCTCTCTAAAATAAGAGTAGGAATACAGATACCCCTTCATCAGATAATCAAAAATACTCCACAGCTCCGACAGACGATTCTCTATCGGTGTTCCCGTCAGCGCAAAACGATGGGCGGCACAGATCGCCTTCACCGCCCTTGCTCCCTGTGTAGAATGGTTTTTTATTGTCTGTGCCTCATCTATAATCTGATAAGAAAACTCTTTCTTTGTATATTGTTCAATATCACGCCGAAGCAGATCGTAGGATGTAATATAAATCTGTACATTCTGCTCAGAAAAGCTCTGCATCCTCTCTTTTTCACTCCCACTTACCACCAGCACACTAAGCTCCGGCGCAAAGCGATGCAGCTCATTCTCCCAATTATATACCAAGGACGCCGGACATATAATGAGCGCGGGCTTCTCAAGCTCTTTTTTCGCGGACAGTAACAGGGCGATAACCTGTATGGTCTTTCCAAGTCCCATCTCATCGGCCAATATTCCCCCAAAGCCACACTGACTCAGAGTTTTCATCCAGCGAAAACCAGTCTCCTGATATCCCCTTAAGGTTCCCGCAAATCCCTCCGGCACTTTTTCTCTACAAGACTCCCTGCAGGCAAGAACCAGACGCCTATATTCTTCACTTTCTATCGCCTTTCGCTCCCCAAGCACTTCATCCAAATACATGGCACGATACATGGGAACTGAGATCTTTTCCTTGACCAGATCTCCGGCAGACAATTTAAGACCTTTTGCCACCTCAAAAAATGACTCCAGCGCTGTGTCTTCTATTCTTACAAATTCTCCCTTTTTCAGGCGATAATATTTCTTCTTTAAATGATAGTTTTTTAATAGCCCCTCAAGCTCCTCCTTTAAAAAACCGCCAGAATCCATTATAAGCTCCAGCATATTCCCCTTTATGGACACTCCCACCGAAATATTTGGCGATGGCAATATACGCACAGCCTTAAATGCCTCCGATAAATATACCTCACCAAGCTGCATAAACTTATCCATGCCCTTATCCAAAAGGCAAAAGATCTCCTCTTCATTATACAGCAAAAGCTTCCCGCTGTCCAAATCATAATACTTAAAATATTGCTCCACCGTCTGACGTATTCTATACTCTCCGGGATAATCCCTGCATATATGCACAGGAACGCTGTTGCCCTTCACTGGATTAAAAGAAAA
This sequence comes from uncultured Lachnospiraceae bacterium, assembly GCA_910588535.1. Classification (GTDB taxonomy): domain Bacteria; phylum Bacillota; class Clostridia; order Lachnospirales; family Lachnospiraceae; genus RGIG8607. The sequence goes on along the minus strand of CAJUOO010000035.1, from coordinate 6,090 downwards.
CTCCTCATAACTAAGCTTCTCCTCACAGGCAACCACTCCATCCTCGCAGATATCAAAGGAAAATTCTGCTTTTACTGGCTTAGGCGTATACATATCAAGGTCAATGCCACCGGAATCCAGATCCACATACCCCACTATACACGGCAGAAGCTGACCACATAGCTTGGGCATATCGTGTCTGCTAATCTCGTACACAAGTCTCTTTCCCGATCTGCCAGCCTCCCTCAAAAACACTCTCATAGCTGATGTAAAGGCTTGGCTGGTGCAATAAATTCTCTGGTTCTCCACCACATAAAGACACCTATCTCCCTCTATCACCGACACTATCTCATCCATAAAAAGCCGACAGCCACCCTGTTCCCTTTTCAGACGAAGATGAAGCTTCGGATTGTCCTCGACAACTTCCACCATTCGTGTTTGTCCAGCGCCATCTACCATTTCTATGCTTTCTCCAAGATACAAAGACAATAATCGATCTGCCAGCTCTCTTGAAAGACAAAGTTCCCTGCATCTAAACCCCGATGTTGGTATATAAGGATGATACTGGCGATAATAATTTATCTCTCGCTCCACCATCTCCATAACCAAAAAGAGCAGTGGCTGATTCTCCTCCTCAAAACTCCACTCTGCATGAACGAAATTTAAAAACTTTCCATACTGCACCGTTTCCTTTGCTTGCATATGATAATAAAACTCGGATAAATCTTTCAGTATATAGGATTTGCGAAGGCTGCCTATGCGAAAACTCACTTGTGCACTTCCATTTCCCACGCTGAGTATCGGGATAAGCCTCACCTTTCCTTCATGCTGCATCTGCATAAGCCTTGTGATTCCCTGTTCTCCGTAATCCTTAAGAATCTTCTGCATCTCTGGAGAGGTCGTAAGTTCTGCCCGCGTCTTGCGGCTGATAATAGAATAATAGGTGATGGAGGCCGCCGCGATATGACGGCACAATCCTGACAGACACGCCATACAACTACAATGCCAGCTATGAAATTCTCCATTTAAAAGGCTCACCCTCACCTCATAGCTGCTCCCCTTCTCCTTGACATGTGCCTTTAGTGTCACCTCTCCCTTCCAGAAGCTCTGAACCACATCAAGCTCTGTATCAGGCACAAGAAGCTGACCTGCAATATACTCATCCTGCCCAACACACCTTCTTCTGATTGTTTCCAGTGTAAACATCCTATATAATCGTCCCTCCAGCGAGCACATACTCGCCATTATATAATACAAGCGCCTGTCCGGGCGTCACTGCCCTCTGCGGCTCATCGAAAACACATTCTAAAACATCCTTCTCTCTCTGATACAGGCGACATAAAGCTCCCTTATGATTATAGCGAATCTTACCGACCGCCCTCATTCCATCATAAATGGTAGCCTCCGACATATAATTAAGCCTGTCCGCCAGCACACATTCAGAATAAACCTTAGATCCATCTCCAATTACCACCTCATTGGTCTCTGGGCGTATAGCAAGCACAAATACCGGATAACCTACAGAAAGCTTCAATCCCTTTCTCTGCCCTATTGTATAATGAATAATTCCTCTGTGCTTCCCAATCACCTGTCCCTCTGGCGTCACAAAATTCCCTTCTGGTATACTATTTCCAATACTTCTCTCAATAAATCCAGCATAATCTTGATCTGGCACAAAACATATCTCTTGGCTGTCAGGCTTATGCGCCACCTTAAGCCCAATCTTCTCCGCTATCCGGCGCACCTCTGTCTTCTCATAATCTCCCAGCGGAAATAGCGTGCGAGAAAGCTGATCCTGCGTCAAATTATACAACGCATAGGTCTGGTCCTTCTCTGCTGTGGCAGCCCTGCGTATACTGTACCTGCCGTTAGAAAGCTTTTCTACCCTCGCATAATGCCCTGTAGCAATATAATCTGCGCCAATGGCAAGGCTCCTGCTTAAAAGTGCTTCCCACTTTATATAACGATTGCATGCAATGCAAGGATTTGGAGTTCTCCCCGCGCAATATTCTGCCACAAAATAATCTACCACCGATTTTTGAAATTCCCTCTTAAAATTCATCACATAATATGGAATTTCAAGCATCTCTGCTACTCTTCTGGCATCCTCCACGGCCAAGAGCCCGCAGCAGCCATCCTCCGAGCTAGTGTTCTCCCCCTGCCAAAGCTGCATGGTAACGCCAATTACTTCATACCCTTGCTCCTTCAACAAATACGCTGCGACAGAAGAATCTACTCCCCCCGACATTCCGACCACCACTTTTTTCTTTTCCATAATACCATCCTTTAAATCATCATCTCGCTGATCGCTCTCTGTATATCAGTATAACATATATCTGTCAGATTTGCCATGTTATTTTATAAGTCAGTTTCTTATCTTTGTACTTTCTTTTTCTAAAAAATTGACACATAGTTAGCTCTGTTGTGCAAATCTTTCTTAACAAACGATCTCAAAGGAGCTGCCTGATTTACTCAAGCAGCTCCTCTCCTTCGTGAATATCCGTCTTTGGTTCCTCAAGCCCATCTATTGTGATATGGTTCTTCTGTGCATAATCCCACAAGGATGCATGAATCGCCTCCTCCGCCAACAAGGAACAGTGTACCTTTACGGGAGGTAAGCCATCCAGCGCCTCCATCACTGCCTTATTAGTAACAGCAAGTGCCTCCTGCACCGTTTTACCCTTCACCAATTCGGTCGCCATACTGCTGGTCGCTATCGCCGCCCCACAGCCAAAGGTCTTAAACTTTGCATCCCTTATCACTTGGTTCTCATCAATATCCAGATAGATCCGCATAATATCCCCGCATTTTGCGTTACCTACTGTGCCTACTCCGCTCGCATGTTCTATCTCTCCTACATTGCGCGGATTTTGAAAATGGTCCATCACTTTTTCTGAGTACATATAAATTCCTTTCTATTGTTCTTCCCGCTCTGAATGTTTTCTAATAAAATCCTCATAGAGTGGTGACATATCACGAAGCTTTCCCACTATCTCTTTTATAGCCTCCACCGTATGATCAAGCTCTTCCTTCGTCGTCTCATAACCAAGTGTCAGGCGAAGCGATCCATGTGCAATTTCATGTGGAAGCCCAATGGCAAGCAACACATGGGAGGGGTCAAGTGATCCAGATGTACAGGCAGAGCCACTGGAAGCACAGATATGCTTCATATCAAGCATAATTAGCAGCGATTCTCCCTCTATAAACTGAAAGCTAAAATTCACATTATTGGGAAGGCGGTTGATTCTGTCTCCATTTACCCTCACATATGGAATCTCCGCCATCACTTTCTCCATAAGATAGTCCCGAAGTTCTGTCTCTCTCTGTCTTCTCTCCTCCATATCCTCAAAAGCAAGTTCCACCGCTCTGCCAAGACCGATAATTCCCGGCACATTCTCCGTCCCGGCACGCCGTCCACGCTCCTGTGCTCCCCCGTGAAGAAAAGATGTCAGTTTCACTCCCTTTCTAATATAGAGAAATCCAACTCCCTTTGGTCCATTTAGCTTATGCCCGCTGGCACTTAACAGATCAATATGACATTCCTCCACAGAAATCGGTATCTGTCCATATGCCTGCACGGCATCTGTATGAAAATATATCTTGTGTTTTTTTGCTATCTCACCGATCTCCTTTATCGGCTCCAACGTGCCAATCTCATTATTGGCAGCCATAACAGATATAAGTATCGTGGTCGGGCGAATCGCACGCTTAAGCTCATCCATGCTAATTCTGCCATTTTCATCCACATTGAGATATGTCACCTCACAGCCCAGACTTTCCAGATAATGACAAGTGTAAAGCACGGCATGATGCTCAATCTTTGTAGTTATAATATGATTTCCTTTATCTTTGTTTGCCTCGAATACTGCCTTGAGAGCCCAGTTATCCGCCTCGCTTCCCCCTGCAGTAAAATAGATCTCCTCTGGTCTTGCAAAAAGCGTGCCCGCGATTGTCTCACGCACCTTATTTATAGCGGCTCGGCTCTTGGATGCAAGTCCGTAGACAGCAGATGGATTGCCATATTCCTCTGTCAAAAAAGGAAGCATCGCATCCGCCACCGCAGGTCTCATCCGCGTTGTCGCCGCATTATCTAAATATATGATATCTTTCATAATTCTGGCATCATTCCTCCTGTTTATTTCATAGTGTTTTACTAGGATTTAGATAATCATATCACTAAATTTTCACACTGTCAATAGCTGCCATACATCACTACATTCTAGTATATGCTGCCTGAAATATATTGGTGCAAAAAACATTCTATACTATTATGTAATCTGAGATGTATAACTTCTTGTCAATTTTATACTTCTTCTGTTATAAAAAATCTGTTGTATCATTTTCTGGAAAGATCTGCCCGGTGAACTGCCTGTAGTCCTTAAGGAACCTATAGAAAAACGTCGGTACTTAGTGTGCCTGATTTGTATGCCCGCCGAAGCGGGCAGATGGGAGTTAGCAAGGTTTTTCACGAGCTTAGTATCCGTTACGTTTTTACTAAGCAGGAGCGGGGTGACAGAGGAAACAGCGGTCGAGCTATATGGACCTCCTCCGAAAATGATATCTATTGAAATATGGTCACAAGAAAATTATCAGAAAAAAGCATTAAAGTGAAAAGTCAAGTTGTCCGTGGAGAGGAAGGTACACAAACCTTCATAATCATTTTTCATTATGGCAGGTATCAGGATCCATAAATGTAAAATACAAGTATGACGAAAAAACATTTATAATACGGATTTTGGTCATCTGCGTTGCAATACCCAATTCTTTTATCCTATTGTACTCTGTCTTTCAATCTTCGCTTCCTAAGTTTATTCGCAATTTCACTTTGGTGATCGTATATCTCCCAATATTCGCCTTTGGTTACTACTTGATTAGAGTTGTCACTGTCATAATGACCATTTATGAGGCAGAGGTTAAGTCCTTTGTAATTAAATTGGGCGAAATGCTTTCCGTTAGCAGCGCTTACTTTCATATCAAATACCTTCTTATATTTCTCTGACCTGTATTTTCATATATTTATATTCTATTTTTGTATATTCTTCAATTCAAAATAAAGTATATCATAAATCAGCTATCTTGTATAAAAAAAGGTATAAAATATATATTATTTTATATATAATTTCAGATAAAAAACTATTTTATTCGAAATTATAGTTTCGTGTATAATATAAAAAATATGCGTGATAATAACAAAAAATAGGTTAAATGTCCTGTTACATCATATCTTTTACTACGATACATTGTATCGTATAACTATTGATTTCATTAAAAATATTTTAGTTGAAAAAAAGTTTCACTTATAGTATTATATAAATAATAATAAATAATTAAAAGAGGGATTTTATGAAAAAATATATCTGTTTATCTGGTCCAGAAACATTAGTGATGAAATGTATCTGGGATTCAAATAAAAGAATGACCATAGAGGACATTCAAGAAGCCGTTTATCGCCAATTTCAAAAAAAATGGAAGCAGCGCGCAGTGGCATCCTTCCTGAAAAAAATTATAAAAAAAGGATTTCTCAAGGCCACGGAGGAAAATTCCATTATATTTTACGATATTCTTATTCCAGAAGCTGAATATGCACAACAACAATCTCAAAGGTTTACTGAATTTTTAAAAACAGATCCTTTTACGAAATCTCTCTACACATCTCACAGCAAAAAACCTCTTACACAAGAAGAACTAGAAGAAATCAATAAAATGATAGATTGTCTTGAAAACAGTGAATAATTATAATAGCGAGCTGTAAGGTGCTGACTTATCCACTTATAAACTGTACAATTTCATCAGTTATAGTAAAAAAGAAAAACAAAATAATTTCCTGTATATATTATATGGAATTTATATTCTTCCATTTTTTATTCTATCTGAATAGATCTTTGGCTGATATAGGACTTCAGAATGTAGACAAATCGGCTCTGAGATACAAATCCCAGAGTGATTTGTCTTTTATCCGTCCTTGCTTCTTTTGGACAATTTACCCATTATATCAACGTATATTCATTGTATCGAAAAAAATAATCCACTACTTTCCATCAATCCCAGTCGTATCAATAAATTCATATGGTGTCTGCTGATACACATAATAAGTGTATCAGTTATATAACA
>CAJUOO010000034.1 GCA_910588535.1 uncultured Lachnospiraceae bacterium | reverse complement strand
GCTAAGCGCCGGCGTTTTTCAATAGGTTCCTTGAGAACCACAGGCAATTCGCCGGACTACTTTTATCAATTAATCAAAACACGTTGTATCTTTGCTTGTACAGGATTGATAATTTTTGTTGTCTTCTTTATGAAAATTTGATACTCTATGAATACAAACAAGAGAACCATAAAATAGGGTTACATATATATATATATAAAGAATCACAGCGTATCTGAAATATTTAATAAAAGTAGTATAGCCCGACCGCTGTTTTCCTCAAGGAACCTATTGAAAAACGTCGGTACTTAGCGAGGTTTTTCACGAGCTTAGTATCCGTTACGTTTTTCACTAAGCGGGAGCGGGGTGACGGAGGAAAACAGCGGTCGGGCTATACGGACCTCTTCCGAAAATGATAAAAGAACAACAAAACCATATATACAAATGAATCTTTATTGCTATTCTTACCCATTAATAGTTATAGGTTCAAATCTTTATCTCAAGTGTTTTATTAATACTTCATCTCTAAAGATATATATAATATATGTACTACGCATTAAAGCACAGATAAAACCAAAGCTTGCAAATTATTTTAGATGGTGTTATACTGTAGCCATATATTTTTTCTATACAAAATGAAAAATAACGAATAGAAGAGGATGAAGAGGATGGATTTGTTATACAAGAGCACCAGAAGCGACAGTGAGCCGATATCAGCTTCGCAGGCTATTTTAAAGGGATTGGCAGATGATGGCGGCTTGTTTGTGCCGGTTCAGATTCCAAAGCTTGCGCTTGCGATGGAGGAGATTTCTAAACTTAGTTATCAGGAGACAGCCTATGAGGTGATGAAGCTGTTTTTTACAGATTTTACTAAGGAAGAGTTGGAAAGCTGTATTGCTAAGGCGTATGATGAAAAGTTTGACACAGAGGAGATTGTTCCCATTGCAAAGGTTAATGGCGCATATTATCTTGAATTGTTTCACGGGGCGACGATAGCGTTTAAAGATATAGCGCTCTCTATATTGCCACATTTGATGACAACGGCGGCGAAAAAAAATCATGTGACAAATACCATTGTGATATTGACGGCGACCTCCGGTGATACCGGGAAGGCAGCTTTGGCAGGTTTTTCTGATGTAGAAGGGACAAAGATTATCGTATTTTATCCTGAGAATGGGGTGAGTCCCATTCAGAAGCAGCAGATGGTGACACAGAAGGGAAAGAACACCAGTGTTGTTGCTATTCAGGGGAATTTTGACGATGCGCAGAATGGAGTGAAGGAGATCTTTCATGATAAGGAATTTGCAGATGAGCTCAGTGGCTGCCATATACAGCTTTCTTCCGCCAATTCTATTAATATTGGGCGGTTGATTCCTCAGGTTGTGTACTATGTATATTCCTATGCAAAGCTCCTTGCAGAAGGGGAGCTTGTTGAGGGGGAAGCTTTGAATGTCGCTGTGCCAACAGGAAATTTTGGTAATATTTTGGCAGCTTTTTATGCAAAGCAAATGGGAGTACCTATTGGAAAGCTTATCTGCGCTTCTAATGAAAATAAAGTGTTATATGATTTCTTTTCGACAGGAAGCTATAATAGAAACAGAGAATTTATCTTGACCAGTTCTCCGTCTATGGATATTCTTATTTCTAGTAATCTGGAGCGATTGATTTATAAGCTGGTGGGAGAGGATTCATCGGTGAATCAGGAGTTGATGAAGCAGCTCTCTCAAGAAGGGGTTTATTCTCTCAAGGAGGAGATGAAAGATCAGCTTCAGGATTTTTATGGCAATTATGCTACGGAGGAGGAGACAGCGCAGGTCATCCACACAGTGTATGAGGACAGTGGATATGTGCTGGATACTCACACAGCAGTGGCAGCGGCTGTATATGAGAAATATAAAGAAGATTCAAAGGATGAGACAAAGACTTTGATTGCGTCCACCGCAAGTCCCTATAAATTTACCAGAAGTGTGATGGAAGCGATCGATGGAGATAAGTACCAAGGGATGGGTGATTTTGAGCTGGTGGATGAACTGTGTCGTATTTCTAATGTGCCAGTGCCAAAGGCTATTGAGGAGATACGGAGCGCTCAGGTGTTACATACACAAGTATGTGCAAAGGATAAGATGAAAGAGATGGTAAGAGAGATACTTACAAAATAAATAGTGGAGATGTGTGTGGCGGAGAGTCATGCACAAGTGCCATGTGACAAGAGGGACAAGGTAGAAAGACCCAATAGTGTTAAGGGTTTTTCTATCTTGTCCCATTTTTGCAGTGCACAGTGTCGGTGTTACTTTGTCAAAAGTTTGTGAATGGATGGAATGAATGGATATCTTTGATATACATGGATACGCAGAGGATGGTCAATAGCGTTTCGACGACAGGCTGTGCTGCGATCACGCCATTTAGTTGCCAAAAGTAATTCAAGATCATTACTCCCGGAATAAATAGCACAGCATTTCTTAGCACAGTAATAATTAGTGATTTCATCGCTTTTCCTAGTGCCTGAAAATAGCTTGTTATCATATTGATAACGCCAAGCATAGGAGCTGACAGGCAAAGAATTTTTAAAAAGTATCCTGTCTGCTCAATTAAAACGGCGTCTTGTAGAAATATGGCAGCAAGTGACTTTCCAAAAAATACAAAGAGAACAGTAAATATGGTACCCATAAGAAAGCCATAAAATATTGTATATTTTACAATATCAGACATTCGTTTTTTCTCATTTCCTCCATAACAATATCCCACCAAAGGAGCGACACCCTGCGATAATCCTACGGACAATAAGATGGGAATCATATCCAGCTTATATGCAATGCCATAAGAAGCTACTGCGTTAGATCCGTAAATACTGATATAGTTATTAAGAACAATGTTGGATACGCTCATAAGCACTGTTATAAGAGCACCCGGAATACCAATACTTACGACATTGCGAATGATTGTTGTCGTTGGCTTAAAGTATTTTGGCGCCAATGGAACCAGTGGGTTTCCTTTATGGTCCTCACGAAACATGCAGGCTATATAATAGATTGTCGCACAGACAAATCCTAAGGAAGTTGCAAGTGCCGCCCCTGCTGTTCCCCATTTAAAGATAGCTATAAAGATATAATCCAATACCATATTGATCACATTTCCCAGTACTAATCCAATCGTACTTTCTTTTATCAGACCAATTGAACGAAATAAATGAACAAATCCATTTGCCAACATAATAAAGGGAGCACCTATAAAAATCCATTTCAGATAATCGCAGGTATAAGTGATATTATCTGTATCTGCACCAGATATTTTGGCCAGCGGCTGCAAAAATACCAGCCCCAGAATAAGCGTGATAATACCTGCAATTGCCATTGCATACATGCAAAAATTTATAGTAGATCCAGCTTCTTCTTTCTTTTCTTCTCCTAGTAATCTGGCAATTACACTGCTGCCTCCCATCCCAAAAATACAAGCGATCGACATGATAATAAGTAATATCGGTGCACATAATGTTACTGCAGCGATCGTTGCAGGTTCCTTGGTCAAAGAGACAAAAAATGTGTCAGCAATATTATAGATAAGTGTTGTGAGCTGTCCCAACATAGCGGGCAATCCAACTATCATAATCGCTTTAGAAATATTTTTTTCTTTGAAAACAGATGTCATATTTTTTTTCCTCTCTTGAATTTTTTTCATTATAAAGTAAAATAGAATCAAAAAACAAGACATATGTCCTGTTAGAGGGAGATTTATGGAAAGAATATATGAGAGACAGAAAATTGCGGACTATATTGCAAAAAGTAGCTATCGTGCTGTGCTTCATTCATTAGACATAGAGTATTATCTGATTGCATATAAGAAAGGGGAATTGGTATGCTCACCTTTTCAGAGTGAATTATTATTTCAGATTGTGGAGCAAGGTTCTATTAATATTTATTTTATTCGTGATGATGGCACATGTTATTCACTGTCAAATGGAACTACAGATTATTTTCTTGGAGATATGGAGATCTTTTATCCCAAAAATAATAATATATATGCTGAGGCAGCCGAAAGTCTTACAAGCATTTCTTTTTCTATTGAAAAGTACAGAGAACGATTGCTTTCTAATAATAAGTTTTTGGAGCTTATCTGTAGCAGCCTAGCATCTAAAATTGGAGCAATCACCGCTATTGATGTCGCCCCAGCTTCTCTTACAGAACGAGTTATGTCCTACATGAAATATAAATGTTTTGATGAAACGTTAAAAGGAATTGAGCAAGCGGCCTTTCATCTTCATTGTAGTGCGAGACAGCTACAAAGAATTTTAAATCAAGGGGTAGATGCCGGATCAGTCATAAAGCTGGGAAAAGGGACCTACAAGCTAGTATAGAACAGAAAAATCATCCCTTTTTACCTTTCGTGTTGATGGAACCGGGCACTGGCGATTTTATGAATCGAAGTTTGACGCAAAAACTTGGCTGTGCTATAATCAAAGCAATGAATCGGAATTTATGGAAGGAAGCCAAATGATGGAGCTCATATATAGATGTCGCACTTGGAAAGCTGGTAGTTACAAATCGTGAAACTTTTTGGGTTTCAGGTGAATTTTATCCATACCCCAGCGCATCAGAATTAGAGGTTATCATTGACAATAATTCTTTCATATCTATTGACATTGGCACTTGTTCTGCGTATAATAAAAACAGATGTTTTAATACATATGTTATAAAACTTTTGATTTGGATAAAGGAGGATTTTATATGCCACCGAAAGCAAAATTTTCACGGGATGAAATTATTCAAGCTGGACTGGATATTGTGAGAGAAAATGGACTGGAGGCGTTGTCTGCCAGAGCATTGGGTGCTAAATTAGGCAGCTCAGCAAGACCTATTTTCACGATATTTCAGAATATGGAGGAAGTGCATGCAGAGGTAAGGAAACAGACAAAATTACTTTATGCTACATATGTCAAGAAAGGTTTAGAACAAGAATTAGCATTTAAAGGTGTGGGTACACAGTATATCCTTTTTGCGGTTCAAGAGCCTAAATTATTTCAATTACTTTTTATGTCAGAGCAAAAGCAGCCCCCGGCAGTTGTCAATGTGATGCCTGTGATAGATGATAATTATAAGGAGATTTTACTGTCTGTGCAGAATGGATACCATCTGTCTGAGGACAAAGCAGAGCAGCTATATCGTCATTTGTGGATCTACACACATGGCATAGCAGTGCTTTGTGCAACAAATATGTGTGTATTTACCACAGAAGAGATAAATAAGATGATCGTGCAGGTATTTACAGGGGTATTAAAAGAAATTAAGAATGATGCAGGGGAGAAGAAGTAGATTGTTGGATATGGAGTGTAGAATAGTTGCATCTGCATAAGCAGTAGATAGGGCGAATGGTCAGAAATGGAGGAGAAAGAAATATGAAGAAATGGATAAGTATAGTGTCAATGTATTCAATGATATATACGATAATAACTTTGTTAAATAGTGTGTTATATCTTGCTAATGGTATTTATGAAGACCCAAGTGGTAATTGGCATGAATTAGATAGGGCTATTATTCTTTTTATTGGTATGATAGCATTTTATCTGTGTACGAATCTGCCGGTTAAGCCATTGATAGTAAGATATTTTGCTGCATATGTACCATCTCAATTATTGGTATTTGCATATGTCTGGTTTAGCGGGTTAAGGGAAGAATTAGCAAGAACAGCATACAGAGATATCTGGATTAATTTTACAAGTCTTTTTGTTTTATTCTGTATTGGCAACACAGTAATTAGTGTTTGCAAGGAAAAAAAGAAGAAAATAATTACTTCCCAGAGCAGATAGTTGGTAAAAAAACGGCATAGCCCACAAGCTATGCCGTTTTTATAAATCCATCTAGTGTCTTGTACATATGAATAAGCACTTTTTTCTTAGAAAATTTAGTTGCTGTCACAATACAACATCTAATATTATATGGTAAAGCAGAGATAAATGGTACCAAAGGTAAATTCAACCGGAAGGATATACTTATAGGAAACATCTTCTGCCTTGATACTCTGCATATCTGTGGGAGACAGCTCGATCTCGATATCATGCTTGGATGAGAGATTGACACAGAATAAGCCGTTGTGTAGATTCAGGAAATCCTGAAGAGCAGCGACAATATATTCCTCTTCATTGCCAAGCGCCTCACAAGAATAGCGGTTGGAGAATAGCTCAAGAAAGTTTTTGTAGCCAATGATCGCTGTCTCTCCTGTGAGTGCTCCTGATATTCCCTGTGTTGCTTCTTGCATATCAGGAAGATCGGGAAGCTTATCCAACCTGCCTGACAGGCGGAAATCATCTCCAATAAAGCGAATTAAGTTATGAATTAATAAAATAGCATATTCCTTTGCCGGATTGACAGCATCATCCTCCGCAAATTGATAATAGTTTTGCACAATCTCTTCAATTTTTTCATTGTCAAAGTTTAAGCAGTTCGAGAAGGAGAGCTGATAGTCAAATTCATAATCTGCAATGATCTTAGACATCTCCTCCTGTGTGCTGTAACCCAATTCAATGATGGCACGTCCTAGCAGCAGATAGCCAAAATGCTGTGCCTCCTCAAGCTCAGACGCTTGGCTGATGGTCAAATATCCCATATGAAGGGCGAGACGAACAAATTCCTCATCTTTGACCGTCTGCATATTATGTACATCCTCAATCTCATCCTGCGTCATATAGCCGGAGGAGAGAGCGAGAGAATCCAGAGATTGATTCGTGTCATGCTTGTGGCTCAATGCCTTAAGTAGCTGGTCAGAGTCGATAATATTTTTTTCCAGCAGATAATTTCCAAAAAATTGTGTAAGCATCGTTAATTTCCTCCTTTTTTCCTATTATAATAACGATATTAAATTATTATAATTGGCTAAAAGCGTTCTAGTATTGAGGATACCTGAGAAGATGTGAATGGCTTGGGAATAAAATCCTGTGCACCTGCCTTTAAAGAGTCCTCAACATATTTTTTTGTGCCAACGGAAGATAACATAATAATAGTTGCGTCAGGATATTCGGCAATTATCTCTCTAACGGCGTCTGTTCCAAATTTTTTGGGCATTACAATATCCATAAAAACCAGATCTGGCTGCTCTTTGATGTACTGGTCATATGCCTCTTCTCCATCTTGTGCCTCAATAATATTAACACATCCCAGAGAAACTAAACAATCTCTAAGTTTCTTTCTGGCAAGCAGTGAGTCATCTGCAATTAGTACTTTCACATTTTGGCAATCCATAAAAAAGCTCCTTTCATTACATTTTTAAGGATGAAATACTTGTTTTAATTTCGCAAATACGATACTATATTTACAAATACTATATATATTCTAACTGATTTGCACATAAAATACAAGGAATTTTTTACATTTCTTGTAATCCGGGCACAGAGATGGAAGGAATGGATGGATGGAACATATTCTGATTGTGGATGATGAAAAGGGAATACGAGATATTATCGGGAAATATGCCCGGTTTGAGGGTTATAAGATCACGGAGGCAAAGGATGGCGAGGAGGCGGTCAGATTGTGCAGTCTGAATCATTATGATATTGTGATTCTGGATGTGATGATGCCGGGGCTGGATGGTTTTTATACATGTCAAAAGATACGTAAGTACAGACAGCTTCCAGTGATTATGCTCTCCGCGCGCGGGGAAGCATATGATAGAATCCGCGGGCTTGAACTGGGGGCAGATGATTATGTGACGAAGCCGTTCTCTCCCAAGGAACTAATGCTGCGCGTCAGGGCAGTGCTGAATCGAACCAAGGGCTATCAGGAGGGAGAACTTTACCAGAGAGAGGGACTTTTGGTGAATTTTAAAAGTCATGAGGTGTTTGTGGATGGGAGAAAGCCAGAGATGACGCCAAAGGAATATGGACTATTGTTTTATCTGGTGAGAAACAGGGGTGCAGTGGTGACGAGGGAGAGGCTGATGGCTGAGGTGTGGGGCTATGAAAATTGTCAGGATGACCGAACCCTTGACACACATGTCAAGCTTTTGAGAGGCAATCTGGGCGAGTACAGAAAATATCTGGTGACTGTGAGAGGAGTGGGGTACCGTTTTGAAGCATAGGAAGAGGCATAAGGATAGGAAGAATGGATGCAGAACGGTTAGCATAAAGTGGAAGGTATTTGTAAGCTTTCTTATCTTTGCCGTTCTGCTTCTTGTTATGCTCTGGCTGCTTCAGACCGTATATCTTTATCGTTTTTATAAGCAGGTGAAAAAAGGCGAGCTCAAAAGTGCTATAAGTCGTCTGATTGCCTATAGTGGCGAGGAGGAATACGAACAGATAGTGGAGGCGGTGGCAAGAAAGTATAATCTTTCTGTGTTGGTGTTTGACGGGAAGGGACAAACACTATATTGCGCAGAAAGCATGCCTGCGCGATTTCGATATGCGGCGGAATTTAGATATTGGTACGAGAGAGCAAAGGAAAATGGCGGGGAGTACAGAAAAGAGATGAGGATTGAGGATTCTTTGCCAAGGCTGGAAGGATTAGATAGATTTTCTTTTAAGAAAGATATGGCAAAACCGCGGCGAACGGAGGAGGTGATGGCGTGGGTGAAAGTCGTCTCCATGGTAGGAGGAGAGCGAGTTTATATACTTGAGGCGGTGCTGACTCCTGTGGATGCGACAGTGCATACTTTGCGGATACAGCTTTTGTTTGTTTCTATTATTATGGTTGTCTTGTCCTTTGGGATAGCATGGATTCTGGCGAGGGGCATAAGCTTGCCAGTTATCAGGGTGAATCAGTCGGCAAAGGAACTTGCAAAGGCAAATTATCAGGCAGTCTTTGATGCGGGAGGTTATAAGGAGATAGAAGAACTGTCAGAGACGCTGAATTATGCTGCGTCGGAGCTTGGAAAGACAGAGCGATTTCAGAAAGAGCTGCTTGCTAATGTCTCACATGATCTTCGCACGCCCCTTACTTTGATTATAGCCTGTGGGGAGATGATGCGTGATCTACCGGGAGAGAACACAGAGGAAAATCTGCAGGTGATCATTGACGAGGCGAATCATCTTTCCCTTCTTGTAAGTGATATGTTAGATCTGTCAAAGCTCTATGCAGGGGTCTTGACACTCTCAAAAAGAGAATTTTGCCTGACGGACAGCATATATCAGACAGTGGATCGGCTTACAAGGCTTTTAAAGGCTAAAGGGTACCAGATTATTTTTTTGTATCAAGAGCAGGTTAAGGTTTTTGCAGATGACGAAAAGCTCTGTCAGGTGCTTTACAATCTAATTGGCAACGCAGTCAATTATTCAGGAGAGGAAAAGTGTGTAACGGTGAGACAATGTTGTGTAGATGGCAGGGTGCGTATTGAGATTTCGGATACTGGCGAGGGAATACCACAAGAGGAGCTTTCTCATATATGGGAGCGCTATTATAAGGTGGACCGATATCATAAAAGGGTGATCACAGGAACGGGGCTTGGGCTGTCCATAGTAAAAAACATCTTGCAGCTACACGGTGCAAGGTTTGGGGCAGAAAGCCAGATGGGACAAGGGAGCATGTTTTGGTTTGAACTTGATGCAAAGGAGTGAGAGATCTCTTCAGAAGTGTTAAAAGAGTATTAATTATTTCTAACAAAAACGTGAAAGTTTTCGCTTATGGTTGTAAATAATATAAAAATACAGTACAATAGCATTTGGATGCAATGATATAATGAATTGTGTTCATATAAGGAGTAAAGTAGAATAGATGGTTCTGCTTTACAAAGAAGGAAGTGAGGAAATCAGAATGGTAAAATCGTTTTTTGTAGGTAGGTCTTCCACAGGGAAGGGGTTCGTAAAAAAAGGCTTGCTGATTTTTGCGGTAGCAGTGGTGGCGACAGGTATGCTCACGGCATGTGGCAGTAAAAATCCGTCGAATGAGAGCACTCAGGAAAGCACTCAGGCGAAAGAGGTGGCGCTTTCTGATGTTCATGAGGCTGTGAAGGCAGTCTATGGTGATATGTATGTTCCAGAGATGCAGCAGGATGCTGAGTATATCTCGAATATATATGGGATCTCAGAGGATATGTATGAGGAGGCAATCGCAGAGATTTCTATGATGAGCGTGCATGTGGATACCTTTGTTGCGATTAAGGCAAAAGAGGGACAGGCGGACGCAGTAGAACAAAAACTTACAGAATACAGGGAATATTTGCTTAATGATACCTTGCAGTATCCAATGAATATACCTAAGATACAGGCTTCTCAAGTGGTGCGCGAGGGAGATTATGTATTTTTTGTACAGCTTGGACATGTTGAGAATGATATGTTGGATGAGGATGAGCTGCTGAAGAAGTATCAAGAGTCCAATCAATTAGCAGTTGATGCCATTCAGGAACAATTTAAATAAGAACAGCGATAGATAGAGGGTATTATGGTATTCAGCAGTCTGCTGTTTTTGTTCCGTTTTTTGCCGCTGACGCTTGCACTTTATTTTATTGTGCCAAGAAAAGCAAAAAATGTGGTATTGTTTTTGGTCAGCTTGATTTTTTATGCGTGGGGAGAACCAGTCTATATAGTGCTGATGCTTTTCTCCACGTGGGTGGATTATATACATGGTCGCCTTGTTGATTTTTTTAAGAACCGGGGAGAGATGGGGAAAGCGAGAGCAGCGGTTGCATCCTCGATGGTGATCAATCTGTCACTTCTGTCGATATTTAAGTACACAGGGCTTTTTCCGCTGCCAATTGGGATTTCCTTCTATACATTTCAGACCATGTCTTATACCATTGATATCTACAGAGGAGATGCAAAAGTGCAGAAAAATCTGCTCTCCTTTGGCGCGTATGTGTCGATGTTCCCACAGCTAATTGCAGGGCCGATTGTGCAGTACAAACAGGTTGCAAAAGAGCTTCAGGACAGAAGGGAGACAGTGGGGAACTTTGCAGAGGGAATACGGCTGTTTCTCACAGGACTTGGAAAAAAGGTATTGTATGCCAATAACATTGGGCTTTTGTGGGAGACCATCAGCAGTATGCCTGCAAAGGAGCTTTCCTTTGTGATGGCGTGGCTTGGTATTATAGCATATGCCCTTCAGATTTATTTTGATTTTTCAGGTTATTCGGATATGGCACAGGGTCTTGGGTGTATGTTTGGTTTTCGGTTCCCGGATAATTTTCATTATCCTTATCGCTCCAAAAGCATAACAGAGTTCTGGAGAAGGTGGCATATCACGCTTGGAACATGGTTCCGAGAATACGTCTATATACCACTGGGGGGAAATAGGCGGGGGCTAGCTATTCAGATAAGAAATATTTTTATCGTTTGGCTTCTCACGGGGATCTGGCATGGAGCAGGGCTTAATTTTCTATTTTGGGGCGTTTATTATGGAGTGCTCTTAATTATTGAAAAATGCTTTTTATTAAAATATCTTTCAAAGACTCCAAAGTGGGTTGGTCATTTGTACACCATGACTGCCGTGCTGTTTGGCTGGGTGCTGTTCGCTTTCGATCAGTGGGAGAGAGGATTTGCTTATCTCGGCGCTATGTTGTTTTTAAACCACGCTGGATTTTGCGGCAGAGAGGCACTCTATCTGATTTTGCAAAATGGAGTGCTGCTGTTATTGATGATTCCTGCCTCTGTGGGACTTTGGGAGGGCTTTCAGAAAAAGCTTAGGAATTGCTGGGGTTATTATCTGTTTCTCTTCCTTTTGGTGGTTGCTTATTTGGTGGATTCTTCCTATAATCCATTTTTATATTTTAGATTTTAAGCTTGACGGGAAGAACTGTCTTCTAAGGGAAGGTCGCTTGCCTGTCTAAGCAGGAGTTATTTATGAAATCACATGCTGATATTCGTTCCGACAGGATATTGTGTGTACTGTTTTGTATGTTTATCGCAGGCTTTTTCTTTGTCAGCCTGATTAAGCCGCAGACGGGCTTTTCAGAGTTTGAGAATCGCTATATGAATAAGAAGCCTGAATTTTCTCTTAAGGGAGTTATGACAGGGGACTATATGAAAAAGTATGAGTCCTATGTGACGGATCAATTTCCGCTCCGCAATCAGTGGATTACTTGTAAGACACTTACGGAGAGGGCGATGCTTAAGTCTGAGATCAATGGAGTGTATTTTGCTTCTGATGGGTATTATATTGAAAAGCAGGATAAGAAGGAGCTTTGTTCTGAGCAGTCAGTGAAAAATCAAGAGACACTTGTCACCTTTGCCACTCGGCAGCAGGAAGAATTAGGAAAGGAGCATCTTGCTATTATGCTGGTGCCGACAGCTTCTTGTGTGCTTAGGGAAAAACTTCCTGTGTTGGCGTGGGAGGATGTACAGGAAAAGCTACTATCCCAGATAAAAGAACGTCTTCCGAAAGAAGCTTGGGTGGATGTTTATCGTCATTTGTATGAACATCGTGAGGAGGAGATCTATTATCGCACGGATCATCATTGGACGACACTTGGAGCTTTTTATGGGTATAATGCATGGAGAGAACAGCAGGGGATGGAGCCGGTGGCGCAGACTGATTATAAGAGAACATGTCTTTCTGATTCTTTTTTGGGCACATTATATGCAAAGGTTAGTCTTGGTATGAAGCCAGATCGCATCTATGCTTTTGAAAGGCCGCTTGGTGCACTTCGCATGAAGTTGGATCGTGCAGGGGAGTGGAAGGATTCTCTATATTCTTATGAAAAGTTGTCAACCAGAGATCAGTACGCTGTGTTTTGCGATGGGAATCATGCTTTGACAGAGATAGAGACCTCTGTCAAAAATGGAAAACACCTGCTGCTAATCAAGGATTCCTATGCACATTGTCTCGCCCCTTTTTTTGTGGAAGATTTTGAGAGGATCACTATGATGGATCTCCGCTATTATAATGGAGGAGTGGAGGCGTTTATCAAGGATAATCAAGTGACAGATGTGTTGCTTGTTTATAATATGGCAGGTTTTGCGACAGATAAATTTGTAAATAAATTGATAAAATAAAAATGTCATCTTGACATTCGCTTGGGACTTACGATATAGTATAGATAGGAGGAGGTGGCATAATGGATAATTTTTCTTTTCCATTAGAAACAGAACAGACGGAGTCTGTAGTTCGGATTGCGGACGATAAGATGAGTGCCACACTTGAATTGTGCAGACCACCTGAAGGATTGAGTTACAGTCTGGCAGATTTGAAGGGACTTCTGACAGAAAATAATGTGAAATATGGTATTGATGAAGAAGCCCTAAACAGGATGATAAACAAAGAGGTATATAATCGTCCTATTGTAGTAGCCAGAGGAAAAGCAGCGATGGACGGTGAACCGGGGCATTATGAATATAATTTCCGAACCCAGACATCATCTGTTCCCCATATTTTGCAGGATGGCTCCGTAGATTATCTCAATATGGATTTATTTGAGACCGTTACTGTAGGTCAGGTAGTGGCTGAGTATTTTCCAGCTACAACTGGAATCTGTGGGTATACGGTGTGCGGGGATATCTGTATGGCAAAACGTGGATTGGAGCTGCCGCCGCTTCGCGGCTCAGGATTTACGGTGACGGAGGACAAGAGAAAATATATTTCTGTTATGAACGGAAGAATAGAGCTTGCAGCCGGCCGTCTAGAGATCAGTAATGTCTACACTGTGACAGGAGATCTGGATCTTTCTGTGGGAAATGTGCGATTTGAGGGTGATGTCTATGTGATGGGCAACATGCAATCGGGCTTGTCTATTATTGCGAATGGAAATGTAGTGATAGATGGGCATGTGGGAAGTGTGACAATTCGCGCGAGCAAGGACGTTATTCTTAAAAATGGCATGCAGGGAGCAGGTACTGGCTACATAGAATGTAATGGAAACGTGTCAGGAAAGTTTTTCGAGGCAGTGACAATTAAGGCTAAGGGAGATGTCAGCGCCAATTATTTCTTTAATTGTAATATTGAATCAGATGGAAATATAGAGGTTTCAGGGAATAAGGGAGTGATTATGGGTGGCTCCTCTAAGGCTCTGCTCTCAATTTCTGCGCATGGCCTTGGAAATGCAGCGGAGGTGCCCACATGGGTGTCCGTCGGCATCACCAGCGAGAACGTTAATAAATACAATGCGATTGGCAGAACGATGGCAAAGGTTGATTCAGAGATTGATATTCTCAGAACGAATCTTCAGATGTTTGAGGAAGCATTTGCCAAGGGACTTAAGAATGAGAAGATGGATCGGGTGGTCTATCAGAAGATTAAACAGGCTCTTACCATAAAGGAGGAGGAGCGAGAACAGCAGGCGAGAGAGCAGAGTGAGATGGCACTTTTGATCGCGAATATGGGAAAGTCCAAGATTACGGTTGCCGGAAGAGTATGTCCGGGTGTGCATATTATTATTGACTCAGAAACTTATGTTGTGACGGATACTTTGGTAAATGTAGAATTTGTCCGTCAGGCGGATGAGGTTGTGCCTCTGTATAAGATGATGAAGTAGTTATGGCAAGGGTGTTGCTGTAAATAATTAGAAATGGAAGCAGAAAAAAGAGGACCTTTTAGGTCCCTTTTTTTATGTGCGGGACGCAGAGAACTTAGTAGCAAAGTTGTACGCATCCTGCGCGGCAGGTAGGGGAAAAGGTCGTTCTCTATTCGATGAATAACAATTATTTGACTGGTTATTTGTGGAAATTAAGAATACATGTTCGAAAATGCTTGCATAGTAGGAACATATGTGTTATACTTGGAAAAAGAACATGTGTGCGGTGATAGAGATGCAGATAGAACAGAACATGACAATACAAGAAAAACTACAGATTCTTTCTGATGCGGCAAAGTATGATGCTGCGTGTACTTCAAGTGGAATTAGTCGAAAAGGAAAGAAAGGAAGCATTGGTAATTCCCTCGCTTGTGGGATTTGTCACAGCTTTTCAGCAGATGGAAGATGTATTTCCTTATTAAAGATATTATTTACTAATGAATGTGTTTTTGATTGTAAATATTGTATTAACCGAGCTTCTAATGATGTGAGGCGCGCAGCATTTACGCCGGAGGAGATTTGTAATTTAACGATAGAGTTTTATCGGAGAAATTATATTGAAGGCTTGTTTTTGAGTTCTGGGATCTTGAAAAATCCTAATTATACCATGGATCTACTGTATCAGACTTTGTACAAGCTGCGCAAGGAATATCATTTTATGGGATATATTCACGTTAAGGCGATTCCGGGAGCAGATGAGGAACTTATTCAGCGCACAGGTTTTCTGGCAGATCGCATGAGTGTGAATCTGGAACTTCCTACCGGTGATGGTCTTAGAAGGCTGGCTCCCCATAAGACGAGAAAAACTATTTTAAAGCCTATGAAGCAGATTCAGGTTGGAATTACGGCGAACAAGAATGAGGTGGCGTTCTACCGTGCGACACCTAAATTTGTCCCAGCAGGGCAGAGCACACAGATGATCATCGGTGCGACAAAGGAGAATGATTATCAGATTATATCCGTTGCGGAGGCTCTGTATAAAAGCTATTCGCTAAAGCGTGTATTTTATTCTGCATATGTGTCAGTAAATTCAGATGCTATGCTTCCTGCGCTTCCCGACGGACCACCGCTTCTTAGAGAGCATCGGCTGTATCAGGCAGACTGGCTGCTGCGTTATTATGGATTTGAAGCGTCAGAGCTTTTAACGCCTGAACGTCCTAATTTTAATGTGCTGCTTGATCCAAAATGTGAGTGGGCAGTGCGGCATTTAGAATGTTTTCCCGTGGAGGTTAATCGAGCAGAGTATCAGACATTGCTGCGCGTGCCGGGAATAGGTGTCAAATCTGCCAGAAGAATTGTGCAGGTAAGAAAAAGCGCCAAGTTAGACTTTGAGGATCTCAAACGGCTTGGAGTGGTGATGAAAAGAGCCGTTTATTTTATAACTTGCATGGGAAGAATGTGTTATCAGATCAAGCTTGAGGAAAATTCTATCACACATCATTTAATTCACGATGATAGAAAGAAACTTTATGAGCTTCAGGAAAAGGAGAGTTATCAACAGATGTCATTGTTTGATGATTATAAGTTGACGGTGCCTCCGTCTGTGGAGGATGGGAGGCTGTCAGTGTCAGGAGAGCTTTAGTTTCTATCAATATGTGGTAGTACAAAGATGTGAGATGCAGGAGGAAGAAAGATGAGAGTTTTTGTGTGCGAGGATTCCTTTGAGGGTATTATGACAGCAGTGTATGATGCATGGGCGAGTAGGCTGGGGCATAATAATGTCAGCCTGCAGATTCAAGGAGAATATAATTTGGACCTTTTTTCCGAGTATGTTACAGTGGAGACAGAGGAAGAGAAGGTGGAGAAGGTAGTGCGCACATTGCAAAAAATCTCCGAGGAGGTCTTTGCCTGCACCTATAAAGCGGCGATGTCGGCGGAACAAGAAAAGGCAGATAACATATATCGTTTTATTGTACTTGCCATCAAGCATAGATCGAGGGTGCTGGAGCGTCTCAATCATCCCGATGTGATGAAGGTATTTTCCATGGCGAGGAGAGTGGGGACAGAGGCGCACAGATTTTTGCAGTTTGTCCGTTTTCGGGAGCTTGAAAATGGCATACTATTTTCAAAAATAGAGCCCAAAAGCCATATTATTACAATGGTAGCACCTCATTTTGATGACAGGCTTCCAGAAGAAAACTGGATTATCTATGATGCAACACATAATCTCGCAGCGGTACATGCCAAGAGAACACCTTGGGTGCTGACCAGAGAGACAGAACTTTTTCCTTTGTTATCTTCTAAAAAAGAAGCAGATTATGAAGAATTGTGGAAGATATTCTTTCGTACAATATCAATTGAAAGCCGGAAGAATCCAAACTGCCAGAGAAATATGTTACCATTGTGGTATCGGAAAAACATGTTGGAGTTTGATACAGTAAGTGGGTTGTGATGATATTTATAGACTAATATAAGAACAAGATGCTTACTTTCTTATTAGTTTTAAGAGATATCCATTGATTAATTTCTATATTGAAATATGATCCTTCATAGTTGTTTTGGATAATGTATTACTATTTGTAAATGATATACATCATCTATTGTTAAAAATTTGTTGTATCATTTTTTGGATCGATCCGTCCGGGGAACTGCCTGTGGTCCTCCGTCTGATGCTCTATAGAATACAAACAAGATAAACATAAATATAAAGTATTGCAAGTATATGAAAAATAACAGCGTATCTGAGATATTCAATAAAGTAGTAGAGCCAGTCCACTGTTTTCCTCAAGGAACCTATTGAGAATCATTGGTACTAGTATGAAATAAAATTTCACGTCCTGATTTGTACACCTGCTAGAGCAGGCAGATAAAACAGGTAGATAGGAGTTAGTGAGGCCTTTCTTTTGTGCAATTTGTAAATTGACATTTCTGGAAAAGTATGTTATATATTATCGCAACACAAATAAGTGTTTTGTTGTATTTTGTTTTTGAGTGAAATGGAGGTTATTATGAGAGAGAGAAAGATCAAATTGCCAGAAGTTGCAGATGCTAAGAAATTTGTCTCAGCAGCGTCAAAATGTGATTTTGATATTGATGTCTTTTATAACAGAGTCATAATTGATGCGAAGTCGCTGCTTGGCGTGCTAAGCCTTGATTTGTCAAGGGAGCTTACCGTACAGTACGGCGGAGAGGATTTACAGTTTGAGGATTTCTTAAGTCATTATACGACGGCATAGACGAAAAGATAACATAAAAATTCAAGAAAAGCGTTAGGGCTGCTGCACGTTATATGCGGCAGCCCTGTTTCATATAAGCATATAGATTAAGAAGAGTTGCTAGAAAGCAGGTTAGTATGTCTAAACGACAGATGGGAGACAGTGTGAAATAAAAATTTCACATCTTGATTTGTATGCCTGCAAAAGCGGGCAGATGGGAGTTAGGATGAAATGTGGTGAGGCAGTACAGCTCAAGGTGTCTGTCCGTGAGTTGGTAGAATTTATTTTGCGGGGAGGAGATATTGACAACCGCAGAGGAAGCATATCAGATAAGGATGCAATGCAGGCTGGAAGCCGCATCCACAGAAAGATCCAGAGGCGTATGGGAGGAGATTATCGCTCGGAGGTATCTTTAAAGAGAAGCTTTGAGCTGGGAGATTATCAGCTTATGGTGGAAGGAAGAGCCGATGGGATCTTTACAAAGGAGGAAATTATCTGTATTGATGAGATAAAGGGAATGTATAAGGAGCTGCATGCTCTTGAGGAGCCTGTTCTGGTTCATAAGGCACAGGCGATGTGCTACGCTTATATCTATGGAGAGGAAAATAAGCTTGACAAGATTGGGGTACAGATGACCTATGTCAATCTGGAGACGGAGGAAATAAAAAGGTTTTATGAGGAGTTTCAGGCGAAGGAGCTTGCAGATTGGTTTGACAATATGTTGACAGAGTATAAGAAGTGGACAGATTATCAATATAAAGCGAGAAAGGTACGGCAGGAATCCATAAAGCCACTTGATTTTCCATTCCCTTATCGTGAGGGGCAGAGGGAGCTTGCTGTGTCAGTGTACCGCACGATTGAGCGAAAGAAAACCTTGTTTTTGCAGGCCCCGACAGGGGTGGGCAAGACCATGTCCACGGTATTTCCCGCTGTGAAGGCGGTGGGGGAGGGGATTGGAGAGAAGATTTTCTATCTGACGGCAAAGACCATCACTCGGACAGTGGCGGAGGAAGCCTTTTTGCTTTTGAGGGAGAGAGGACTGTGTTTTAAGACCGTCACGATAACGGCGAGGGACAAATTATGCTTTCTCTCCGAGCGAGAGTGCAATCCGCAGGCATGCCCTTATGCAAAGGGACATTATGACAGAATTAACGATGCCATCTATGATCTTCTGGTTCATGAGCAGAGTGCTGACAGAGAACATATTCTTAGGTATGCCGAGAAGCATCAGGTCTGTCCATTTGAGATGTGTCTGGATGTCAGTGGTTTTGTAGATGGCGTGATTTGTGATTATAATTATGTATTTGATCCAAATGTAAAACTTAAGAGATATTTTGCAGAGGGAAGTAAGGGAGATTATATTTTTTTGATTGATGAGGCACATAATCTGATAGAGAGGGCGAGAGAGATGTACAGCGCAGAACTTTATAAGGAAGATGTCTTGGAGCTTCGAAAAATCATGCTACCTTATAGCAGGCAGATGGGAGAGGAGCTTGCCCGCATCAATAAGACTATGCTTGCCATGAAAAGGGAATGTGAATCGTATTGTATTCTTGATAATGCGGGCACCTTGCCTTTGCAGCTCACAAAGCTTTATGGAGAGATAGAAACTTTTTTTGACGAGCATAGAAGCTTTGAATATATGCAGGAGCTGACAGAATTTTTCCTTAAGATACGCCAGTTTTTATATATTCATGAGCTGCTTGATGACAGTTATCGAATCTATACACAGCACACAGCAGATGGCAGGTTTTTGGTCCGGCTGTTCTGTGTGCATACGGCAAAGCTTCTTCGCGCTTGTCTGGATAAGGGAAGAAGTGCCGTCTTTTTTTCAGCGACGCTGCTGCCTATTGGATATTATAGGGAGTTGCTGGGCGGAAGGGAGGAGGACTACGCTGTCTATGCTCCTTCTCCGTTTCAGAGGGAGAATCGCAGCCTTCTTATGGGTTGTGATGTGAGCAGCCGCTATACTAGGAGGAACAGGGAGGAATATCTTCGGATCTATGCTTATATCAAGGAGTTGCTCTGTGCGAAGAGTGGAAATTATATGGTATTTTTTCCTTCGTATCAGATGATGCAGACCATCTATGACATCGCCTTCGAGGAGGGATTGCCGGAGGGAGCAGAGATTTTTATGCAAAAGAGCAGCATGACAGAGGCA
Organism: uncultured Lachnospiraceae bacterium; assembly: GCA_910588535.1. GTDB lineage: Bacteria > Bacillota > Clostridia > Lachnospirales > Lachnospiraceae > RGIG8607. The sequence goes on along the minus strand of CAJUOO010000034.1, from coordinate 14,169 downwards.
GAGAAGGAGGAATTTCTTCAGCGGTTTGAGGATATTTCCACGACACAGGCAGCATTTTGCGTGATGGGAGGGATATTCTCTGAAGGAATAGACTTGAAGGAAGAGAGATTAATTGGTACAATAATAGTGGGGACTGGTTTGCCGCAGATTTGTGTCGAACGAGAGATCCTTAAGGGGTATTTTGACGAAAAAGAGCATAATGGTTTTGATTATGCATACCGTTTTCCGGGGATGAACAAAGTGCTTCAGGCGGCTGGGCGGGTCATACGCACAAGGCAGGATAAGGGAGTGATTCTGTTGCTTGATGAGCGGTTTATGGAGAGTCAGTACAGAGCGCTGTTTCCAAGGGAATGGTCGGATATCAGAAGGATTACAGTGAGGAACATTACAAAGGAGGTGCGGGATTTCTGGGAGAGACAAAAGTAATCTGCTTTGCCAATAACAAGGGCGGAAGCGGAAAATCAACGACATGCGCAAACATTGGCTATGGGATGGCGATGCTCGGAAAGAGGGTTCTTCTGGTGGATGGAGACATGCAGCTTAATCTGTCCTTGTCTTATTTTAGTGAGGATGAGGTGCTCTCGATGGCACAAGGAGAAAAGAATCTGTATTATGCGATGAAGAAACAGATGGATTTGATGGATTTTATTGTGCCTACGACTTATGAGGGGATTGATCTGGTTCCTTCCTCCACGTTGATGAGCTCGATAGAATATGAGCTGTTTACAAAGTGGCAGAGGGAATTTATCTTAAAAAAGCTTCTTGCGGGCGCCAGAGAGTCAGGAAAGTATGATTATATTTTCATTGATTCCCCGCCGACGCTGGGCGGCTGGGTGATGAATATTCTATGTGCGTCCGATCGTTTGATTATACCTGTGGAGGCAAGTCCATGGGGATTGTTTGGGCTTGCAAATATGTTTGAGTTTTTACATACGGTAAAGGAGATGTCCCCACAGCTTTCTTTGCTTGGTATTGCAGTCACTAAGGTGGATGAGAGAAAGAGCTATGTCAAGCAGACGATGGAGACACTTAGAAATTCAGGGGAGGATGTACATGTATTTTCTTCCTATATTCGTGTGGATAGCACTATAGAATGGTCACAGGACAATTCAAAGCCGGTGGGCGCATATAAAAAGAGCAGCAGAAGTGCAAAGGAATATATGGAATTGACAAAGGAGGTAATTGAATTATGGCAGTAGGAGCAGGCAGCATTGCAAGAGCAGTGAAGGCGCAGGAGGCTGAGAGGAAGAAAGCTGAGAAGGAGAGAAAAGCAGAAGCAGAAAAGGGAGAGAACAAGGAAATAGTAAAAGAAACGGAAAAGGAAAGTGTCTCCATTCATGAAGAGAAATTTAAAGTAGTTTCTCATATTAAGAGTGATCTGCCCGTATACCTTTTGTGAGAAAAGGGAAAGGAACTGGCTGTCTTTCTGTTATGTTTATAAAAGACTTGAAAATTCTTGCCGGAATGGGTATAATGAAGCCTAAGATTGAAAAACTGGAGGAAGCAAGGCAATGATAAAAGTAGTGAAGTTTGGAGGGAGCTCTTTAGCGAATGCAGAGCAGTTTCGAAAGGTGGCAGACATTATACGTGCAGATGAAGCAAGGAAATATATTGTCCCTTCTGCGCCGGGAAAACGATTTTCTGGGGACTCGAAGGTGACAGATCTGCTCTATGAGTGCTATTCATCTAAAAAAGCGGATTTTGGAAGAAAGCTGGAGGAGATTAAGGCGCGGTATAATGAGATTATTCGTGATCTGGAGCTTGATCTGTCCTTGGAGAAAGAATTCCAGACGATGGAGGCATGCTTTATCGGAAAGGCAGGGCGCGATTATGCAGCTTCCCGCGGTGAGTACTTAAATGGAATTGTGCTGGCTAATTATCTTGGCTATGAATTTATCGATGCGGCGGAGGTGATTTTCTTTGATGAGCAGGGAAATTTTGACGCAGATAAGACCAACAAGATTTTGGCAGAGCGCTTGAGTACAGTGGAATGTGCTGTAATTCCGGGATTCTATGGCTCTATGCCAAATGATACCATCAAGACCTTCTCAAGGGGTGGCTCTGATATTACAGGCTCGATTGTGGCGAGAGCGGCAAGGGCAGATCTGTACGAAAATTGGACGGATGTATCCGGTTTCCTTGTCGCAGATCCACGCATTATTGATGATCCGGCGGTGATCACCACTATCACTTACAGAGAATTGAGAGAGCTGTCATATATGGGTGCCACAGTTCTTCACGAGGATGCGATCTTCCCTGTGAGAAAAGAGGGGATTCCCATCAATATTCGCAATACTAATGCACCAGAGGATATGGGAACTATGATTGTGGAGAGCACTTCAAAGAAATCCGAATATACAATTACTGGAATTGCGGGCAAAAGAGGTTTTACCAGCGTAAGCATTGAGAAGGATATGATGAACTCAGAGCTTGGGTTTGGAAGAAAGGTACTAGAAGTATTTGAGAAAAATGGTATTTCTTTCGAGCATGTTCCATCTGGTATCGATACGATGGGCGTGATTATCCAACAGTCAGAATTTGAGAAGAAGGAACAGGAGATTCTTGCAGGACTTCACAGAAATGTGCAGCCAGACAGCATAGAGATTATATCAGATATGGCGTTGATCGCTGTTGTGGGACGTGGAATGAAATCAAACAGAGGAACGGCGGGAAGAATCTTTTCTGCGCTTGCCCATGCGCGCGTCAATGTAAAAATGATTGATCAGGGCTCCAGCGAGCTGAATATAATAATTGGTGTAAACGATGAGGAATTTGAGGCTGCTATTAAGGCAATTTATGATATTTTTGTGACAGCGAGGCTTTAGGAGCAGCCAGAAAGGAGATTATAGATGAAAGGAAAGAGCAGAAGGTCGTACACAACACTTCTTATGTCTGTTGTGATGACTGCTCTTATTAGTATGACGGCGGTGAAGGCAGAGGCAGCTCCTGAGGTGAGCGAAAAGGAAGACGGAGGACATATTGTGACCTTCACCTACACAAATGAAAACGCAAAAAATGTCTATGTTGGAGGAGATTTTAACGGTTATGCTGTCAATGATCCAGCATGGAAGCTTACAAAGAACGAAGAGGGTGCGTGGGAATTAACGGCAGATATGGCGAGCGGCGTGTGGCAGTATCGTTTTGTTGTAGATGGAGTTTGGACGGAGGACCCAGAGAATGATACCTATGGCATAGACGGACAGAGCAGCAAGCTTGTTGTGCCCGGCACAGTGAAGAGCCCGATTATCAATGGGGATTCTGTTACTTTTAATTATCCTGTCTCCATGGTGCCAGAAGATGCTATGAAGGTAGTGTTAAAGGGTGAATTTAATAACTGGGCAGAGCAGGATATGTACTTATCTGCAGATGGTACACACTATACCTGCACCATCAATGGGCTGGCAGCAGATACTTATGAATATGGCGTCTGTGTTTATACTTTTGATGATCAGAGGCGTCCTTGTGCATCTTTCTGTGGAGATTATTATAATATGCATGCGGCATGTCATGGCGGAAACAGTATATTTACCATTCCGTCTGCAGTGTCTGCGCCTGTTCAGTCAGATATAACGAGCAATACAGAAAGTGTTGCAGGAGCGAACAATACAGGTAATGTACCCGCTGTAAATCCACAGACTCAACCTGTGTACAATCAGCCTGTCTATACGCCGCCTGCATATAATCCACCTACTTATACACAGCCGTCTTATTATTATGGCGGCGGCTGTCACGGTGGATGGTATTCTTCAGGATATGGACATCACAGAGGACATTGCCATTAAAGAATTACGCTCCATGCTTTGATAAGGCGCTCTAAAGAATAGGAGGCATTGGCTGGGCTGGTGGAGGGAAGCTTGGTAATGGGAAGCTTTGAAGGATTTTCACAGTATTTGTGAAATAGATCGTATGCCTTGCTTCCATTAGCATAAATATGGAGAATAGGAGCATTTGCGGTGACGAGGGTAATGTCATGAGGGACAACATTACGGATGCTTACGTCGCTGGAGCCCTCAATATCACAGCTTTGAATTACATCCCAGAGGGCAATGCCGTTTTGAAGCAGAAGAGCTTTCTTTTCCTCGATGGTTGAGGGGAGAGAGCTCTTTGTCAGTGTGGCGAGAACCTTCCAGAAGCGATTTTGGGGATGACCGTAGAAAAAGTGGGATTCCCTTGATTTTGCAGAGGGAAAAGTCCCAAGGATCAGGACGCGGGAATGTTTATTAAAAACAGGACCAAGTGTGTGAGATAATGATTCCATATTAAACTCCTTTTTATTAAATGAGATGGTATAATTTCTTTTACCGTTTTCGGAAACGGTCCGTATAGCCCGTCTGCTATTTTCCTCCGTCACCCCGCTCCCGCTTAGTGAAAAACGTAACAGATACTAAGCTCGTGAAAAACCTCGCTAAGTACTGACGTTTTTCAATAGGTTCCTTGAGGAAAATAGCAGACGGGCTATACTGTTTTGCTGAACATTTCAGGTAAACGGTGATCCATTATATACTTACAACTTTATATTTATTATAATTTTGCTTGTATTTATAGAGTGTTAAATTCTTTTAATAAAGACAATAAAATGATTTATTTATCCTATACAAGTAGAATGAAAACGTGTTTTCCTAACTGAAAAAACAGCCCGGCGAACTGCCTGTGGTTCTCAAGGAACCTATTGAAAAACGCCGGCGCTTAGCGAGGTAATTTCGAGCTTAGCGTCCGCTGCGTTTTTCACTAAGCGGGAGCGGGGTGACGGAGAACCACAGACAATTCGCTGGACGGATCTTCCCAGAAAATGATACAATAAATAAAGTATAAATTTTACTAAAAGTTATTCTTAAGTTATTGCTAAAGCACGCGGATGGAAGGTAATGTGATCGATCCACAGAAAGTATACCACATTTTTGCCTATTTTGTAAAAGATTAAGAAAAAAACTACTTTCCTATTCTCCCCATGTCTGGTAAAATATGCAGATAGGGTTTTATTTTTATACAAAGAAGGGAGAGATTATGGATTTTTTAGAGATATTGAAGGCAATTCTTTTTGGTATTGTGGAGGGGATCACAGAGTGGCTTCCGATCAGCAGCACAGGACATATGATTTTACTGGAGAATTTTGTCTCATTTGAGGGTTTGTCAGAGGGATTTTTCTCCATGTTTGAGGTGGTGATCCAGCTGGGTGCTATTCTCGCCGTAGTGGTATTGTTCTGGGGAAAGATCTTTCCATTTACCACAAAGAGAGGAAGGGGATATACATCATCTGGTCTTTTGTCTTGCGTGGATAAGAATATAATGAATATGTGGTTTAAGATTGTGGTGGCATGTATTCCAGCTATTATCTTTGTTGTTCTGGGGCTGGATGAGGTGTGCGAGAAATATTTATACCATTATGTGGCGGTAGCTTTGGCGTTGATAGTATTTGGTGTGGCATTTATCTGGATTGAGAATATAAACAGAGGAAAGAGGGTGAGGGTAAAGCAGCTTTCGCAGCTTGGCTATCAGACAGCTCTGGTTATTGGCTTGTTTCAGCTTATTGCTGCAATTTTTCCGGGTACTTCGCGGTCGGGGGCAACGATTTTGGGCGCGCTGTTAATTGGTGTATCCCGCACGGTGGCAGCAGAATTTACTTTCTTTTTGGCGATACCTGTTATGTTTGGCGCAAGCCTTCTGAAACTGATAAAATTTGGTTTTGATTTTACGCCGACAGAGCTTGCCGTGCTGCTTGTGGGCATGGTGACAGCATTTCTGGTATCGGTTTTGGTGATACGATTTTTGATGGATTATATTAAAAAGCATGATTTTAAAGTATTTGGCTGGTATCGTATCGCACTTGGAATTATTGTGCTTGGCTATTACTTTATATTTAGTGGCGCGTTGGCGTAGTATTACAGCGAAATTCCTAGTATTCCTCTCGATTCTAATGAACAATAAATCAAGTGACTGTTTATAATCAGTTAGGGGTTGGCTTGGGTATATTGGAGACTGCCGAGAGTCGGATATCACAAAACTTTGCTGTATGGCAAGTTGGAAGCTTATCAGCTTGCTGCGGAGTTTGACTACAGGCAGTCTTTAAAACATAAGCGTTTGTCCTTTCTATTTGTCCCATATTATTGCTGTTCGTCCCAGAAGTATTGTATTTTTTCCGCATGAAGGTAAAATAAAAGTAGAATATGTCTGCTAAGGCAGGCGGATGGGAGTTTGTATGAAAGAGCGTAGAGTTTCTTTGAGGGTGAGTGAGAGGGCAGCTTCTGTTTGTGCGCTGGCGCAGCAATTTCTTATATTTCATGCAGCAGCCTGTTTGGGTATTAATTTGTTTTATGGGACAGAGCAGACAACATTTTATAGGTATATGTTGTTGCTTGCTCTGCCTATTTTCTATCTGGCACTTGTGAGAAGGTTTGTGAAGCTTTTTTTTCTATGCCTTATATTTCATCTGCCAGTTTTTTTCGCCATTGTATTTGTAGGACAAGATTTTGGTCAGAAGACCATTATTGGATTTTGCACAATAATGATAGCAATTATTTCCCTTCAAATACGCACTATGGAAGTGGGGAGCATAAAAGAAAGCCCTTCCATTAAACTGGTTAGTCTTCTGTTGATCTGCTATATTGTAGCGCTGGCGATGGGATATACTGTATGTGCAAGTTATATCTATTGGGAAGTATCTATCTTTATTATTTTAAATCTTACATACGAATCTCTGTCAAATACGATATGTTATATTAAGATGCACCGGGAGGTGGCAAATTTTCCTGCAGGGCAGATGGTGATTGTCAATCGTATTATGGTCATTCTTTTGTTGCTTATGATTGTGATGGGAATGTTTTTAGTACCTATGCTGCATCTGGAGGTTTTGCTTTTGCCGGTTTTGGGTTTTTTAGCGGAGTTTGTGATATGGTTGCTTTCTTTTATTCATCCGCCGGAGGGTGATACAATAGATAGAGATAATGGGATTCGTGCAGATATCCTTGAAAGCCTAAAGGGGTTAAAGAAAAATAGAACAAATGGTACCGTTTGGACGGCGCTTGAAGGTTTTTTGGAGATTGCGGTGGTGATAGTTGTGGCTGCTGCCGTGATCGGCGGAGTGACATATCTATTGTATCGCATGTATAAGGGATATTATGCGGGCCGCAGGGAAAATGCAGATGAGAAGGAGTTTTTGGTGGGCGAGATTGTTCGACTTCCCAAGAGACAGTTTTTTCACAGGACAGGAGAGAAGGAAGATTCATTTAATTATAAAATTCGCAGAGAATATCGCCGTTATGTAAAAAAATATTATAAAAAGAAGGAGACAGTGCCCGCTGCACTTACGCCAAAGGAGTTGCTTGATAGTATACAGGGAGGCTTAGGAAAGGAAGGGCAAAACACAGATGATATTCGGTCGATCTATGAAAGAGCAAGATATGGTTATGCAGTTTCTACAAAGGAGGAGTTAGAAGAGATAAAGGCATATATAAAAAATGCTCTACGTTCTATTCATGTGACCGATAAAAAGGAAGAGATATGAAAAGAAATTTGACAACAGGCAGTGTAGGAAGAGCAGTTTTGTATTTTTCACTGCCATATATATTGTCGTATTTTTTACAGACTTTGTACGGCATGGCAGATCTATTTATTATTGGGCAGTTTTGTGGTGTGGAGAGCACAACGGCAGTTTCCGTGGGCAGTCAGGTGATGCATATGCTGACGGTGATAATTATAGGGCTGGCGATGGGGGCAACTGTGCTGATTGGACAGGCGGTCGGTGCAGGGAAATGGGAGGAGGCATCCAATGCGGTGGGAAATACCATGACATTGTTTATGGTACTGTCTCTTGTATTGTTGTCTTTATTGCTTGTATTTGTCAAGCAGATTGTAACGGTAATAGCCACACCATCTGAAGCTGTAGCAGGAACGGTTTCCTATCTTACTATATGCTTTCTTGGAATTCCGTTTATCACTGCCTACAATATAATCAGTTCTATTTTTCGAAGCATGGGAGATTCCAAAAGCCCTATGTATTTTATAGCGGTCGCCTGTGCGGCTAACATAGCTCTTGACTATCTTTTTATCGGTGTTATGGGGCTTGGCGCTGCTGGGGCAGCTCTGGGAACGACGCTAGCTCAGACAATCAGTGTGATAGTGTCATTTTTGGTGATAGCAAAACGAAAAACAGGGATAACATTGACGGCAAAATGTCTTAAGCCTCAAAGAAAAGTGATGTCAGGATTATTAAAAATCGGGATTCCTGTCGCACTTCAAGATGGTTTTATTCAGATCGCTTTTATCGTTATCACTATTATTGCAAATAAGAGGGGATTGAATGATGCTGCTGCGGTGGGAATTGTGGAGAAGATTATTGGCATTTTATTTCTTGTACCGTCTTCCATGCTGCAGACGGTGTCCACATTATCGGCGCAAAATATTGGAGCAGGAAAGCACAATCGCGCACGTCTCACTCTGCGCTATGCCTCTGTCACAGCGGTGCTTTGGGGAATAGTGGTAAGTATTTTGATGCAGCTTGGCGCGGAGACTTTTATTGGGGTGTTTGCGGACAATGACACAGTTGTGCTGCTGGGAAGCCAGTATATGCGCGGATATGTGTGGGATACTATTTTTGCGGGGATACATTTTTGTTTTAGCGGATATTTCTGTGCATATGGTTGGTCGAGTATTTCATTTGTTCACAATTCCCTTTCCATACTTTGTGTTCGTATTCCTTTTGCTTATCTTGCCTCAAAATATTTTGTAGACACACTTTTTCCTATGGGACTTGCCTCCCCAGCCGGATCTGTGCTCTCGGTATGCATTTGCTTGGGAGCGTATCTATATATGAGAAATAAAAGGATAGAAGTTATAAAATAGTTTTGTCCTTATATTATACTGACAGATAGATAGAATATAAGTAATTGTTCAGAATATTGTAAAGAAATTGTTATATTCAAATGGAAAATTTTGTGTTATAATTTCATTTAGAAACACACGGATGCGTGTTCATCTCTATCATTATGGAGATTAATTCTCACGAGCAATGAATCATATGATTGCCGTGAGGATGAAATACCCCGCTTTGGGGCGCTGCAAGCTTGATGTTCTATTGTCTGCAGCGAAGTTTATAATTTTGAAGAGTGTAGCTCAACAGGTAGAGCACTGAAAAATTGAGGTTTGTATAAATCTTAAACAGCAACCAATTATGCATATGGCGCCAGTTGTTGATGGTTCGAGTCCATTCACTCTTCATAAAGGCAGCAACAGCAACCAATTTAGGGTAAGATTGTCCAGTCTTAGTATATGCTGCCTTGTCAAAAAGATAGAAATCAGATAAAGATAGAGAAGAGGGGGATACCAATGGGCTTTATGGACAATTTAAAAGCAACGCTTGATCATTCATGGAATGTCAGTGTGACAGAAAATGGTGCTGTCGGTTATAAGACGGCTGGAAGTAAGTTGGTTGATATAAATTTTCAGGTATCTTCCTTGAGAAACCAGAGCGAGCAGGAGATTATTCATAAGTTTTCTGATGCATTTTATGAGGACAGACTGTTGGCTGTAAAGTGGTTGTTTTTTGCAGGCGATGTGCGTGGTGGTCTTGGCGAGAGAAGGCTGTTTCGGATAGGATTAAGGTATCTGGGAGAGACTCAGCCAAAGCTTGTAAGGGCATTGTTAGAATGGATTCCAGAATACAATAGATGGGACAGTATGTTCTGTCTTTTGGATACGTCTCTTGCAGATGATGTGGTACAGATTATAAAGACCCAGCTTGAGGCAGATTGGAATTTTTATATAGAGAAGCAGCCCATCTCTTTGCTTGCCAAATGGATGCCAAGTATTAATGCTTCCTCGAAGGAGACAAGAAGGCTTGCGCATAGATTGGCGGAAAAGCTTTCACTTACTGATTGTGAATACAGGCAGATGCTCTCCAAGCTTCGCGAGCATCTAAAAGTTGTGGAGGTGTTAATAAGCAGAGGAGATTGGTCTCAGATTGATTACTCTGCTGTACCATCATCGGCAAATTTAAAATATAGAAAAGCATTTTTGAGACATGATAAGGTGCGCAGGGAGGAATTTCTTGCTAAGCTTGAGACACAGGAGGAGAAAATCCATGCCAGTGTGCTTTTCCCGCATGATATTGTTCATCAATATTGTATAGCGACAAAGTGGAGAAATGGCGAGGATGCAGCTCTTGAAGGACTTTGGAAAGCTTTGCCGGACATGGTAAATGGCGCAGGGAATACGATATGTGTGGCGGATGGTTCAGGTAGTATGACAGCATCTGTGGGTGGTACATCTGTTCGCTGCATTGAGGTGGCAAATGCGCTGGCAATTTATTTTGCGGAGAGATGTTCAGGGCAGTTTAAGGATAATTATATTACTTTTAGTTTAACACCAAAGCTTGTCGATCTGAGCAGGGTACATTCCTTGAGAGAAAAGCTTGAAATTGCTTTTCGTCATAATGAGGTGGCGAACACAAATATAGAGGCAGTTTTTGAGCTGATTCTTAGGACAGCACTTCAAAATCGAATGAAACAGGAGGAGCTTCCACAGAATATTTTGATTCTTTCTGATATGGAATTTGATTCCTGTACAGTGTGCAGAAGTGGAGGCTCTGTTAATAGGCCGACAAAACGATTGTTTGAGATATTAAAGGATCGGTATGCGGCGGAGGGATATGTTCTTCCAAGGTTGGTATTCTGGAATATCTGTTCAAGAACAGGTACGATTCCAGTGAGAGAGAATGGGCTTGGTGTATCACTTGTCAGTGGCTTTAGTCCAAGTATTGTGAAAATGGTGCTCAGCAATTCTGTCGATCCATATCAGTGTCTGATTGAGCAGCTTAACAGGGAGCGATATGATGCCATCGAGCAGGCTTTGAGGGAAATTATATAAACAGAAATATGGAGGGCTATTCCTTGATAAAGAGGAACAGTCCTTTTTTGTGCGAAACCATGGTTTTTTGTACTTTTTTAACTTATCCGTTGTTAGAAATTTGTTGTATCATTTTTTGAAAAGATCTGTCCGGCGAGTTGTCTGTGATCCTCCGTCACTCCGCTCCCGCTTAGTGAAAAACGCAGCAGATAATAAGCTCGAAACTACCTCGCTAACTGCCGGCGTTTTTCAAAAGGTTCCTTGAGCACCACAGGCAAGTTACCGGACTGTTTTTATCAGTTAGGCAAAACACGTGGTATCTCTGTTTGTATTGAATTGATAGATAGTTTTAGAAACTTAGTAAGACAAAAGAAAGGTATTTGTTGAGTAATAAAAGAATTTATATAAGACAGAGATATACAATAAATGGTTGTTAAATTTTTATTGATATAGAGGATATCTATGAATTTTTAGGACAAATTAGTGCAAACAGGAATAGGACTTTCTAAGTATAATCAGTTATAATTTGTTTATGCAAGGAGGATTGAATAGAATGTCGATACAATTTATACAACAGGCAATTTGCTATATGGAAGAACATATTTGTGAAGATATTAATTATATCGATGTAGCAAATAGTGTGCATATGTCAAGCTATAATTTTCATCGGACATTTAGTTTTATCGTGGGAATGACAGCGAATGAATACATTAGAAAACGGCGTCTTACACTGGCAGCTCAAGAATTACAGACAACAGATATATCAGTGATTGAAGTGGCATACAAGTACGGCTATGAATCTCCAGAGAGTTTTTCTAAAGCTTTTACACGTTTTCATGGCTCAAATCCAAAACAGGCAAAGCAAAAAGGAACAAAGCTTCATCTATTTAATCCACTTGTAATAAAAATTATTTTGGAAGGTGGTAGTATTATGGATTACAGAATTGAACACAGAGAAAGTCAGCAATTTCTTGCAGTGGTAAAAGCTTTCCCCAATGAGATCATTAACGATGACAGCGACCATAGTATTCCTGATTTTTGGACAGAAGCTTCTGAAAAAGATCTTATCAAAGCGATGAAATTGCTTCGCAGGGAAGGAAAAAGAGATTTATATGGTTTGTGTAGGCCGGTGAAAGATAACGAGACTCATTTTGATTATGGAATTGGTATTATGATAGATGATAATACTGATATTACAAAATTAGAGCAGTATAGCAGTAATGGTTATTCTATATGGGAGACAGAATCTACAGATTATGCTGTGTTTAAATGTTTTGGATCTGATGGCAATTGTCTGGGTGAAGTGTGGGATAAGTTTTTTAAAGAATTTGTTCCACAGACAGGTTATACGCAGACAGATGATACAGATTATGAAGTATATTATGAACATGGCGAAAATGGTTTGTTTTGTGAACTATGGGTTCCTGTTAAGAAAGATTGAAAGCCTGAAAAGATCGCTTAAAGTGCTGATGTTTTTGTAAAATGATTGTAAAAGGCAAGAAAAGAAGGCTGATAGAAGCAAGAAGTGTGACTTTTGTTGTTAGCAGCTTGTTCTTTGTAAACAGATTGAATGGAAATACATGAAGTAAGAAACCACTCCGAAAAAGTATACTTTTTCGGAGTGGTTTTTCTATGTGCTATTTTACCATATTTCACAGGTTTTGCAAGTCTTTTTTTCCTTATTTTTTGTACAAAGTGCACAAAGTCTTGATTGTTCTCATAAAGTATACTTTTTGAGAATGGAGCTTTACAGAGCTGATTTTGTCAGGTGATTTCAGGCTTTGCAGGTACAGTACCACCGGGGAGCCTTCGGGTTTCCAAAGAAGCCAAATGGCAGTTGTACTGGGAGTTATTATGATAGTTAGCCGAATAGGTCTGCTGGTAAGGTGGATTGTCTTGATAATGATGAAAGGCTTTGCTTCTATGTTTACAGGAAAACAATAGGAAGAATATTATTTGAAAAGATAGTTATAAAAAATAAGTATAGAAAAGAGAAGGGTATGTTTCAGAAAGATACTTATATCAAAGCATTGGATAAGAAGGTGTGGCTTTCTTCTCCTACCATGCACGAAGAAGAGATGACATTTGTAGAAGAGGCATTTCGCTCAAACTGGGTTTCTACGGTTGGGGAGAATATCGACAAGCTGGAAGCGATGGCAGCAGAGTATGTGGGAGTGAAGTATGCCGTGGCATTGTCCTCTGGAACAGCGGCTCTTCATTTGTGTATGAAACTGGCAGGAGAAAGAAGCCATCCGGGAAGTATGACGGGTGGTGCACTGAGAGGACAGCATGTATTCTGCTCAGATTTGACATTTGCCGCCACAGTCAATCCTGTGATCTATGAGGGAGGCTGCCCTGTTTTTATTGATACAGAGCGTGATTCTTGGAATATGAGTCCACAGGCACTACAAAGGGCCTTTGAGCAATTTCCAGAAGTGCGAATAGTGGTGTTATCTCATCTGTATGGTGCTCCTGCAAAGATGGAGGAGATTTTAGCGATCTGTGAGGAGCATCATGCATGGCTTGTGGAAGATGCGGCAGAGGCGTTAGGGGCTTCTATAGGTTCCCGTCGATGTGGTTCTTTCGGTACATATCATGTGGTTTCTCTCAATGGAAATAAGATTGTCACAGGTTCTTCTGGAGGCTTGTTTTTAACAGATTCTTGGCAGGATGCACAGTGTGTCAGAAAATGGTCCACACAGGCAAGAGAGGCTGCTCCTTGGTATCAACATAGGGAGTTGGGATACAACTATCGGATGAGCAATGTGATTGCAGGGATAGCAAGAGGAAACTTTCTTCATATAGAAGAGCATATTGCAAGGAAAAAACAGATTTATAAAAAATATGAAGAAGGGCTTAGAGATCTTCCAGTAACGTTGAATCCCATTGGTGAGGGAGAGTCGAATTATTGGCTTAGCTGTTTGTTGATTGACAAGGCAGCCATGTGTAGACAGGTGCGATCAGAGGAACAAGCGCTGTATCTTGGGGAGCATGGAAAAACCTGCCCGACAGAAATACTGGAAGTATTGATGGAACATCATGCAGAGGGACGACCGATCTGGAAGCCAATGCATATGCAGACAATTTATCAAATGTGTCCGTTTGTAAGTGTGGAGGGAGATGTCAGTGCAGATATCTTTGCCAGAGGGTTGTGTCTGCCATCTGATATAAAGATGAGTGAGGAAGAGCAGGAAGTGATTCTTGATATTATACGTCATTGCTTTGATTAATATGGAAGGAAACAAAGTGCCTCCGCCACATCCTTCACAAGCAAAAAGTACTACATACAATAGACTTGGATCCGAATGAAAGAGAGAAGGGGCATTATGA
>CAJUOO010000033.1 GCA_910588535.1 uncultured Lachnospiraceae bacterium | reverse complement strand
TGAAATTTTATTTCACACTAGTACCGACGTTTTTCAATAGGTTCCTTGAGGAAAATAGCAGACTGGCTACACTACTTTATTGAATATTTTAGATATGCTGTGATTTTTCATATATTCGCAGTTCTATGTCTATTTTTATTTCTACAAACAATGAATCAAATAACTACTTACAATCATATGGTGACTGTCATGAATGTCAAAAATTTCGCTATAAGCACTCAACTTGACCCACAATGTATATTTACACAAATATGGTTATCAAAAGACATTTTGTTGGTTGAAATAAGAATTTCACATCCTGATTTGTATGCCTGCTAAAGCAGGCAGATATAGCAAACAGATGGGAGTTAGCGTGTTTTATCTTGCAGATAAAAATAGCCCGGCGAATTGCCTGTGGTTCTCAAGGAACCTATTGAAAAACGCCGGCGGTTAGCGAGGTAGTTTCGAGCTTACCGTCCGCTGCGTTTTTCACTAAGCGAGAGCGGGGTGACGGAGGACCACAGGCAATTCGCCGGGCGGATCTTACTCCAAAAAATACAATACAACAAATAAGATATCAAATAACCAGAAACGATACCTTACAATACAAAACAATTATCACCACCCGCCAAACAGATGGTCATAATCTATCACAATATGTTTTTAATTTAATAAAGTCAGAATCTTCTCCATATCAGATATTAATTCCTTCGAGTATTCTTCTGCTTCCCTTCCTATCTGTTCAGCTCTGACATAATCCTCCTCATAGAGTGCCTGTATGGCATCAGATCCAAATGCATGAAGCTTTTTATGTTTCTCTCCAAGAGCCTCCCACAGTGCGCGGATCTCTGGCATCTTCGGTGTCATGGCATAGTAGAAATGTCCAAATCCACACTTCGATGCATTAAGCTGAAGAGGAATAATCTCTTTTTGTGACACCATCCGATTTAGATTTGTCACCCACGCTTTATGTGCAGAAATTGCATTGCTGACATACTTGGCAAATTCTGCATTTGTCATATGATAGAATGCGTCATTTGCCATAACTCCAAGCTGCTTTACTACATCATCCAGCATTTTTTCTATATCTACTACAGGCGTGGTCGCCTTTTTCAGCTCGTTTCCGACATCATGCATAAAGGTGGTGCTCTCTTTTAATTGATGCTCCATCTCTGCCATCGTGCTGCTGATCTCCTCACTCACTGCTGCCAGAGAGCTGATGGATTCATTCACCTTCGACACGCTCTGCTGATTTTCATTGTTAATGCCCCAGACATAGCCAATTTTCTCTGTCATGGAATCCAGTGCTTCTATGGTGCTGGCAGCACTTCCGCTGCTTTTTTGTGAAGCGTTCTTTATTCCGCCAACAAATTCCCCCATGCTGTTTGTCAGCTTTTGTGTCTCCTCCGCCAGAGAACGAATCTCCTCCGCAACAACGGCAAAGCCTTTTCCTGCCTCCCCGGCTCTGGCTGCTTCTATGGAAGCATTTAAGGCAAGCAGATTTGTCTGAAGTGAGATAGAATTGATTCCGCTAATCACATCATTCATGCGAGTGATCACATCAAAAAGCTCCTCCATATCCCTCTGCATAGCGCGGGATACTTCTATTGTCTTGCCGGACAGTTCCTTAATCATAGTTAATTCTGCTTGACCGGCCTCTATTTTCTTATATACCTCTTCTGTCTCCTCCGATGCATGTATAATGGTGTTGGTCAACTCTTCCAATGGATTATTTGATTTTCCTGTGGCGCCTCCGCCAAAAATTACATCTGTCGCGTCAGAAACCTTGCGGGAGATATCAAGAATCTTCTCTGTCTCATGCTGCAGTGTCAGATCAAGCGAGCTTATCTGCATAACCGCCCTGATATTCTTATTCATAACCTCCGCAAGCTCCTGTCTGCCATTTGAAAGTCTCTTATAAATATCAGACAGTGCTGGCTCTTTTGAGTAATCGGCTTCTCTCAAATCTCCGACTGCTTTTAAAAGCTTTGTCTTATTATTTAAAACGCTCACACTTTACCTCCTTTATACTTAACGCAAGAATATTGCGTCGGTTTCATTCCTCTAGGCAAATGATTCTCTCCAGAGCACTTGTTGTATCTCTTGTGCCTGTACGCCTAAAACTCAAAAGCGGCTTGCAGAGACTACTCTACAAACCGCTTTGACTACAGCTCAAACTCCCATCCTACAGATAGAATTCTATTGATCTGCAAATTAGTTAAACTTACGCTTTCTTGCAGCCTCAGACTTTTTCTTACGTCTTACACTAGGCTTTTCATAATGCTCTCTCTTGCGGATCTCTTGCTGAATACCAGCTTTCGCACAGTTTCGTTTAAATCTGCGCAGGGCACTATCCAACGTTTCATTATCTTTTACGATTACATTTGACATAGTATCACACCTACCCTCCCTCCAGTTGTGTATTGTGCCAAATAATACAACTGTTTGGGTATTTTTCTTGCACTAAAAATATTATAGCATAAAATTTGTATTCGTCAACACATATTTTATAAAAATTTAACTTTACAGTAATAAATGAACGTTCTCATATATGATATCAAGATACTTAATTCTCTTTTATCTGTTCAGCCAGACAAGTAGCTGCCTGTTTCACTGCCTCTTTTATGCCAGACGGGTTCTTTCCTCCTGCCTGTGCCATATTCGGCCGACCGCCACCGCCACCGCCCACAAGAGCAGAGAGCTTTTTCACCAGATTTCCAGCATGAGCGCCCTTTGCCATAGCGCCTTCTGTCGCCATAACGATAAGATTCACTTTATCGTCTTCCTGTGCGGATGCAAGCATAATCACACCTTCGCCAAGCTTTTCCTTAAGCTGATCGCCGAGATTTCGAAGACCATTTACATCAACATTAGGAACCTCCGCAGCCAGAAGCTTCACACCCTTTACCTCTGTCATCTGATCCATAACATCACCGAGAGAGTCGTTAGCCAGACGTGCCTTTAGCTTCTCATTCTCACTGTTTGCCTCCTTCAATTCGGCAAGCAGTGCCTCAATCTTAACATGTAAGCGCGTCGGCTCTGTCTTAAGAAGCTTTGAGGCTTCATTTAATTCCTCCTCCAGCTTGTTATAATAAGCAAAAACACCCTCTCCTGTGAGCGCTTCTATTCTTCTGACGCCCGCAGCAATTCCAGTTTCTGATAGTATCTTAAAGGCTGTGATATTCGCCGTATTACCCACATGAGTGCCGCCACATAATTCCGTGGAGAAATCTCCCATCCGCACCACGCGAACACGCGAGCCATATTTTTCACCAAACAGCGCCATAGCGCCTGTCTTTTTGGCCTCCTCGATATCCATCACATCTGTCGCGACAGATAATCCAGCAGCGATCTGTGCATTGACAATCTCCTCCACCTTTTTCAACTCTTCACTTGTCATAGCAGAAAAGTGAGAAAAGTCAAAGCGAAGCCTGTCGCTGCTCACATAGGAACCATGCTGTTCCACATGGGTGCCAAGCACCGCGCGAAGTGCTTTTTGAAGCAAATGTGTCGCGCTGTGATTCTTCGCAGTCTTATTTCTTCGTGTCTCATCCACAGAAAGCTCAACCTTGTCAGACACCTTAAACATACCTTTTGTCACAACACCGACATGACCAATCTTGCCACCAAGAAGCTTTATGGTATCCTCAACCACAAATTCTGCGCTGTCAGTACAGATTACACCTTGATCTGCTGCCTGTCCTCCGCTGGTTGCGTAGAATGGTGTTTCCTTTACAAAGATCGTCGCTCTCTGTCCGTCCGAGATCGCCTCAACAAGCTCCTCCTCCGTTGTCAATACTGTGATCTCAGAGCTACATTTTAATCTATGATAACCGACAAATTCTGATGTGACAGACGGGTCAATTGACTCGTACACTGTGACATCTGCTCCCATATAATTAGTGGTTTCACGTGCAGAGCGCGCTTTCTTTCTCTGCTCTTCCATCGCTGACTGGAAGCCCTTCTCATCCACACAGATTCCCTTTTCCTCCAATATCTCTTTTGTCAGATCGACCGGAAAACCATATGTGTCATACAGTCGGAACGCGTCCTCGCCTGATAATATCTTACTGCCATTCTTCTCACATGTCTCCTGAAGCTCTGCAAGAATGGAAAGTCCCTGATCGATGGTTTTATTAAACTTCTCTTCCTCCGTCGTCAGCACTTTTAAAATATATTCTTCTTTTTCTGCAAGCTCAGGATACCCATCCTTTGATTCCTGTATTACGGTTCTACACAGCTCAGCAAGAAACAATCCTTTTATCCCAAGCAGCCTGCCATGACGAGCAGCCCTTCGCAACAGACGGCGAAGCACATAACCTCTCCCCTCATTGGATGGGATAATTCCATCTGAAGTCATAAATGTGACAGAACGAATATGATCTGTAATAAGACGAATGGATACATCCTTCTTTGGATCTGCCTCGTAGACAGTCCCGGACAACTCACATATTTTATCACGGATAGCCTTCATGGTATCAATATCAAAGACGGACTCTACATCCTGAATAACCACGGCTAGACGCTCTAATCCCATGCCAGTATCGATATTCTTCTGTTTTAACTCCTCATAATGTCCACTTCCGTCACTCTCAAATTGAGTAAATACATTATTCCACACTTCCATAAAGCGGTCACAGTCACAGCCCACCTTACAATCTGGCTTGCCACAACCATATGCGATACCTCTGTCATAATAGATCTCAGAGCAAGGTCCACAAGGTCCTGCACCATGCTCCCAGAAATTATCACACTCTCCATTTTCATCTCGATAAAATCTTGTAATCTTCTCTGCTGGAACACCGACCTCTTTTGTCCATATCTCAAAGGCTTCCTCGTCCTCACAATATATGGACGGATAGAGCCTCTCCGGCTCAAGCCCAATCACCTGAGTCAAAAACTCCCACGACCATGCAATCGCCTCATGCTTAAAATAATCTCCAAAAGAAAAATTTCCAAGCATCTCAAAAAAGGTAAGATGTCTTGCTGTCTTACCTACATTTTCTATATCTCCTGTGCGGATACACTTCTGACAGGTCGTCACTCTTCTTCTTGGCGGGATTTCCTGCCCCGTAAAATATGGCTTCATCGGTGCCATACCAGAATTAATAAGTAACAGACTTTTATCATTGTGCGGCACCAAGGAAAAGCTGTTCAGTCTTAAATGGTCTTTGCTCTCAAAAAACTCCAGATACATCCTTCTTATCTGGTTCAAACCGTATTTTTTCACAATAGTCCTCCTAGAAGCGTAATATTATTCAGCCTTTTTCTCTCTTGCATCGTATTTTGTGCGAAGAAACTTTCCAAAGAAAATTCCGCCAACCGCCAGCGCGCCAATTCCTACTGCAACAATCGCATATGTCACCAGTTCATTGATAAATCCCATATCATTCCTCATTTCTGCGCTGCTTTTATATAGGTAGCCTTGTACTTGGCAGCGCACAGGTACCAGACATTTTTATAAACAATTGTCTTTATCATTCCATACTACTTTGTTATGGAACCTTATCCAATTCTGTGATCCTTTTTATCCAAGCCAACCATTATAGTAAGCAAGTACGCCTGCTATGGCACCAACTACCGCTCCTGCTAGTGTCGTAAGTATCATTATTGGATTATTTTTGTATAGAGTTCCTAGTATCTTCAGATCGTTCACCTTATCACCTCCATAATTTTCAATATATATTCTTTCCAAGCTATTATACACCAAGACTATTCTTATTTCAAGATTTACAAAATTTACAATTCATTCTGCCGCTGGAATATCTAATAAACCTATTTTTTACATATAGTATTTGACAAGATCATTATAATCACACAGTCAAGCGCTGTAACTCCTGCAAATATATTTGCCGTCACCGCTGGAAGTATATCCTGTCCGATCAGCATAATAAAAATGAAAACAGTGAGAACCAACATCCCTAATCCAACAACTCTACAAAGCTTCTTTGTATCGTATTTATTTTTTTCTTCCTCGCTGGATGTGTTATAGCCTGCAATGAAATTTGCACCTCTCCCAGTCAACAAGACAATTGTCACTATCGCAAATATTATAAATACGATCCATATGATCCATTCTGGTCCATTGCTTATATCTCTTAATTTCATCCTGCTTCCCACCTCTTCTTTATTTCAATCACTGTTGAATTTTATAATATAACTATATTTTATTAAATTCAATCAATGATATATTTATTAAAATTCAGGATGTCTGTTCCCACTGATCAAGTGACATATTTTCCGCTTTACACTTCCTCGCCAGAATATATAGCAATGATTTTAAGGATCAGGAGTACTGTCTGTTCCATGGATTGTACACAAGCACACTCATATCTTCCGTGACCATTCATTCCTCCTGTGCCAAGATTGGGACAGGGAAGTCCCATATAGGAAAGACGGCATCCATCTGTTCCCCCTCTCACCGGGCTGATAATAGGTGTAATGTCAAGTGCCTTCATCGCAAGCTTAGCATTTTCAATTAAGTGCATGTGAGGAAGGATCTTTTCTTTCATATTATAATAGCTATCCTTTACTGTCACATGGACCGTGCCATTTCCATATTTCTCATTAATAAAATCAGCAGCCTTGCCAAAAAACGCTTTTTTCTCCTCAAATTTCTGCATGTCATGATCGCGAATAATATAAGTAAGCTCTGCTGTATCCACGGAGCCATGCATAGAATCGAGGTGATAAAATCCTTCATATCCTTCTGTATAAGCGGGATTCTGAAAAGCAGGCAGCAGACTCTGAAATTCCATACCAACCAAGACAGCATTGATCATCTGATTTTTTGCACTTCCCGGATGGACACTTCTTCCATGAATCACCAAGTGCCCGCTCGCTGCATGAAAGGTCTCGTATTCAAGCTCACCAAGTGCCCCTCCATCTACCGTATATGCATACTCTGCACCAAATCCCTCCACATCAAAGAAATCGGCTCCTCTTCCCACTTCCTCATCAGGAGTGAATCCCAACATAATTGTTCCGTGTTCTATTTCTGGGTGAGACAACAAATGCTTTGCCATGCTCATAATCTCCGCCACACCTGCCTTGTCATCTGCGCCCAACAGCGTCGTTCCATCGGTCACTATCAGATCCTTGCCCTGATAGGCGGCGAGATTCGGAAATGCCGAGGGACTAAGTACTATATTCTGTTCTTTGTTTAGAATAATGTCGCCCCCATCATATTCTTTTATTACGCGAGGCTTTACATTTTTTCCTGACACAGCCGGAGAAGTGTCCATATGGGCAATAAAGCCCAGAACAGGTACAGCAATTCTTCTTTTCATTGTGGAAGGAATCTCTGCATAGACATAGCCATGGTCATCCATGCGCACTTTGGATGCCCCCATCTCCTCTAATTCCTTTACAAGCACTCGCGCCAGATCCTTTTGCTTCTCACTGCTTGGCACCTGTTCTTTCTCTGGCACAGATTCCGTATCAATCTGCACATATTTTAAAAAACGTTCAACTACATCTGAATACCCTTGTTCACTCATCGACCATTCTCCTATTCTCTATCCTTTTAACCCAATAACTATCAAAATTAGTATACCATATCTTATCCATAATAGCCATAAGTCAGCAGAAATTATATGAAGGCCCCAACGATACATTTTTTCACGCACATTCTTTTTATCAATCACTTATAAAAATTATTTTGCAAATCGAACTTTAAGAAAAACTTTCTTTCCCTTTTGCAATAAAACAAAATCTTTCCCTTCTGTCCTAGTCACAACATCATCAGGTGAATTGCACTTCACTCCATCTATAGAAGCTCCATTTTGTAAAATCAATCTTCTAATCTCACTTTTTGTGTTCACCATTCCCGAATTTACAAATAAATCCAAAACAGAAATTTCATCTTCCACGATTTCATAATCACTCTCTGGTGCATTTTGTCCATCATCCTTTGTTTTGCCAAAAAGTGACTGGATTGTCTCCATTACATTATCTGCTTCTTTCTCTCCGTGAACCAGCTTTGTTATTTCATACGCCATCAATCTCTTTGCGGCGATAATATCTGTTGTACACAGTCTATCGATTTCATCTAGCTCTACTCTGGTAAATAATTTGAGTAACATCTCCACATCGGCATCATCAACATTGTAAAAATATTGATAAAAATCAAATGGTGTCGTCTTATCTCTGGCAACCCATAATGTCCCAGATTCTGTTTTTCCCATCTTCTTTCCCTCTCTTGTGAGAAGCAGAGGACAGGTTAAGCCATAAATTTCATTTTCTATATTCCCCTTGTCAGACAAAAAACTATATTTTCTGTGTAAACCTGTTCCAGCAACAATATTCCCCCATTGATCGCTGCCGCCAATCTGTAACTTACAACCATATTTCTTATTTAAAAATTCAAAATCATATGCCTGCATTAGCATATAACCCATCTCCAAAAATGTCAATCCACCCTCTTTCAGCCTGTTTGCGTATGCATCGGCCGCCAACATTGTATTAATATTAAAATGGACACCGACATCTCTCATAAAATCAACATAATCATATCCATGAAACCAGTCCGAATTATTCAATATAATAGCTGGATTATCCCCATCTGTTCTCACAAAGCGGCGGGCGAGAGTTTTCACCTCTTCAAGATTGTGGTGCACTTGTTCCTTTGTGAGCATCTTTCTCATATCGCTCTTTCCACTTGGATCACCAATTAATGCGGTGGCACCACCTATAACAAGAATCCCTTTATGCCCTGCATCCTGCAGATATCGAAACATCATAAGTGCAAAAAAATGACCAATGTGAAGACTATCCGCTGTTGGATCGATCCCTAAATAAAATGTGGTTGGAGTATCTGAATCCAATACTTTTTTTACTGTTTCAAGATTCGTACATTGATATACATAGCCTCTCTGTTCTAACAATTCATAAACACTCATATTATAACCTCCTTAACATTCGAGCAAAAAATTCCTTCTTCCACTCACCCCTGTGCATAGAAAAAAGCTCATCCAACAAAGGACGAGCTTATTATCGTGGTACCACCTTACTTCGCAGATACATCTGCCTTTAGATAAAATAACGATTATCACACGTTGTAGCCTACTGTTATTTCGGTACAAAACTCCAGAATGTATTCATCTTAGTAAAGATTTTGTGTTTCTCACCAACCAACGACTCTCTGTAAATTACACTAAGACTACTATTTTCCTTCACAGTTTTTAATTCTATGAAATGGATGGAGGTGGATTTGAACCACCGAAGCATATTGCAGCAGATTTACAGTCTGTCCCCTTTGGCCACTCGGGAATCCATCCATGTAGTCATAATATAGCACATGCATCTTTGAATGTCAATGATCATATTATTCTTTCTACTACAAATATAAAGATGGCTAATTAATACATATAGCGCAGGCTTTTATTATTATCAAGACAAAATTATATAGCCTCTATCCATATGGCTTTTTCTCAAAAATAACAATACAATTTTATGGAGAAAATATTTGTAGATGGTTTATGGACGTAGAAAATCTCTTGACAAACGAACAGTGTTCATTTAAAATAGAGTTATTATGAACACTGTTCGTATGGAGGAGAAAATGGCAAAAAAAGGACTGACAAAAGAAATTATAATTACTACAGCATTAAGTCAGATTGAGGAAAAGGGGCTGTCTGCTTTTTCTATGCGCAATCTAGCAGCTTCATTAAACGTACAGGTTTCATCGTTGTATAACCATATTCAAGGACAGAATGATTTGTTAGTGGAGATTGGAATCTATGCCATCAATATGCTCACTGAGTTAGAAGAAGCAGCAATTACAGATAAGTTACAAGATGAAGCACTGTTTTCTCTTGCTGATACTTATCGTCAATTTGCTAAAGAACATACAGAGCTTTATCGCATTATTATGGGTGTACATACACTTAATATTCCATTATTGGAATCGGCGGCAGAAAAGATAGCAAAGCCAATTCTGCGTGTTATTTCTGATTATGGTATAGAAGGAGATTTGCAAATTCATTATCAACGTTTGCTAAGAAGTATTATGCACGGATTTTTTGCACATGAGAATAGTGGCGGTTTTTCTGTTTCTGATACCAATAAGGATACCAGTTATCGGTTTGCTATCGAATGTGTTGCTGTTCGGATGAAAGCAGAGGAGGATGTTAGTTATGAAAACAGATAATAGGGAGCTTTTTGAACAAATGCCCGTTTCAAAGGCAGTTATAACACTTATTATCCCCACAGTTATCAGTCAAATCATAACGGTCATTTATAATATGGCAGATACTTTTTTCATTGGTCAGATGAATGATCCAAATCAGGTTGCGGCGGCGACACTGATAATGCCTCCTTTTGTTATGCTTACGGGAATTGCAAATTTGTTTGGAATAGGGGGTTCCAGCCTGATTTCACGAAGTCTTGGGATAGGAGATCAGGAAAAAGCAAAAAAGAGTGCTGTTTTTAGCATATGGAGTGCTGCCGCTGTTTCCTTTATTTATGGTGTTATAATGTATCTAATACGCCCGGTTATCTTCCCATTACTTGGTATAGACGCGAATACATATGGCTATTGCTCTAACTATGTATTATGGACGATTACGATTGGCGGAATACCTACTGTATTGAATACATGTCTGGCACACCTTGTTCGGGCAGAAGGGTATTCCAAAGAAGCCAGTTTTGGTGTGGCTTTAGGTGGCATTTTGAATATTATTTTTGATCCTATTTTGATTTTTCCACTAAAACTTGGTGTGACAGGAGCTGCCATTGCTACTATGCTTTCTAATGTGATTGCCATGACATATTTTATCTTTCTTTTACACAAAAATAGAGAACGGACTATCATCAAATTTGCACTAAAGAATTATTGCCTGCAGCAGGGGATCGCCAAAGAAATACTGCTTGTTGGTTTTCCGAATTTTTTAATGATGTTGATGGGAGTTTTCTCAAATACTGTACTTAACAAGATAGTTGTCTCATACTCCAATCAGGCAATAGCAGGTATGGGAATCGCGAAGAAAATTGATATGCTTGCATTTGCCATTGCAAACGGAATGACACAAGGAGTACTTCCGCTGATTGGTTATAATTATGCTGCAAGCAAATGGAAGCGTATGCGTTCTGTAATTAAAACTTCATTTATATACAGTGTGGCTGTTGCTCTTGTTGGGACAATATTGCTATTTGTCTGCGCTGTTCCAGTAATAAAAGGATTTATTGATGATACAGAGACCGTTGCATACGGGCAGCATTTTCTTAGAATTATCTGTATCACATGTCCGGCAGTTTCCGTAACAGCAATGATTATATCTATTTTTCAGGCTACCGGGCAAAAAATAAGACCAATGATTCTGTCATTGTTACGTAAGGGTGGACTGGACATCCCGTTTATGCTCTTTATGAATACAGTGGCTGGCGCAGATGGTATACCATGGGCAATTCCGATTGCAGACAGCATTGCAATGGGGATAGCATTGGTTTTGTTAATACTATATAGAAAACAGTTAAAGGAGGCAAAATCCACTCCAAGTTTGGTATAACCTTCTCTTTTCAATACAGATATGGTAAAGTTCAGTAAATTTTGATATAATCCCTTCCCCCTGTATTCCGGCAGACAGTATGCACCTCTGATATGATGATATGTGCCGCCCATTGCAACAAACGTTTCGCCGAGAACCGAAATTTTTACAAACGCACATAGTTTTCCATTCTACTTTGCCACAAAGTAACGTGCCCCTTCCTGCATTAAAGATACTACAAACTCCTCTTGTGTTTCGGGCTCACGATTCATAAAGAAAGGGCTTTCTTGGTAATGTTGATATAACGTTAAATAAAACGGATAGATAAATTCCATCGGACAGATAGCATCTAAACAGCATAAACCGAAGACATAACGGAAAACTGTTGTTGAAGTTCTTCATCATGAGCATATAAACAGATTGCATGAGAAACTGCCCCAGTCTTTATCCATTTTCGACAAAACTGTATAAGTCAGGAATATCACACACTTGTGGCAATTTTTTTATATATTGCCGCTCATCATTATAATTTGCAAGGGCAATTTCCATTGCTTCTTTAACGTACTATTTTTCAAAATTGAATATATTCATCAATCTCTCCTTATTGTCTACGAAGGAAGGTCGAATTTTCTGCTTCTTGGGATGTTGCAAGTTCTTGCGGAATTTTTGAGTATATCATCCATCCTCTGTTCCATCTTGGGGCATCTTCGAATCTTTCTCTGATGGCTGTATCACTTCTATAATGGTAGACCACACCTTCTGTACATCCTCGATCTCTTCCAGTTTGGTATCCTCTGCTATTGTATAGTATAACCTTGTCAGCAATCCTTCGGTTCTGGGAAGCTCTTGTTTGTCTGCATAGATTAAAAATGCGAAGATCACTCCTGCGAGAAGAAAACGAAAAGAAAGGGAAGACACGGGTTCTCTTTGTTGGTCTGTCCCACTTCTTCCCTTCCACTGTGATATAGTATTTTCATTTTCGGCAGAGATGCTACGCATCTGCTCAATATCCTGAAGCTTTGCTTGAATCATTTCTAAATTCATAGAATACCTCACAGAAACTATTTTACTATAAGATATTCGTTACATCATCCAGTTATTCTGCCGTCTTTTTAATCAAAACTCTGCTGCAAGCAACGAAGTATCTAGCTTATGGCACCCAAAAGGGGCAGGGTATTTGAACCTCAAAACAGTTGTTGCTCATCACTCGCGGAAATAAACTTATATTGCATTGGCTGCATGGTATCCGCTTCTAACTGCTGAAGCAATATCTGCTGTTCTTTCTCCTGAACAGTCTCCAATATAAGTAACCTCCTTCGTTATGCCACTTACATCATATACATTCTTTTTCGATCCCAGTGCATTGACAATAGTGTCCGCATGAATCTCTATCTCTGTATCATCTTTTGTAGAAATGGCATGGATCACATTATCCTTAATAGTTATAACTTTTGTATTGACATGCTGCACCACATTATGTGCCTCAAATGCTTTTGTGATCAATGGCTTAATTGTAGAGGATTCTCCTGCTGCAATTTGATCCATCATCTCTATTATAATAACAGAATGACCTTTTTCTGCCAGATATTCTGCTGTCTCAGTTCCAACCAGACCACCGCCTACTACTGCACATGTCCCGGAAGCCTCCGCTCCCTCCAAAATATCCCACGCAGAAAGTACCTTGCTGTTTTCAACCTGCATAGGAAGTTCCATATTATGTGCGCCGACCGCAATCAGCACGACGTCAAAGGTATTGAGTTCCTCAGCGGTAGGCTCTGTGTTAAGCTTTATATCTACATTGAGAGTTGGCAGTACTTTTTCATAATATTGTACAGAACGAAGAATCTCACTTTTTCTTGGCGGCACCGCTGCCAGATGAATCTGTCCTCCCACCTTATCCGCTTTTTCAAAGATGGTCACTTTATGCCCTCTCTTTGCCGCAACTCTGGCTGTCTCAAGCCCCGCAATTCCAGCGCCCACAATGGCAACCTGCTTCACTGTTTCTGCAGGCTTAATAAAAATAGTGGCTTCATCTCCATTTTCTGCATTAAGAACACAGGAAATATAACGACGATTCTGGATGGCATCCACACAGCCCTTATTACAATTTAGACACTCGCGGATACATTCACCGCGTTCAAGCTTTGCGGCAATATCAGGATCTGCCAACAGAGAGCGACCGTAACCAATCATATCTGCCTCACCATTTTCAAGAATCTGCTCTCCTGCCTCCACTGAGATCACTCTGCCCACTGTCACAATAGGAATTTTTACCACTTCCTTCACATGCTTTGCAACAGGAAGCGTCCAATTATATGGCAGATCTCCCATAGGAGGAATGGTATCCCCCATATTTCCAGTATGATTTGCCTGTGCGACCTGAATCATATCCACACCTGCTTCCTCCAGAAGCTTTGCAAATGCAATGACCTCTTCTTCCAGAAGACCACCTTTTCCGCGAAGAGAACCATCCTTGTTCACAGTAATAACCGGAAGTTTATACTCGACTGCCATGGAAGGAGCTGCCTCCTTTATTGCTTTTACAATCTCAAGTGCATATCGAACCCGGTTCTCAAAGCTACCGCCATATTCATCTGTACGGTGATTCAGTAAGGTGGAACACAAGGAGCCAATCAAGCGATCTCCGTGAACCTCAATCGCGTCCACACCTGCCTTTGCTGCCTTTGCCGCACAATCCGCGATACTTTTCTTAATCTGTATAAGCTGATCGACACTTGCCTCACTGACAAAAAACTGCATATCATGATGGAGCTTTGCATAGGCATCCTTTGTCAACTTCTCTGCTGCCTCTGTCTGTGTCTTACACTCTTCCTCATTTCCTGCTGCCTGTGCTTCAGCGGCCGCTTTGCGCGCCATGCCCGCCTGCATAATCATCCGCCCCACACCCGGCACATCATACTCAGGGTGAAAGATCTGAAGAGCAAGCTTGCTCCCATAAGCATGCACTGCATCGGCAAGCTTCTGAAACGCTGGGATCTGGCTATCATCATAAAGCTTGGGCGTAGGAGATGCTGTGCGCACCGGCGCAACATCACCAATCACTATGTAGGAAACTCCTCCCTTAGCAAGCCTTTCATAAAACTTAAGACTGCGCTCCCCAATGGATCCATCGCGCTCCTCATATCCAGTCGTCAATGGCGGGAACATAATACGATTTTTTAATGTCATATTTCCCACCTGAATCGGTTCTAATAATTTGCTGCCCATACAACTTTCCTCCTTCATGTTTTTATTAGTCAAAGCAAACATCTCAATCCATCTCTCTGTCTGCCAATAACCCTCTTTTTCTCTTAAGCTAAAAATAACTTACAGCTCCCACTACAATGTGCTTGCCAGCGCATAGGCAGAAGTTATCGAATCCTTTAGATTGCCAACCTTATCACAATCACCAATCTGGTGCACATGCTCCATATTCTTTGCCACAGGCATCGGTTCATACCCCACAGCAAAGACAAGCGTATCTGCGTCTTGAATACAGTATTCCTTTCCATCCTTGCAGTATGTGATGGTCGTCTTATCAACCTTAGTTACAGTGCTATTTAATTCAATTTTTACACCTTTCTTCATAAGACGCTGTGTCAGCACACTCTTTGCCGCACCGCCCTCTCCTGCCATCAGAGTATTTGTCATCTCAAGAATAGTGACATCTCGATTAGCCGGGAACATATCATCAATAAGCGGAGCCAGATAATCGGCTGTCTCGCATCCCACGGAGCCACCGCCCAATATAACAATCTTTCTGCCCGGAAATCCTTTTCCTGACAAAATATCATCTGCTGTCATAGTCTGCTTAAAACAACAAAATGCTTCTATTTTCTTCGCTCTGGCACCAGATGTGCCAATCACTTCAAAGTCCTTAAATTCCCCTTGCAACATTGCTTCTGTCACTTCACAGCCCTTGCGGATCTCGACGCCTGCCTGCTCCAGCCTTCGAATCATAAATTTTATTACTTTACATAATTCCTGTTTTCCAATCGGAACCGCCGCCAAGCGCAAAAGACCGCCAAGCTCTTCTTCCTTCTCACAAAGAATTACTGTATGTCCTCGTTTCTTTGCTACATATGCCGCTTCCATTCCAGCAGGGCCACCGCCGATAACCAAGATCTTCTTTTTCTCTTCTGCTTCTTCAATCTGATCTGACTGTACAGAAGGATTAACAGTACACGAAATTGGTTTCCCAAACATAATTCCCGTAAGACAGCGCCCACATCCGATACATGGACGAATATCCTCCGTTCTTCCAGAATACGCTTTATTGGCAAATTCACTGTCACATAGATTGGGACGCCCAATCATACAGATATCCGCTTCCCCGTTGGCAATGATCTCCTCTGCAACCCAAGGCTCATTAATTCTCGCCACAGTGGAGACGGGGATATGAATATGCTCTCTGATAGTCTTTGCTGCATGAGCATGAGGTGCGGGGGAAGTTCCCGGTGCTGGCATAGAACTTCCTCTTTTTATGGTATTTCCACCTGACACATGAATAAAGTTCACACCAGATGCCTCAAGCTGTTTTGAGACATAGATCATATCTCTCAGAGTCAATCCTCCATCACTGTACTCGTCACCTGATATACGAACATCAATCAGAAAATCATCTCCACATTTTTTCCTAATTTCCCTAATTACCTCCAAGGTCAGTCGAAGGCGACCATCGAGATCTCCGCCGTACTCATCTGTTCTTTTATTATACAACGGTGTGAGAAAACCACCGAGTAGTCCATGTGCATGTGCAGCCTGAATCTCCACGCCATCTCCACCTGCCTGCAAAAAGCGGTGCGCTGCCTCTCCAAATTGTTTCACTATTATATGTAGCTCCTCCACAGTGACAGCCCGCGGTGCAGATTTTGCATAATAAGGACCAACATTAGATGGGGCAATTAGTTGTGGTGTTCCCGGCAGGGGAAACGCCATATAAGCCGGATGAAATAGCTGTGATAAGATCTTGGTACCATATTGGTGTACCGCATCCACCAGATTCTTCCATCCCGGAATATAAGAATCATCATAGATAGACATATCTCCCGGCAGGTATGTATAGGTTGGCTCCACCGTTGTCACCTCAGTGATAATCAAGCCGACGCCACCTTTGGCACGATTGGAATAATGTTCCACCAAGGCGTCTGTCACATACCCCTTATCTGCCAGATTGGTCGAAAGTGGCGGCATAAAAAGCCGATTTTTTACTGTCACCTTGCCAAGCATAATAGGAGAAAATAGATGTGGATAATGACTCATAAATAAAACCCCCTTTTGTTAAAAAAATAACTATTTTTATTATTATACTTTATGGATTGGGTGTAAAAACTATCTTTTTATGATATAATACTATTATATATTGATGCTATTTTTCAGATCATATTTATTACAAAAAAGATAAGGAGATGCCTATGTCGCAGACGCTATACCGAATCAGCCAGCATACATTAACAAAAAACAGCCAGCATATCTTCCACGCTGGCAGTCATTATCTTATTTTACTCTTAACCCATGGGAGTTTTCATATTCAGTTAAAAGGAAAGGAAAATCAGTGTCTTTCTTCTGATATGCTGCTTTTAAAACCAAGGCAGAACCACACGATACACACCTCTAGCTCTCTGTGCACAATCTTCTCCATCCGTGTGCCCATCACATCTCTTGTTCTGCTCTCTGACAACACCTGTGATCTCTGTCAGAAATTTCAATTTTCTCCTTATGACACCGCGATTATCCACGCTGAAATAGAAGCTTCTATGTTAATTAAGCATATCGCCTCCAAACTCTATTCTCTGAGGGAGGAGAAGCTGCGACTTGGAATAGAATTATACGAAAAAAGCTTATTCTCCACACTTCTTATATTATTTCTGCGCGCCTGTGTGCAGAGTGACCAGATGCATCAATTTCATCAGAAAAAGGAACTGATGCTCGATGATGTCTTTCGATATATCAGTCATCACTTGACGGAGGATCTTTCCCTGAAAGCTCTGGAAAAAGAATTTTTTGTCTCAGGAGAACATATATCAAGAGAATTTAAAAAAAGAACCGGCATCACACTACACTCCTATATTATCCATTCCCGCATCGATCTTGCCAAAAAATATATCCTTCAAGGAATACCTGTGCGTGATATTTATCATCGATGCGGGTTTGGAAGCTATAATCATTTTTTTAAAGTATTTAAAAAAGAATGTGGCATGACGCCAATGAAATATTATCAAACGATTCAAAAAAATAATTACTGAATGTCATCCGTGATTGCCCGAAAAAATTCTACATGTTTCAATTCATAATCCTGTGACATAAAGTCTGGATCAGCGCTGGTTTTTACTATAATCACCTGATGCTTGGGGTTGACATAGATCCACTGTCCGTAAACTCCGATAGCCATAAATTCTCCTTCCTCCCCTTCTGGTATCCACCATTGATACCCATATCCAATCACATTATAGGCATCATGATTCGATCCCGGCTTGGAATACTCACTGCTGACATCAAAGCTGTCCTGTACCCATTTCTCAGGAAGTATCTGCTCTCCATTATACTTTCCCCCATTGAGATACAGCCTTGCAAATCGGGCATAATCTCTGAGAGAAACGCTTAATCCTCCCATGGCAAGCTCTTTTCCATTACTTAATGTCCAATATGCATCTTGTCCAACATCCAGCTTTTTCCATAGTTTTTCTTCCATATATTCAGCAAGGCTGCGGCCAGTGGCATTGGTTATAATCTCACCTAAGATCTCTGTGTTTATACTTAAATATCTGCGATAAGTATACGGTTCCTCCTGCATACCATATTTTGCTATCACTTTCATAGCAGGTTTTCCCAACAATGTCTGCATAGAAAAGTTACTCATATCTGTATCTTCGTTAAAATCTATTCCTGAAGCCATCTGAAGGCATGCCCGTATTGGTATATTTTCTAATTCTGTGCCGACAAATTCTGGAATGTATTTTCCAATTGAATCCTCCACATTCTCAATATAACCTTCAGAAACTGCGATCCCCATCAAGGCTGATACAAAGGATTTTCCCATAGAATTAGAAGAAAATAAAGTATTTTCATCTCCTCCAAAGAAATAGGATTCATAGCGGATAGCATCATCTTTGATTACGAGAAGTCCAGAAGTTTTTGTATTTTCTATAAATTCTTTTGTAGAATACAGGTTATCTTTAAAGGTAAAGTGATCTGTTAATATAATGTCTTCCTTTTTTTGAAATTGAAATGTTTTTTCTCCTTTGTTGATTTTTTTAGTAGGTTGTATTTCTGGTGTGTGCTGGAAAGTATGAGCTAGGTTTTCGTTTTTAAAGCTATTTAAAGATATGTATAATGTTTTTATTTTTCTCCCAAACGTCAACCCCACCACTACAACTGCGACAGCAAGACCTGCAAGAACCATACATATTATTTTTCTCTTTTTCATACAATCATCTCCTATTTATTGTTATTTTTTGGTTCTTTTTGATTATATATCGTACAGTAACTGTATAGTCAAGAGAAATTTATTCTTTATATGAAAAAGAGTTATGGATATTTGAGATATAAATATATGATAGCTTTTTGTAAATTTATTGTGTCATTTTCTGGAAAGATTCGTCCGGCGAACTGGCTGTGGTTCTCCGTCACCCCGCTCCCGCTTAGTGAAAAACGCAACGGATGCTAAGCTCGTGAACTACCTCGCTAAGCGCCGGCGTTTTTCAATAGGTTCCTTGAGAACCACAGCCAGTTCGCCGGACTATTTTTGTCGATAAGACAAGATACGTTGTCATTTTACTTGTAAAGGGTGGTAGATAATTTTTGCTGTCTCCTTTAAAAAAAGTTTACAGAATAAAATAAATATAGAGCTACAAATACAAATATGTGAAAAATTACAACATATCAAAAATATTCAATAAAATAGTATAGCCAGTCTGCTCTTTCCTCAAGGAACCTATTGAAAAACGTCGGTACTTAGCGAGGTAGTTCACGAGCTTAGTATCCGCTACGTTTTTCACTAAGCGGGAGCGGGGTGACGGAGGAAAGAGCAGATTGGCTATACGGACCTTGCTTATGTTTATACTACTATATTTCAATTATATTCATAGTGCGTAGTTTATAGTTTATTCTCGATAATCACTTCTGAGAAATGGCTTGACAATTATTGATTCAGTCAAAAGTTTATATTTTTTTGGATATCGATAGGCATTTCCATGTACTTCGTTCTCTCGATAGTTTCGGAGTTGATCCAAAACAGGTATGTACTTTTGCATAAACTAATTTTAACTCTCCGTACCTGTCAAAAAGGGCAAGTGAATTACGAGGAGCTTTTTGATATTTTTCAAGCAGGGTAATTCCGATAGCCATATGAAGCTGCTTTGCAAGTGTGCCAAAAGTATTGATAAAATCACT
This sequence comes from uncultured Lachnospiraceae bacterium, assembly GCA_910588535.1. Classification (GTDB taxonomy): domain Bacteria; phylum Bacillota; class Clostridia; order Lachnospirales; family Lachnospiraceae; genus RGIG8607. Next base: position 14,744 of record CAJUOO010000033.1, on the reverse strand, counting down.
ATCAATAGAAATCGCCTCTTTTTTCCATTCTTCAACAGGTCTGTTATAAATGTTATATCCATTGCTCCACATTTCAGGGAACAGTGCAATATCAGCCCCTTTTTCTTTTGCTTGTTTACAGCACATAATTCCTTTTTCAAGATTTTCTTTTAAACTTTTACAAGGTGTCATTTGCAATAAAGCAATTTTCAGCATGTTCATTCTTTTATTTTCCTTTTAATCAAAAACCAAACAAATAAATTAATTTTTTAATAATTATTTTTTCTATTATCAATATGGTTTCATCTCTTATGTTGATTGACGATTGTTGTGCTCATAGCGTCCACTATAAGAGTATAGTGGCTGATGTCCTTGAAATCCTCCGCTTCATAGCTGCCCAGCGCAGACTTGGAAAAGTCCATCTGCTCTGCAAGCTATTCCAGTATTAAACCACGTTTCACACGCGTTCTTGGATTGTTAATGCCATACTGCCCTCCTTGTTTTATTATAAATGACAGACCATTATATATTCTTCTACATTCTCACCGACGATTACAAATCCTGCTTTTCGATACATTTTTACGGCATAGTTTGCCTTTTGGACAGCAAGCGAAGCTTTCTGGTATCCCCTCTGCTTTAAAGTGCAAAGCATTTTATTCATAAGGGCTGTGCCTATCCTCAACCCTCGATACTCTTTATACAAAGAGATGGCAAAAGATGGTGTTTCATTATCAATATGTCCATAATCATTCATAATACGAACCCATACTGCGCCAACTGCTTTTTCATTAACCTCTGCCACTAAACCAATATCATCCTTTTTCTTGCCAAAATTTTTTACATATACCTGCAGTTCGGGTTGATAGATAATTGATTTTGGCGGTTCAGGTACACCATTTGGTACAAATATGGCCTCATACAAAAAATTTTCAAGTAACCAGTATTCTTCTTCTAATATTTTCCTAATTATATAGTTCATGGATACCTCCAATTTGATAGATAATGTATATCAATCAAATTTCATTCCACACATTGTACCTAATCATATTCTGCACAGATATATTTGAAATCTTCAGTCTTGTGCAACGCTGCCAAAGCATGTTCCTCAATATGTTTCGACATGATTTCCACTGCATACTGGAAATTTTCTGACGGATGTCCCTCAGCACAGCGCACCATTGTTATCAGCATCTCATTGTCACCTTCAATGTATTTAGACGGATAGTTGCCGGAACAATCGCAGGAATACTTATCATGGTATTTCTGTCTTATTGTTTCCATTTGCGCCGCAGTGCCAATCACTGCATGGTAATCCATGTTGTCAGAGTCACCATAATAGTCAATAAAAAGTCTTGCCACAACATCCGTGCATTGTTGAATTTGCTCAATAATAGCATCTGCATTTCGGATAGCAAATCTCTGAATTTCTTGCTTCGCGTGCTCCTCGTTTTCATAGTGGATGTATAAGAGTGTTTCATGACCGCTAAGGGTAGCGGTGACATTCTGAAGTGTTTTGTCTTTACCATAGACAGCACGTAGTGTCTTAATGAGATCATCCTCCGGCACACTATATAACGTCATCTCACGCTTGCCCTTCCCCACAGGAATATAATAGGTGAGTATTTGATACTGTGCGTCATAGTCAAATGAAATGGTATTGTCTTCATCAATGTCTTTACTAAAATCAACAACACTGTACACGCCTTCTTTGTATAAAAGCGGAATATCATGTAATTCCAATATTTTGATCTCCTTCCTTTATAATAAAATTGTATAACTTCCTAAAAACATTATCTTTTATTTGTTATTTTAAATCTGTTGTATCATTTTCTGGAACGTTCCGTCTAGCGAACTGTCTGTGATCCTCCGTCATCCCGCTCCCGCTTAGTGAAAAACGCAATGAACGGTAAGCTCGAAACTACCTCGCTAACCGTCGGCGTTTTTCAATAGGTTCCGTTACATACTTAATAATAATTATTTTAACTTATAAAGCCTTATTTTGGGAACATAGTTTATATACTTTTTCAAATAATCTGGTGTAAATGCTTTCCCATGCGCAGGGTAAATCCAATCTGCTTTTTCCTCAATCAATAGTTTCCACGAATTTTGAAAAGCATCTTTATCTTCTATCCATATGGTAACTTTTTTGAGGCTTGGAAAACCATTCATCGCAGCGTCACCACAAAAAATAATATTTCCTATTTTAAGCGATATAGAGTCCGATGTATGTCCCGGTGTAAACAAAATTTTTCCTTGTAATATGTTTTCTACATTCGTTATGTTCTGAGAAGATATTTTTATCACCCTATTAATATTTTCTTTATCAATTAATGGAAAGAAATGGTTTCCCTTCCCGATCAGCTCCATAAACTTACAGAAAGCTAATGCCATCAAACTACTACAACCACCCTGAAATGAATTTTGCCCTCTCAAAAGTGTAGCCATGGCTCTATCACTGATGATAACTTTTATATTTGGATATTTCCACAGTAATTCATTCAAAAACCCTGCATGGTCATCATGCGCATGAGTTAAAAATACATACCTAATTTGAGAGAACATGATACCCTGTTTCATTGCTCTTTTTTCAACATTCTTCAGGCTGTGTTCATATCCTGTATCAATCATTATAAAACCATCCAAAACACCATAAATATAGGTATTCATAACCCTGTTTCCTGCATTATATACATCCATAACTAGAACCCTATTTCCTTACTTAACAATATCCATTTATTCTTCCCCATTATGCTCCCTCAGTTCACCAGATAGAATACACACATATTTATTTTTCAAGTTCGCTCTCGATAAACCAATTCGCAATCTCAAAGGCTTTTATCCGTCTGTTTGCCAATGTGATCTGTGACTTGTACTTTTCTGGATTTTCTTTGGATTCAAATGTCTTTATTGTTTCCTTTAGCTTATGTAATGTGGAATCAATCTGTCTTTTCGCTTCCACTAAATCATCTTTTGAATAATTCACATTTCCTCCTTTCTTGCTTTAATATTCCATTTTTTACAAGCCATCACTGAACAGAGTTTTTTGTCTATAGCTTTTCTCTTTATTCACCAGCTTAAAGTATCATTGATATACTATAAGCTGGTGGATTTCATCTATAAACTATTTTGTTAAAAAATCATAATATCCCTCTGCACCAAAAAGTATGCTCTCCATCTGTCCAGAGGGTGCATAGATACCCACTGCTTTTTCTATATTGATAAAGCTGCCATTATGCTCTGCCAGTCCATTTAATAGTTCTTTGGCATTTTTAAGACTGGTGGGAAATAAAAGAACTCCATTTACCATGACCTTCGTATCAAAGATCTCAACGGCCTCACATTGATTCTCTGTATTATAATAAACATGACAAAATCCAAAATCATCAGTTGTATTTTTACTAAATTTTGATTTTCTAAATTCCTTTGCCTCACCAAATAGCTTTCTTACCTCCTCCCTTTTCATTCCGAATTTTACACCATTCACTTCCTTTAGCGGCTCTGCTGTTATGGTATCTATCATATTTTTCCCTCCTCTTTTAATTGATCTATGTATTCTTGCATTTCTGCGATTGCATCGTCATATTTATCCCCAAAATTCTCGCGAATATCATCAATATCCATCTGTACAGCTTCTTCAAATTTCCCCTGCTCAATTAATTCTTTCTGTGCTTGACGGTATCTCTGCGCCTCCTCAGAGCTTCCATAGCTTATCGTTTTTTTATGATCCTCCTTCTCCATCTTTATCGCCGGACCATCTTTTCTGTCAAGAGGCGAGCTAGAATCTGCCGGTATATGATGAACCTCCGTTGTACTGCCCTCTCCCTTTTTATATACTTCCCCATAGCTCCCGCCCTTCTTTGGCGCGCTCTCCTCTTTTTCAGCCTTTGGCAATTTATCTTCTTTTTTTTCAGAAAGCTGAGAAACGTCCGTTGCTTCCTCTTCCATCTCTTTGAGAAGCTGATCTGGTTTTAATATATTTTCTTCTATCTGATCAGGAAATGACGCTTCTCCCAATGCTTTCTCTCCTATTCCTTCAGGTAGCAAGTCAAGCTCTGATAATTCCCCTATCTGTTCTGGAAGTTCTTTCGCTTCTTTTACAGCTTCCTCGACAACCTTCTCCACCGCCTTTGCTGCCTTTTCTACCGCAGTTCCCATCATCTCCAACAGCATAGATTACTTCACCCTCCCCGTCTCGCTCAAATCACAATCTCTTTGGTTTACTATTCTGTCCTTTGTTTCCTGTTCAATTACCTGAATAATCAGAAGACGAATTTTATCTATCAAGTTATCATTTTGCAAATCAAAGTTTACACTGATCTTTTTGTTAGCCTTGTATATTCCATCCGCCGCATTTTCTTCTTTTTTAAGCAATTCTCCCACTCTCTTGCCGTCAAATATATTGTAAGCCACTATTTCCTGCTCCCGCTTGGATAATGTTTCTCCATTCAATGCCGCAAATAGAAGATTTTTTGTATTCTCTAAATTTCTCAGACTGTATATCCACTCCTTTATCTGATCGACATCTTCCTGTGTTATCTCATAGTCATCTCTTATCCCCATAATCTTATTAAAATAATGCTCAAACACATGAAATCTATTATTCGGAGAATATTCATATGTCTCTTCTTTCTTATATTTTTCAAATTTGCAGAGAACCGCATCCACCCAGTTATTTTGATAGACAGCGGCAACTCCTTTTGGAAACTTTGAGAGCTCCATAATCTGATTTTCTTTTAGAGCCATAGATAGACCGACAAGTCTTCTGTCCGCCTCATCAGGAAGACGCAGCGCTATCTTTGTATTTGTATTTCGTATCACAGCCTCATCCAACAACTCCGGTGCTTGATCGGCTATCACAAAGCCTTCCCCATATGTGCGCATCTCAGCGATCGCGTTGGTCAACATCTCCACCGACTTGCCTTGTAGATTCGCTCCCTCCTGCGATTGCTGTGCAGAGGTTTTGCGAAGTAGATGATGTGCCTCCTCCAACACTGTAATATGCCGCAGATTGACATTCATTTGATCAAGCTGCATCCTGTATTCCTGAAGCTTCATCACAATTATACCCATAAACAATGCTTTTGTCTCCACAGAACCAACCCTACTTATATCAACAATAACATTCTGCTCAAATAATTCCTCTCCGGTAAGTTCCCGTTGAGAACAGAAAATCTGTCCATTTATGCCGTTGGTGAGGGAGCGCACTCTGGTTATCAGAGCACCAGCATAGTCACTTTTGGTTTCTGCCGAATACAAGGAACTTTCCATCACCTTGGGCAGAATTTCCATCAGATCAAAAAATGTTGGAAAACGCATGGGTTCACATTTTGAATATCTCAGATTCCAGCCAACCTTTTCATAGCTTTTCTCCACAGCATCTTTGAGAACTGCAGGCATCGCCGCGTACATAGGCCAGCAAGCATTAAAGATCTCAATTAATCGGTCTATATGTTCCAACACATGAATATCGTCCGGGAAGGAGAATGGATTCATGCGCAAAAGCTCCATCTTTGAACCATTTGTCCCATAAACACGACACGTCTGTCCAAATATCTTTTTGTACTCTCCCTTAGATGGCTCCACCACCAGAAAATGAATCCCTTGGCTGCGAAGCTGATCTAGCAGATAATAGATTGTATTGGATTTTCCACTCCCCGTGGTACCAGTGACAAACACATGAGAACAAAGGCTGTCCACATCAAGGGAGACCACATTCTCTCCACTTCGCCTCATATGATAGATATTCCCTATATCAATGGTTTTTATCTCCTCTTGGCTCTCCTCTGCCTCATCCTTATAGATCTGTACCTCCCGTCCAAAGGATACACTTTCAAGAACCGGAAGCCCACTCACAGAGCGGCGAGGAAAATTCAAGGCTCTGGCCAATTCCTTGCCTGAGAGCACTGCCGATGGCGTCACAAGAGTGGGATACATAAGCCAGTCCTCCTCAAGCGCTTCCCTCAACCCAAAGACTGGGTGCTGCAACTTCTGGATACTTTGCAAAATAGCGGCGGCGTCCTCCTGCTCTTCCTCTCCATCCCACAGATTTACACCAGCTCTTGTCATATAGGATTCTTCTCCCTGCGTCAATGCCAGATACATATGTGCGGCATTATTTGCAACCACTGGACTTTGCGATACAATATATGCGGCAAATTCCCACATGCCAAGCGCAGCGCTCTCCTCCAGACGTTTTATCTGCTTGTCAATCAGATCTAATGTATGCTGTACTCCATAATTAGAATAGTTCTGTGTAATTCCCTCATTGATACCAATTTGTGTCGTGACACTTGACGAGCGTGAAAAAGATACACCAAAATTGGCAGACGCCTGATACCCAGAGGTATATGTCGTGGTATTTGTGTCCTGTATGGGAGCGTACATTCCAACCATCTGTTTCGCCTTATGTACGATTCCTTTGCCCAGCGTGTCATCCACGCGCGCGTGGTTGGTTCCGACCGCCGTCGCCATGGTAGATTGCACCCCTGCACTCATACCCAGATTAATGCCAAAGCTTGCGGACGCATTTAAGGCTTCTGACTCCGTGAGAGTATAATTTGTCTGCCATGAAGCATACGGCGCCAACGCTGATGCGATCTCGAATAATCGATTCTTTTTCTCAAGCTGATTTATCACAGGATTTGCCAACAGCACAATGGTATATTCCTCCTCATCCCGCTGCGGCACAATTCCATCCAGCAATTTTTCCATGCTCTGGCTAATAAAATTTTCTGATTTCTCAGAAGCTAGATTGGACACAATCGCCACAGATTGTGCACAGTCTCCACCATCCCTCTTTTTTGCCGCCACATTAAGACATTGTGGAATCCCCACGCCAAATCCATCCTTGCTTCCTCTATTTTCCACAATCTCTACACCCGGAAAGTTTCCGCGAAGCGCATTGACAAGGCGAGAATAATAGGTCAATGCACGGGTGGGATCGGACTGATTGGGATCGGTGTTGACAACGCCGAGAGTTACCGCACATTTTTCTTTTGTCCTGTGATAAATCAGTGCTATATTGCACGCCTCCTGACTCAACACTTGATACACATTTACCAAGCGATCCAGTGCATTTTCCTCTGCGTCTGTCACCCATTTTGTAATATCAAAATAGCGGATTCGATTCCAAGCATCAAAGTTCTCCATCGCCGCATCAACTGGCTTATAGATATGCTTTAATTGCTCTACATACGCTTGATACACCTCAATTCCAACTGCTCCCAGATTCTTTGTGATCACATCTTTCACAGCCTCACTGTCCATATCTGGCTTTTGAGATAGATACTTTGTCCGCTTCTCATCTATGGCTGCCAACTGCTCTGGACTGAGAGCAGATAAGGATGTAACGGTGCTCCCTATCTTATTTGTAGCATTTGTCATTCTTTTAACAATATATTGTTTTGTGTTCTCTACAATTCCCATATTCTATTATCTTCCTTTTCTTCTCTCATCCAACTTTTTATTAATAATAGCCATAAGCTCCCTCACTACCATATCAATATCCTGTAATTGCTTCTCCGTAAGCTTTTCCCAAACTTCCTCAATAGAATCAATAAAAGTATAGCCATAAAATGCTATCATTCTCGCAACTCGCTCACTCTTTGAAAAGGAATCAATCTTAACTTCAAAGCCTTCCTTCTTCTTACTGCTCAACAGATTATTTACTTTTTCGCTGTATTCTGAAACAAATGGGTTGAGCAGAGCCGGAAATACATTTTCAAAATCTATATTACATCTTTTAATAATCTTATCTACATTCTCATCTTTTAAAACCGTATTGTACATGATTCCAATCTTTATTAACATTCCTTTTATTTTACTATTAGCACAGAGAATATTGATCAGAGGTATCTTATCCCAAAAACCATTCTTTGCCGCCCGAACATAGTCATAGATAATCGCCTCGCACTGCTCACGCTTTTGATTTCTGTTGACTCTCTGGGCCGCTGTAAAACCACTCTTAATATAGTCGGGCATCTTTTTAATTGTGGCATCTACCAAATAATCAAGTCCAAAAGAAGGAATCACAAAGTTTGCAAGCTTAAATTCTTCTGCGCACACACGCACCGTACTTATATCTGTCATTCCCACAGACGCATTGTACTCATTAATCTTTTCTTCAAACTCCACTTCCTCCTCCCTTCCTATACATTGTGTCAGAACAATCAAAAAAGGAACTCCCACCGAATGTAAGCTTTTGATAAATTCTAGTTCTACTCCTTGATATCGGTTGCTTCCCGAATGAATACAGTACCATATGGCATGGATGCGATCAAATTGATCTTTGGATAATGCCTTTTGTGCAATTACTTTTTTTATATCAGAAATAGATTTCTTGGTTTTTTCAGCATCCAGCTCAATGCCTACGGTATCCCAAATACGAATCGGAATCTCTGGGCTATGATATTCCCCAATATGCTCTGTGATAGGTTTTCCCTTTCCCGTCTTAGCAAGCTTTGAGCCAAAAATTGCATTGATCAACGTGCTCTTTCCTGTCCCTGTGATGCCGGCAAGCACAATATTTGCCGTGGGCAACTCATCACTATCCAGATTATCTACTCTTGTATATAAACTCTGTTCCTCCCATGTTCTCTTTTCTGCATTTGTAAATTCTTTCATTCTCTCCCTCATTTCTGTGCTACTTTTCGTTCATAAAACTTTTTGTGACAAGCAACATACAGACACAAATTGCTATTGTTTTTATTTTATAAATAATTTTTTATTTCTTCCCGTATCCTAGCCACCATCCTTCCATCCTCTCTCACCCCATTATCAAAGGACTGGTCTATCTCTGTCAGCAAATCAAGAGACAGACTCTCAAGCTTTCTCTCCAAAAGCTTCACTTTATTGTGACTGTAATCTGAAATCGAGCTTACAAGAAGCTCCTGAATACCAAATGCATGTATCACTATACCCGCGGCAAGTCTATATTCCTCTGCCAGAACACGAACTCTTGCCACCTCACCCAAATCCTCTTCTATCTGCTTCTCCAACTCTCCCTTTTCATTCGAAAAACATTGTGTCAAAACAATGACAAATGGAATCTCATATTCCATTGAAAGCTCTCGGATCAATCTTACCTCATAATTTTCAAAACGGCTGCATCTATCATTTACACAAAACCAAACCATTGTAATATCATTTTTATTTTCCCTCGCTTTCCGCAAAAATCGCTTAATGCCCTCCAACGTTTTCTTCGTTATCCCTTTATCGATCTCCAAACCTACCGTATCATATAGATTAAGCCTTCTTCTGGCTGCCCTATAACAACTATCGCTGGATGTACTGCTAGCTAACGGCAAAAGCATATCTCTAGAATATAATTTATTTTCTGTTGTAATTCTCTGCCCATTTCCTGTGGGAGCCACATTCTCCATTAACACAGAATTGATCAATGTACTTTTCCCGGAACCAGTCTTACCCATAATTACGATATTCACGCTATCCAACTCTCGTTCCCCCAAATATAGCTTTTGCCACGTTGTCGACGCCGTATGATGATATTACCCCATATTTTGTTTTCAGTTCTCTTGCCAATACAGGAATCACTTTCACATTCTTTAATTCTCTGCTCAGATTTTCCGCATACCCGCCATCCTCCTTACATATACTGGCAGTCAACACCACCAATACCACAATCTCAGGATGCTCTTCCTTTATTTGTAGAATAATATTCTTCTCTATTGACTCTATTTTCGAAGAAAAAATACAATAGAGAAATACCGTAATGCCTTCCTCTATCAAATGATATATCGTCTGTTTTGTGTCCTTCACACTCTCCTGATCTATATCCATGCCATGTAACTCATACCACACACAATTACTTCCTTTTTCTTGATATACAATATAAGAATCCATGCATGTCATCTCAAACATGGAACCCATATAGTTATTTACCTCTTCTATCAAAACCGTTTTTCCTGATCCTACTTTTCCCACAACTGCTATCTTCGTGCTCTTTTGTGTACACACTATATTCTCTTCTGGAAAAAACTCCTCGATCGCTGATTGTATGATATAGTATTCCTGATTGGTCCCCTCAAAAAATATATCGACACCTCGATTTCCCATATTGTATCCATCTGCTATCGCCTTCAAAATATCTCTTATCTTCTCTTGCAAAACCACCTGCATATATTCCTTTCTTGAAAGAACAGAAGAATTGGGAATACGCATCCACTCTCCATTTTCATTTAAGAAATAATAGAAAATACAATTGTTATTACTTATCATCTTTATCTTATTCCGATCCACAATGTCTCCTTTTTACGGAAGTTATTTCTCCATGTTTCCTTTTTTAATTATAATAACATAGATATATTTGAAAGTATATCATAATCAACATTTCTTAACTATAATTGCCAGATTGTACATTGCCAATATAGTTTATAATTATAATAACAGAAAATTTTCACATACTTTTTAAGATATTTTTATTTAGTTGTGATATTGCATTTTTACTTAACTAAAAAGCATAACAAAAAACAGCATTTTTCTCCGCATAAATCTATTGCTTTTTGTAAATTTTATACTTTATCTGATGTTAAAATTTGTTGTATCATTTTCGGGAAAGGTCCGCCCGGCGAACTGCCTGTGGTCCTCCGTCACCCCGCTTGCGCTTAGTGAAAAACGCAGTGGACGCTAAGCTCGAAACTACCTCGCTAAGCGCCGGCGTTTTTCAATAGGTTCCTTGAGGATCACAGGCAGTTCACCGGACTGTTTTTGTCAGTTAGATAAAACACGTTTTCATTCTGCTTGTATAAGATAAATAAATTATTTTTTTGCCTCCATAAAAAGAATTGAGTACTCTATGAATACAAACAAAATTATAATAAATATAAAGTTGCAAGTATATAAAGAATCACAGTATATCTGAAATATTCAGCAAAGCAGTGCAGCCAGTCTGCTTTATTGAATGTTTCTGATACGCTGTGATTCTTTATATACTTGCAGATCTATATTTATTTTATTCGTATTCACAGAGCATTATACCCTCTTATTATGGAGATGCCAAAAACAATTTGCCAATCCGATACAAGCAGAATTACAGGGTGTTTTGCCTAACTAATAAAACAGTCCGGTGAACTGCCTGTGGTCCTCAAGGAACCTATTGAAAAACGCCGGCGCTTAGCGAGGTAGTTTCGAGCTTAGCGTCCGCTGCGTTTTTCACTAAGCGCAAGCGGGGTGACGGAGGACCACAGGCAGTTCACCGGGCGGACCTTTCCCGAAAATGATACAACAAATGTTTAACAGCAGATAAAGTATAAAATTTACAAGAAGCTATACATAAAAATAGCGATAAAACTGTGATAGATTTACCGCTATCTGATATTGTTTTGTCAGTAATTTTTATTCCATTTTCTAAGCTGATTTTTTAAAAGAAAATAAAAATGTCATCATCCATGATGCCAAATAATATATCACAAGAACTGCAAGAAATGGATAAATAGCTTCACCCGCATGGCTTCTGATCTTATCTGCTAACTTAGTTAAATCTTGGCCAACGACAACGCCAGCCACGGAAATTAGCCTTATCAACGATATATACTCCTGTTTTAATGCAGGCAGCACCTGTTCTACTATCTGCGGCAGCAGAATTTTAAAAAAGGTTTTCTGTCGCGTGTAACCGAGCGCCATGGCAGCCTCCTCCTGCCCTCTGCCCATGGCATCTAGACCCTCTTGCAAAAGCATTATAACATCTGCGGCAAAATAGATGGAAAAGACTGCTATTGTAACCATCATTACAGGAAACTTCTCATCTTCCAGCAAAATATAAAGAAGAAGCATAAACAAAATGGGAATTGGAGTTCCTTTTACCAGACGAACAAAAAGAGACGGCACAAGGCAACCGATCCACTTTCCTGTGTGGCACAGCAGATACAGCCCAAATCCCAATGCTATTCCAAGAATCCCCGCCCATGCTGAGATCCATATCGTAAACCCAAATCCTTGTAAAAGAAGCTGCCAGCTAATTTCTTTTATAATGTTCATTCCTCTTCTTTTCCTCTTTGCGTTAAATATTATATGGCTATGATTCTATCGAAGGAATATTGAGCAAGACCCGAATCATAAACCTGCCCTTTTCTGCAAAAAAATCTGTTTCCCCATTATAGTGCGAAACCACCTTCATTATACTGGATATGCCAAGCCCTCTTCCGCTCACAGACTTTGGCAGGCCATTTCTAATTTTAACTTCTAGTGCACAGGTATTGCTGCACTGCATTACCACCTTTTTGCCTTTTCGAACAATTGAGAGCGTAATCTTTTGCTCTGGCGCGCTTGACTGTACACAGCCATGAATGGCATTTTCAAAAATATTGGCAAGAATTGCAACCAAATCAATGTCCCGAACTGCAATCTCTTCTGCAATTCGCACATGCATCGTCACCTGAATATTGTTCTCTCTCGCTCTCCTCGCGTAGACGGAAAGAATACCATTGATCGCTTTGTTTCCACAGATCTGTTCTATCTTTTGACTTTCTATCTCCTCCCTGTACTGCCTGACATAGGAAAGCAGCATATCCATTTCCGAATTTCGCACATACTCCTCCATCAGCAGACAATGATGGCGAATATCATGGCGAACCCTCGCCATCTCCTTCTCTGATTTTTTCACCATCTCAAGCTGACAGCGAAGAAGCTTCTCATTCATCTCCAAAAGCTCCTTTTCCGCCTGATAGCGATGCTCTCTACCTCTGTGCAGATATAGATGAAATACCATATACTGAATAATACCGGCCATAAACAAGAGTACCGCAATTCGAGTCGCACGATACAAAGAAAATTCATGGCTGTCAGGCCAAAATGCCATAAGTGCAGCTACCATAATTGACAACAACACATTAATGGCGCTCAGCAGATCCATCTCATCCTGAAGAATATCGATACCTGCCAAAAATTTCTTTCTAACCTTTTTATATAAAATCAACAATATAATAAAAATAACGATCAGCCGCACAACAATATCTGCCCACATATTTCCATCAAACCATATGCGCGAGATATCTATGCCGAGAAACACTGTGACAGAGAGCAGATAAAACCCCAACGCCAGTTTATATAATGAAACATATATCGGATCTCTGCTTATTATCAAGCCAAAGATACCAAACACTGGTACCGTCAATACTCCTGCAAATCGAATAAAGCTTTCTATATCATATAAATACCAAAAACTGTAGAACACTACCGCAAGCACCCAAAATATAAAATAAAATAATAGCACCTTTCTCAATCTGGAGTGATCCATCAGAAAAAAAACTGCCATAATCAGCCCCGCACCCATACCATTACGAACAAATGCTATCCAAAAGGAACCTCCTAACATTTTCTGATCTCCTCCCCGCTAATGTTGCTACTTTGATCATAGCAGAAAGAAAATCATTTTTCATATATTGGGAATAGATTGCACTTTTTCTGGCATTATTTGCAAAAACTATTCTTACACTTCCTCACAATAATAATCAAAATACTGCTCCTTTAAAGGCTGGTAGGAACCTCTTGGAAGATATATTTTCTTTCCATTATCCATCTGTATTTCTCGCGCATTTAAGCTTTCTATATGCTTTAAATTAATAATATAAGCAATTCCTGCCCTCACAAACTCTGTATAACCTGAAAGCATCTCAAAAATCTTAGCCATAGTCATGCGAATCAATAGCTGCGATCCGTCCGATAAATATATACACTGACATTTTTTCTGTGCCTCACAAAAAACTATTTCACATAACGCCACCCGGCGAATCTTGCTCTCCGCCCGAAGAAGAAGGTATTTCCGCTTTTCCTCTGCCATACATTTTATCAGCTTGTCAAGAACTGGAAACAGATCTTGTTTCCTGAGCGGCTTGATAAGATACTGAAAAGCCTCCACCCGATAAGCATCCAATGCAAACTCTGTCGAGATTGTCAAGAATATAATCCGAAAATTATATCCCATACTGCGAATCTTCTTCGCCGCTTCTATTCCCGGCATCTTGGGCATATAAATATCCAATAACAATAAATCTGGCATATAATTATTTTCCTGAATTACCCAAATCAGTTCATCTGCACTGGTAAATCGTTCCACAAAAAAATCACAATCCATGCACTGTTCCTGATAAGACCTAAGCATAGCTTCCACTTTATCAAGCTCCGAACTATCATCATCGCAGAGCGCGATCTGATACATATTCTGCACCTCTTTCGTAATAATTTTAAAAATATATCTATTATTGCCATATTTTTGATATATTATATCTTTATTTTATGCAAAAAGCAATACAAAAGCATATTAGGCAAATATTTAATGAAAATTATTACCAAAAAACTTCATTATTGATTCTCCTGATAAGACATAGATTTAGTAGTAAAATACTATTCCTTTTGATATCTATGTGCTAAAATAAATATCTTGTTGAAATTGACAAGCAGGCACAAGAACGTTTTTGTGGAATTGTAAAACAGCACAGGGTATTACTGAACAGATGAAGGCTGACAGTCTTATGGAATGGGTTAAAAAAATGAATTGCATTCGCCAACAAGCAGAAGAAATTATTTTAAATGAACTAATTTATATTTCAAATCTAAGGCAATGTGTGTAAACAAAAAACCAATCCGTATCTAATGGTACAGATTGGTTTTTGCAATTTAAGAAAGCATCGTATAGCTTGCGGTTATACGGAATTTTGTTTACTCACTGAGGTTTTCATCTCCCCATTGTTTTATATGTTCAAAAACGGGAATGAAGCTTTTTCCTAAGTCAGTAAGGTTATACTCCACAC
>CAJUOO010000032.1 GCA_910588535.1 uncultured Lachnospiraceae bacterium | reverse complement strand
GCTAAGCGCCGGCGTTTTTCAATAGGTTCCTTGAGGACCACAGGCAGTTCACCGGGCTGTTTTTATCAGTTAGGCAAAACACGTTGTATCTCTGTTTGTACAGGATTGATGGATAGTTTTTGTTGTTTCCATGTAAAAGAATATGATGATCTGAGAATACAAATGGAATAAAATAACTATAGAGCTGCACGTATATGAAAAGTCACAGCATATCTAAAATATCCAATAAAGTAGTATGGCTCGTAATTCCGCTTATGCTCCGTTTTTCCACTATCCTTGCAATCCCAAAAATGCTCCTATTGCCCCACGCTTTCCTTGTGTGGCGCGATGTGAGAATATAAGCTTGGGATTGCAGCAAGTGCACAGATCTGACACTAAAATATGCTCAGGCAATATACCTGATTCCAAAAAAATAATCTCATTCGCCTTTCTGAGATCAAGCTGATAATGTCCTTTTTTCATTGGATTCTCTGTCAGCAATTCCTGTGCACCCAGAAATTCTCTTCGAAATTCCTCTGCCGTGTTCTCCCCAACTTCATAACAACCCTGACAGATACATGGCCCCACCGCCGCAAGTATATCTTCTGGTCTGCTGCCAAAGCTCTGCCCCATCGCCTCCACTGTCTTTTTTCCTATCTTTTTCACTGTGCCACGCCATCCAGAATGTGCCAACCCCACAGCATGTTTTTTCGTGTCCAGAAAAAGAAGGGGGACACAGTCGGCAAAGGTTGCACAGAGTGTCACGCCGGGCGTGTCCGTGATCAACGCATCTGTCTCAAATAGTGTAGAGCGCCTCACCGTTCCATTGCCATAATCCGTTGCTGTCACTCGATGCACCCGATCTCCGTGTACGAGGCTTGGACGAACCATAAAAGAAACATCACAGCCAAGATGCTTCGCTATTCTTCGATAATTCTCTCTGACATTCTCCTCTGTATCCTCCCCATCTTCCTTAAAATTCATGGACTTATAGATTCCTCCGCTCACTCCTCCTTGCCTTGTGGATATGCCATGTGTAATATAGGGAATCCTGTCCCACATTGGAAAATGTAGCATCACAACCTGCGCCTTTTCTACCAGCTCCATTCTGCCTTCCATATTTTGAAGGCGCATAATATCCTGCTCAGAAAATTTTCCTATAGAATCAACATTCATGGTTCTACAATCCTCCAAATCCATCCTTAATATGCTCCAACTTGTCTCCCAGTATAGCCACCACATCAAAACGGCATGGCGTGCTCTCAGGAAGCCTGTTTTTATATAGATAATATTGTGCCGTCTGATATAATTTCTGTCTCTTTTGGCGATTCACCGCCTCTGCTGGATAACCTGCTGATAAAGACTTGCGGTACTTCACCTCCAAAAAGACAAGCCATCTTCCATCCTTGGCTATAATATCAATCTCTCCATAAGAAGAATAGAAATTACACTCAAGAATCTGATAGCCCTGCTTTTCTAGGTACTCTCTCGCAAGTCTCTCCTTTTCACTGCCTATCGTCCTTTTATTTTCCACCCATTACCTTCCCTCTCAATCTGTCCATATCATCCACAAAGATCAAGATCTCCGCCACCACCTCATACAATTCTGGCGGTATAGTATCCCCGATCTCCAACCTGCCAAGTGTGCTGGCAAGCTTAGAATCCTTATAGAGAGGGACATCGCTCTCCTTCGCTTTCTCTATAATCCTCTCGGCAACCTCGCCCTTCCCCGCTGCGATAATACGTGGCGCCTCATCTCCCACCTCATAGGAAAGCGCGACTGCCTGCTTTTTCTTCTCTTTTTTTTCCAAAGCTACACCTCCCAAAAAAAGCTATGCACGCACATCAAAAGAAAATCTACGGATGTCACTTGCCATTCCTGCCTCTCCGGTCAGACACTGTTCAAAGCTCTTCTGCTGCTCTTCACTACTTTTTAAAATTGTCTGCACAGAGCAAGAATATCCCTTATTCTTAAGCCGCTCCTCCAAAAGCTCCATATGTTCCTCGATAAAATCCAGAAGCTCCACTGTCTCCAGTGTAAAATTTGTCGTGACACGCTGGCCCTTCATGCGCACAAGCACATCCACAGAACCAAGATTCTCCATATCCAGATGGAGAAAAGCACTCACGCCCTCCTCCACACTTCCCTTGGTTCTCTTCTTTGTATAGACATACAGATCAGCATGTGCCTGCTTTTCTGCCATTCTGAGAGGAAGCTGAATATAGGTAAACATCTCGTTGAGCGATTGCATAAATTTCACATTCTGCGCCATATTCTGCACAGGCTTTTCCAGAGGTGCAGCCTCCTTTCCATAAGAGTGAAGCAACTCCCTCAGCTTGCCGCTCTTCTCCGCAACCTCTTTATAATATTCCTTTACCTTCTCCTTATCAGCGACCTCCTCCGGGCGCAGCAGAAAGCTTTCGCGCAAAGCCTCCTTTAACACCTTCCCTGTATGCTCCTTCTCCTCCTTGCCCGTCAAGGAAAGAAGCTCTTTTTCTATTACGTTCTCTGTGGGAGGCTTTGTCTCAGAGGCAGATTCTTTCTTTCCTTCCTCCACGGGGGCTTGATCAGAAGGAACAGGGGCGGATTCCACTTTTTTATTTTCCTGAGAAGTCTCCTGCTTTTCTGGAAGAAGCTCAAGAATCTCCTGTCTTTGTTGTTCTTGAACCTTAGGCGCCTCCTCCCCCTTTGTCTCAGGGTATAAAATAGCAGTAAATTCCTTTAAAAATGTCTCCGCCTTTTCTGGCGACTCCATACTTAACTGCTCCACAAGCTGAGGCAGCTTCTGCTCCATCGTGTCTATATCCTTTAATAAGCTGTGCTCAAATTGTTTATAATTAGTGAGCTGATTTAAGTTCTCCTCATTCACAGGTATATGATATTTATTCAATGTTATCAGATCCTGAATATCTGCCTGTGGAAATTTCGCCAACTGCCTGACATAAGACAGAATACTCTGCTTGTCAATAGGCTGATTTGCGGAAAGAAGATTTTTCACCAGATCAAGTGTTTTTTCTGTCATCTGAAGCTTTGCCGCCTCAAGTGCCCGACCTGCCACCATAAGTTCGCCACTCTGTGCTGCATCCATCGCCAACGGCCGTATATAGAGCTGATTATCCTGATTATCCTTCACCTGAAACATCGCCTTCTGTCCAATCAGAAACTCAAAATTCTCCGCGAGCTTCGCCTGAACACTCTGCTGATTTCCAAGCGTAATCATAATATAATTGCCTCGTATATCTGTGATCTGTCCAGAAAATATCTGCCCCGGCTCCAGATTCTTAAGCAGCATCTCCGCAGCCTGCCCTGTCATTGGTTTACCCAAAACATTCTGTGTATTCTGCTCGGCATAGGCGGACTGTCCTTTAAGCTGTGACAGCATATTGCCGACATTCGAATACTCCATTCTTAATCCCCCTCCTCCACTATATTTCTAATAAAGGTCTTTCTATGTATTGGGCACGCGCCATGTGTCTTAAGCGCCTCAATATGCGCCTGCGAGCCATAGCCCTTATGTGCCTCAAATCCATATTCAGGATACAGCTCCCCGTAGGCTTCCATCATTCTGTCCCTCGTCACCTTGGCAATCACACTTGCCGCCGCAATAGAAAGACTCTTTGCATCTCCCTTCACAATTGAGACCTGCTTTATGGAAATCTTGGGAATAATCACTGCATCATTTAATAATATATCGGGCACATGGTCCAGTTTATTAACAGCGATCCGCATCGCCTCATAATCTGCCTGTAAAATATTAATCTCATCAATGCGCTTTGCGCTCACAATCCCTATGCCAACACTTACTGCCTTCTCCATAATCTCATAATACAGCGCCTCTCTGCGCTTTGGCGAGATCTGCTTGGAATCATTTAGGTAGAGAAGCTTTGTCTCCTTTGGAAGAATCACTGCTGCCGCCACCACAGGGCCGGCAAGAGGTCCTCTTCCCGCCTCGTCAATACCACAGATCGCGTGGAACGCTGCATACTTTCTCTCAAAAATTAGCATCGTGTCAAGACGCTTAAGCTCCTTAAGATACTCCTCATGCTTTTTCTTATACTGCTTATATAACTTTGCCACCCCAGCTCTCTCATCATCAGAAAAAGCCTCCAGCACCTCTGGAAGCTTCTCTACACTCGTTGATTCTAAAATTGTTTTAATAACAGATATGCTTTGTCTTTCCATTCTCTTTTCCTTTCTCTCTATCCCCATGCTTCTATTCTTCCTGCCGCCCAAGTACTCCGAAAGTACCCAGCGGAAATATTCGAAATACTGCCTTTCCCACAATCTGCGAACTCTCGATCACGCCAACCTCCTCATAGCGGCTGTCGAAGCTTTCCGGGCGGTTATCTCCCAGCACAAAATATTCTTCTTCTCCAAGTGTAAGCTCCTCTGCGGCTATCCCCGCATAGCTTATCACAGTGATTCCATAATTCTCCTCAAGCAATCTGTCATCAATATATATTCTACCTGACCGGCTGATCCAGATGCGCTCGCCCGGCAGAGCAATCACTCTCTTAATATAAAAGATTCCATCCAGACGAAATACTATAATATCGAATCGCTCTGGATCATGTAAATAATAAGACAGCTTATCAACCCATATCTGATCGCCCCCATATAAGGCAGGCTCCATAGATATCCCTTTCACGACAGTGCGCTGCCCAACAAAATGTAGCACCAGATAGAGCATGGCAACAACTACCACCATGCGGGCAATTCGATCTGCCAGCTTTAAAAGTCTTCTTTTTTTCCACGTCGCTCGCAAAGTCAGAGAACTTTCTTTGTCTGTAGGATTCATACCTTTCTCACCCCGGAAACTCTAGCGTAATCCTTCCCAGCCTTCCACTTCGAAAATCCTCCAGAAACAGCGCTGCCGCCTTATCCATATCATACTCACCGCCTTTTAGCAGACATGCACGGCTTTTCGCCACCGCCTCCAACAATTGTACTGGCTCTTGCTCCTGTGTTTTGTAACGTTCCTTCCATATATGAATATCACTCTTATGAAAAAAACGCATCAACTCTAGAGCAAGCTCTGTGGTATTGATAATCTCATCACGTATAGAACCAATCCATGCAAGTGTGAGACCCACCCTCTGATCCTCAAACTTTGGCCATAAAATACCGGGCGTGTCCAAAAGCTCCACCTTCTTATTTAATCGAATCCACTGCTTACCCTTTGTCACGCCCGGACGATTCCCCGTCTTGGTGCACGCCTTTCCTGCAAATGTATTGATAAAAGTTGATTTCCCCACATTGGGAATACCCACAACCATAGCACGCACAGGACGATTTAGAATCCCTCTCTTTCTGTCGCGCTCCATCTTTTCCTGACATGCTTTCTCTATCACACGGTGAATCGCCTTAATATCTGCACCGCTTCTGGAATCTGTTCTTACCACGAAACAGCCCTTTTCCTTAAAATACTCCTCCCAACGCTGATTTGCCCTCTCATCGGCAAGATCTGCCTTATTTAGCAGAATCAGACGGGATTTATTCTTTCCCAGCTCATCAATATCAGGATTTTGGCTGCTCAACGGTGCTCTCGCATCCAGAATCTCTATCACCAGATCCACCAGCCGTATATCTTCCTCCATCATGCGTCTAGCCTTTGTCATATGTCCGGGATACCATTGAACATTCATATTTCTTTTCCTTTCTGCACGCTAACTCCCATCTGCACGCTTTAGCGGGCAGATAAATCAGGATGTGAAATTTATCACACTTACTATTTTACCAGAGAAATATCATTTAGGCTAGTCACCTTTAACCATGCTTTTCCGATAATATTTCCACGTTTTACATTTCCCACGCTGGAAAATCTGCTATCCTCGCTGTTATTGCGATTGTCTCCCAGAACAAAATACTCATCCTCTCCCAACACAATCTTCTCTTTTGCAAGTCCCGGATTCAAAATTTTCTCCAAGCCCTCTTCTGACACTTGTACTTCCCCGTTTATATATAATAGCCCATCCTTTATCTGCACTGTCTCCCCCGGCAGTGCTACAATTCGTTTCATGTAGTATTGCGATGCGTCAGACCTCGGCAAAAATATAATAATATCGCCGCGCTCTGGCTCTTTAAAATGATATAGCAGGCGATCCATCAGCAGCTCATCCTCATTCGTCAGCGCCGGCTCCATAGAATAACCTGTCATCGTGATCTGCTCTCCCAAAAATACTCCAATAAAAAGCGCTGCTCCCACTGCCACGGACAGATCCACCAACCATTTTAAAACCACATAGAATGGGGAAATTTCCTCTTTCTTTCCTCGTTTATGCGCCATCCTTATACCCCTTGCATATCACAGACATCGTCTATTCATATGCATCCTCTGTGTAAAATACTCCTATGTAAGTAAACTACCCATTGTCTAAAGCCAATGGGGCTTCCTGTTTCATCAATCTTGTAACCTACTATCTCCACAGGTATTCTTAAAGCTGCACCAGCCCTATTCCATCCCTGCATAATCTATATACTCACACACAACACAATCCTCCCACACAGCAATGTATGTACAGTACCTAGGACTTTCACTACTGTCCTACCTTCCTCTATATCATCGAGCAGAGAAGGTTGCTTTCCTCACCCTCTGTATGAATTTCACCGTCTCAGCGGCATATCTCCACTGCATAGATCCATGTACAGAAAAGGGACAATATACAAAATGTACTTGTCCCCGTTTCATTATTTCACTAATTCTTTTACCTTCGCACGTTTTCCCACTCTGTTTCTTAAGTAATTGAGCTTTGCTCTCCTTACCTTACCATAACGGACTACCTCTACCCTGTCAATAATAGGGGAATGTAAAGGCCATGTCTTCTCAACACCAATACCATTGGATGTCTTTCTCACAGTAAAAGTCTCACGGTTGGAGCCACCCTGTCTTTTTAATACAGTACCCTCAAAAACCTGTATTCTCTCGCGAGTTCCCTCGATAACCTTTGCGTAAACCTTAACTGTGTCACCTACATGAAAGCTCGGAACCTCTGCCTTAAGCTGAGTAGCCTCGATGCTTCTGATCATTTCGTTCATTTGTGCCTCCTTGCTATTCTGGACGTTCTTAAAACACCTTCTGTGCCAGAGGAACGTCTCGTCTTCTCATAACTTTATAATAATAACATGTTTTTCCTAAATTTGCAAGCGTTTTTCTGAAATTAGCATAATGTGAAACAGACTCCTCTTATCTACATCAATGGTGCCAGTATTCTCAAAAGTTTTCCCATCATTTTCTTTCCAGCTCCATATCTTTTGCAGTCCTCCAATGTCATCCTCTGACATTTTAAAAGTGTATTCTGAAAATCCTTCTCCACTGTTCTCACTGCTGGATTTTCTATCATCATAGCCGCACATTCAAAATGCAAGTACAAGCTTCTAAAATCCAGATTTATGGTTCCAACTACTGCCTTTGCATCATCGCTCACAAACAGCTTTGCATGCACAAAACCCGGCGTATACTCATATATCTGTACTCCTGCCCGCAGAAGCTCCTCATAGTAGGTGCGCGCCAAGAAATACGCATATTTTTTATCGGGAACATGAGGCATGATAATAATAACTTCTATCCCTGCTTTCGCCGCACAGGTTAGCGCACGTATCATGGCATTGTCAAGAATTAAATAAGGTGTCATAATATGCACATATTTTTTCGCTGTGTGCAAAAATTCCAGATAGACCTCCTCACCGATCGATTCTCCGTCGAACGGGCTGTCCCCATAAGCACAGACATATCCCTGCTCTCGATTCTTCTTTTTCGCAAGCGGCAGCAGATATCTTTCATAGCTTTCTGGCTTTCTTACATCTATATTCCACATCTGAAGAAACATCATGGTAAAGCTTCTGACAGCATCTCCCTTTAGCATAACTGCTGTATCCTTCCAGTGCCCAAATCTCACCTTCTCATTGATGTACTCATCGGCAAGATTAATACCTCCGGTAAATGCTGTGTGGCCGTCAATCACCAAGATCTTTCTGTGATCTCTGTTATTCTGGTGTGTGGAGAGCATCGGCTTGATGGGGGAGAACATCTTACACTGAATACCAAGCTGACAAAGCTTTTTCGGATAAGAATAGGGCAAAAGCATAATGGAGCACATGCCATCATATAAAAAACGCACCTCCACTCCCTGTTCTGCCTTTTCCACAAGAATGTCCAAGATGGAATTCCACATATATCCTTCCTCCACGATAAAATACTCAAGAAAGATAAATTTCTCTGCCTTTTTAAGCTGCTTTTTCATCTCCTCGAATTTATCTTCGCCAAGTGGAAAATATGTGATCTCCGTATTTTGATAGACCGGCGCACTAGCGACGCGATTGAGATAGCTGCACAAACGTGCCATACTCTCATCTGTCTCTCTTAGTTCCTGCATAACCCCTTTCTCTTGCACCAAATAAGGTTTTGTCTGTTCTCCCAGCACTCGCAGACGTGCCCCGATAAATTTTGTACCAATCTGAAGCTGAACAAATAGATAGAGCAGAGCCCCAAATATTGGTAATATCAACACTGGAACCACCCACACAAGCTGAAAGCTTGGATCTACCTTTTCATTTAAGATATGCACCACAGTGACTGTACTTAATATGGTAAAGCCTACATAGACAAATATTGAATATTCTCTCAGATGGTTGATAGCAGACAATACAATTAAAAATTGTAGGATAAGCAAAAGAAATACGATGCCTGTCCGCCCAAATACCACCCGCAGCAAACCCTTCTTTCCTTTCTTTAGTTTCTGCAGATAAATCTCTTTATCCCTCATTCTCACACTCCCTATCAAGTATCTTGCAAATATCTTTTATCCTTTTCTGTAAGATATGGATTATTTTGTAATAGATCTGGACGCCGCTCTCTTGTTCGTCTTAATGACTGCTGTCTGCGCCATTCTTCTATCTTCGCGTGATGCCCGGACAACAAAATCTCAGGAACCCGCATGCCCATGTATTCCTCCGGTCTAGTGTACTGTGGATACTCTAGTAAATTGTCATGAAAAGAATCAAACTGCGCTGATTCCTTATTATTCAACACCTGCGGCACTAGACGTGCGATCGCGTCCATCATAACAAGCGCCGGCAGCTCTCCTCCTGTGAGCACATAATCTCCTATAGAAATATAATCTGTCACAATCAGTTCCAGTGCACGCTCATCAATTCCCTCATAATGTCCACACAAAAATACCAGATCTTCCTCCCTAGCAAGCTCCTCCGCCATAGATTGTGTAAAAACACTTCCCTGTGGCGTCAGATAAATCACCCGAAAAGACCTCCCTATATATTTCTCACACAGTTCTTTATAAGCACGGTGCACTGGCTCGGCCTGCATCACCATCCCAGCACCACCACCGTAGGGATAATCATCCACACGCATATGCTTATTCGCAGAATAATCACGAATATTTATCGTATCTAAAGCAATTGTTCCATTTTCGAGAGCCCTTCCAGTAATACTGGTGTGAAATCCGCTCTCAATCATCTCTGGAAATAATGTCAGTACATGAAAATTCATTCGTCCAATAGTCCTTCCATCACGTGAACCGTCATGGTTCCCTTCTCTATATCAACACTTTTCACACACTCAGCGATCGCCGGGAACAGTGCTTCCTTCCCATCTGCCATCCTCACGGTATATACATCATTTGCCCCTGTCTGAATCACATCGACAAGCTCCCCCAGCCGCTCTCCTGTATCAGAGACAACACAGAGTCCAATGAGATCAGAAATATAATATTCATCTTCCTCAAGAGGAAGCGCCTGCTCTCTGGGAATCCACAGTTCTTTTCCCTTGTAACCCTGTATCGCTTCGATGGTATTATAGTCCTTAAATTTTAAGATCACAAACTGCTTAAAAAACTTCACACTCTCTATAGTAAGAAGTATCCGCTCTTTCCCAGTATCTAACAATACATCCTTTAGCTTCTTAAAACGTTTTGCATCCTCTGTCGTCGGAAATACCTTGACCTCTCCATGCACTCCATGTGTGGAGCTAATCACGCCCACACGAAAAAAATCTTCCATTTTTGGCCTCCTGCTGCGACTATATTAAAAAGCAGCCATTTCTTTCGTTTTGGCGCAGCACAAAACGACAACATCGAGCAAAAAACTTAAAAAATTGAATAAGGAAGGTTATTTCCCCTACTCGCCGCGCAGAGAGCACACAACTTCTGCTGCTAATCTCCCCACATGCCCCTGTGAATAAAAAACCCGTCAAACATTGCGTTTAACGGGATTTCACTTCACCTTGGCTTCCTACTGGATTTCCACGATTACCTTTTTATCATCCTTGGTAGCTGCCGCCTTGACAACAGAACGGATAGATTTTGCAATCCTTCCATTCTTTCCTATCACCTTACCGGTATCGGAGGATGCTACCTTCAGCTCTATCACGATAGCCTTCTCGTTTTCTGTCTCAGTTACTACAACCTCATCAGGAAAATCAACCAGTGCCCTAGCAATTACTTCCACCAATTCCTTCACGGTATTCACCTCCAACAGGAAAGCTTATTTCTCAACTCCGGCAATTTTCAAAAGCTTGCCAACTGTCTCTGTAGGCTGTGCGCCGTTTGACAGCCACTTTTTAGCCAACTCCTCATTCACCTTGATTACAGCCGGGTCCTTTGTCGGATCGTAATAACCGATCTCCTCAATAAACCTGCCATCTCTTGGACTTCTGGAATCTGCAACTATGATTCTATAGAAAGGAGCCTTCTTCTGTCCCATTCTCTTCAATCTCATCTTTACTGCCATATTCTTTCACCTCCTGCTTTTTTACTTTATGTGGTTATCTATTAAAACGGAAGCTTGAACCTGCCATGCTTTCCTTTTCCACCCATCATACCAGACATCTGCTTCATCATCTTGCGGCTCTGCTCAAACTGCTTCACAAGACGATTCACCTCAGCGATGTCCACCCCCGCGCCGTTTGCGATCCTCTTTTTTCTGGAAGGAGTCAAAACATCGGGATTGCTTCTCTCCTCCGGCGTCATGGACAAAATAATCGCCTCCACCCGTGACATCTGCTTCTCATCAATATCAACATCCTTAAGCTGACTACCCACACCGGGAATCATGCCAAGAAGATCCTTGAAGCCGCCCATCTTCTTCATCTGGTTCATGCTCTCCAGATAATCATCAAAGCCAAACTGTGCTTTCTTAAGCTTCTTCTCCATCTCCTGCGCTTTATCCATATCAAGCGCCTGCTCCGCCTTCTCAATCAAGGTCAGCACATCTCCCATACCGAGAATTCTGGATGCCATACGATCGGGATAAAACTGCTCAAGATCAGAAAGCTTCTCCCCTGTACCAATATAGAGGATTGGCTTATCTGTAACCGCCTTGATAGAAAGTGCCGCACCACCTCTGGTGTCACTGTCCATCTTAGTGAGAACAACTCCATCTATGCCAATCTTCTCCTGAAACATAGTTGCCACATTCACGGCATCCTGCCCAGTCATGGCATCGACAACCAACAATGTCTGAGTCACAGGAACACAATCCTTGATCTCCTGAAGCTCCGCCATCATATCCTCATCAATATGAAGTCGACCTGCCGTGTCCAAAATTACAACGTTCATGCCATTCTTTCCGGCATGTTCTATCGCCGCCTTTGCGATATTAACTGGCTTATTCTTATCACCCATGGAAAAGACTGGCACACCCTGCCTCTCCCCGTTGATGCGAAGCTGCTCAATGGCTGCCGGACGATAGATATCACAGGCAACTAAAAGTGGCTTTTTGCCCTTTTGCTTTAGCTTCCCCGCTATCTTTGCCGTGGCAGTCGTCTTTCCAGCTCCCTGAAGCCCAGCCATCATAATAATCGTGATTTCATTACCCGGCAAAAGCTTAAGCTCTGTTGTCTCGGAGCCCATCAGCTTCACCATCTCTTCATTCACAATCTTAATTACCATCTGCCCCGGCGTCAGGCTCTCCAACACATCCTGCCCTACCGCACGCTCTGTGACAGAGTTAATAAACTGTCTGACAACCTTGAAGCTGACATCTGCCTCCAAAAGAGCCATCTTCACTTCCTTGAGCGCAGCCTTTACATCTGCCTCAGTCAGACGTCCTTTTCCTCTTAAATTTTTAAATACGTTCTGCAACTTCTCGGATAGGCTCTCAAATGCCATAGTCGTCCTCCTTGTGATAAGCACTTTTGTATCATACAACAAGATTGGAAAGCTGTCAAGTATTTTTTCTTTACAAACCACTATTCATGTCTCTCTATCTCATTCCTGTATTTTTTCAAGTCTCAATCTAAAAGAATAAGGGGGACAACCAACTGACAATACTTGCACATGAGAGAAATATATATTTGGCTCTTGTATTCTGCTGCCAGATGTGTTATAGTAAAGACACAAAAGGGAAAGCCATAGAAGCGGCTCTCTCCCACAATATTAGGCAAATACCTCCGTTTGGAGGTCAGCCGTCACTATTGGTGGTAGTGGCGGCTATTTTCTTCCCTTGAAGATTGTATAACACAAACTTACAAGGGCAACAACGAAGATACCAGTCTGTATTAGCTCTGAATATGTAATCATTGTATCACCCTCCTTTCTTTCGTCTGGAGGGTATTTTTGCACCCTCCGAATGAATCAGAGGGAGAAAGCCGCCTTTGGCTCTATGGTTTCCCATGCTTAATAGTATAGCACATACTATACTGTCAGGCAATCACAATATGCTATTTTTGTTTCACTCCCTTAAAAAGGCATTCGATCCAATATTCTATACTAAAAATACTTTTCTCCCATAAACGCCCGCATTACATTAACCTCTGCCGCCATTTTCTTTAGATTTTTCAGTTCTCTTCTCATATAATCCTCCAACTGGCTAACTTCTTCTTTTGAAAATCCTTTATTAGATAGTATCACGCAATCTGGTATCTTCCCTTCTGCACACCGTTCTCCCTCTTCAAAAGAAACATAGGCACACTTTTTCCCGTCTTTTGCCAAAACTGGAGAAACTGACATATTTACTGTATCCTTCATATTAATCTCCATTCTGCGACACAAATTTAACATTTGCATCTGCCATCAAATAAATTTGTGACACTCTGACTCAAATTGCTAATTGAAAAATAGTACATCAGTACAATTTTTCAATCTACTTCTCTTCCATCATACATCCAGTATATTCTCTTCTTCCTCACGCAGTCCAAAAACACCCTTATCCCGTTGTTCTATCTGCAAAAATATAGCCCGCTCCTCTCACCGTGTGAATAATCCCGCTTCCATCAAAATCTATTTTCTTCCGAAGATTGGACACATGTACCATCACCGTGCGCACATCCCCTAAGGCATCACTCTGCCAGATATAGCGATAAAGCTCATGATATAAAATCAACACATTCGGATTTTCCGCAAAGCAAACCAAAAGCTTATATTCTGTAGGTGATAATGCTATTCTCTCTAACCTTCTCCCCTCTTGATCTACACGCCAGACCTTATGTACATCCTTGTCTATCACAAACAATCTACACTGGATAACACCCCTTAAGTTTCTCTCCCCTTTGCCATAGCAGCGGCTTCTCCGTATATTTGCCTCAATTCTCGCCGCCAACTCATTGTACTCCACAGGCTTAACCACATAATCATCCGCACCATTTTTCAAGGCATAGACGATAGCCTGCTTATCTTTAATGCAGCTAATAAACACAATAGGACAAAAAACCTGTTTCCTTATCTTGCGACACAGATCAATGCCGTTCTGATCCGGCAGAAGCAAATCGAGGATTATCAGGGCATAAGATTCAGACCTTACATGCTCCTCCGCAGCCGCACCATTCTTCACACAAAGCACTTCATAGCCTCGCTCCTTCAACTGCATGCTGGTAATCAACGATTGCTCTATATCATCCTCTACAAGCAGAATCTTATCCTTTCCCATAACATCTCCTCCGGCACTGTGATGACATCTCTACTTACATTTATCATTATAGCAGATTTTCTGACACAGTACTTAAAGATTTGTTAAAGATTCGACAAAAAACGACACAAAACTTACTTCTCTTTCTGATACATTTCCCGGTATCGTATTCCTACATTTTCTGCTGTATTTAATGCAGTATTGCCTCTGTGCCCATTTGGACAGATGTAGATCCTTCCTCCCAGATAACCTTCTCCCGGCGCATGTCCCTCATTATAGCGCTTGATTCTAGCACCACACCGGCTGCAGTTCTCCGAGATCCCCTTCACTGGTATCCGGCACAGCACAATTCCCTTCTGAAAGCTTTTATATGCTGTATATTCTATAATTCTCCTTCCTATCCAGTCATAAGTGCTGGAACTTAGGTATGGCTTTCGGTCAAAATCTGGATTTCCCTGATAATCTGGCACCGCAATCACCTTACACCCCTCTTTGCAGGCAAAATCCACAATCTCTCTGCTCACCTGATGCGCTTGCTGCTTGATCAACCTCCGAAGCTTCTCTCTCTGCTGCTCCTCTCTCGCCGCAGCTCCATCCATGACCTCCGTTTCTCTTATTAGCTGCTTAAGCCTTTCCTCCAAGAGATTTCTTCTATGGCAAAACTTTTTCCCACCATGTACCATACAGATACGCCTGTTCTCCACCAAACTCACCTCTTCTATAGAAGGGGTTTCCGCCACACATGCTGCAAAGACATCACCAAGCTGCAAAGACACGGCAAGATATCTCTCCCCCGCACGCTCCTTCACTGTGCGTACATCCTCTACCGTCTGCTTTACCGGAAAATGGAGGAATATCTGCTTTTCCTCTATCTTGATTGTGGGGGACATAAGCTCTGCTCCTTCAGGAATCTCTCTTCCATCCATAGTAAAGCGATAGGCCGACCACTTCCACTCTGTTCCATTATAGAGCTTTAACTCTATCTTATTTTCTATCAGATCTAAATTGCGGTACATGCCCTTATAATATACAGGAGAAGTATCAAGGCCCCTCGGAACAGAAGCAGCCTGCAGACCCTCAGGCTGCCGGCTGCTTCTTGAAATATAGCCCTTTACTGCTGCCGCTGCTTCTCTAAGAGCTGCTCTCCTAAAATAGAGAGGCACCTTTCCATACGGCATGGGACACTCCGCACAGATCCCCTGTTTCTTATCCCCCTGCGTCAGTACCTCCACCCTGCGCTGCAGCTCATAATCTGACATATGAATAAACTCTCTGTCAAGAATCAATCGAAGGTAAAAATCTGCCACTTTACAGTACATCTCCTTTGTGGAAACAAACCACTCAGGATGCTTTCGGTACAGACGAAACCGATATGTTGTAATGCTGTATCCCTTTTTCACTGCTGCCTTCTTTTCCGCTGCGACACTCTCAATAGAATCCATCCACTGCCCACCTTTCTTATCTACACTAACTCCCATCCGTCTGCTTTAGCAGACATACAAATTACTCCACTGTGAGATTTCGAATCCATTTTTTCTTTCTGTAGCGCAGATAGCCCAGAACAAACTTAAAAATCTCCTCCGTCATAACCAATGTATACACAATATAGATTGGCAGCCTCCAGACCAAACCTCCCAAAAATGCAAGTGGTATGCCGATGCACCAGACTCCAGCACAGTCCAGAAACAGACAGAATTTTGTATCTCCACCACTTCGCAAAACTCCCACAATATTCACATAATTATACATCTTAAATGGCATAAATAAAGAAAATGCAATTAAACATGCACTGACATCCGCAGCCACCTCCGCCGACACAGAATACAGGCCGATAAACTGCCATCGCAGGACGATGCAAAGTGTCATCATCACGGCAGACAGCATAAACTGGA
Organism: uncultured Lachnospiraceae bacterium; assembly: GCA_910588535.1. Lineage (GTDB taxonomy): Bacteria > Bacillota > Clostridia > Lachnospirales > Lachnospiraceae > RGIG8607. Next base: position 19,117 of record CAJUOO010000032.1, on the reverse strand, counting down.
CCACCTGTGCATTTTTCGCATAGCGCTCCGCCGTTTTAAGCTCCCCTGCACCCAAGGCATTGCCGAGGATGACTGCCGTCGCCGCTCCCAACCCTTGAAAAAGCACCAGCAAAAGATCCTGTATCGTCTGTGCTATGGTGATCGCCGCCACAGCGGCGTCCCCCATTCTCCCGTAGGCAAGGCTGTACATTGTCACCCCTAATCCCCACATAAATTCGTTGCAGATCACCGGTGAGACCGTAAGGGCAAATTTTTGCAAAAACTCTTTGGAATACCCAAAAAGCTCCCCAAGCTTTGCTGCCACCGGCGATTTTCTTAAATAGATAATTAATAAGAGCACAATCATCTCACAGACTCTCGCCGTGAGCGTGGCAAGCGCTGCTCCAGCCACTCCCATTGCTGGCACCCCGAATTTACCAAAAATCAGAATATAATTAAGAGCGATATTGATCACAATTGTCATACAGCTAATCACTACAGGCGCCTTCACCTGATTCACCGCCCGCAACATCGCCACATAACAATTTGTCACTGCCGTAAACGGATAGCTTATCGCAGCAATCACAAGATACTCTGCTCCAAGAGCGATCGTGGCGCTGCTTGTCGAGAAAATGCGCATAACAAGTGCCGGTTTCACAGTACTTGGCACAAGAAACAAGATAGACGCCAACACACCTATCAACAACGACATGCCAAGCACCTTCCTGATATTTTTAATATCTTGGATGCCCCAATACTGTGCTGCAAGTATCCCCGAACCACTCACTGTACCAAATAAAATCAAGGAAAACACAAAAAAGACCTTATTGGCAAGACCCACCGCGGCGATGGAATTCTCTCCAAGTGCCCCAATCATCAAGTTATCTACTAAATTCACTGTAGTATTTAAAAGTCCCTGCAGTGCTACAGGGACTCCAATCACCAAAATTTTTCTAAGGAATGTAGTATCCTCCACCATTCCCTTCACTGCCTGAAACATATCCTTCCTCACTTTCGACCACCTAAGTGTCTTATTCTTCTGGATTCTCCTCAAGCTTTGTCACACGTATCTGCTGTATTGTCTTATTCTCCACGCGCAACACAGAGAAAAGATATCCCTTGTAGGAAATCTCCGCCGTCTCACCATCCTGAGGAATTCTATCCAGCTTGTATATCAAAAAGCCATTGAGCGTGTCGTAGTCCTCCTCCTCTTCCTCTGTGTCCAAAGACAGCATCTTCCACACATCATCCAGCTCCGCCATACCACCAATCAAGAAAGAACCATCCTCCTGTTTTGTGATCAGTTCCTCCTCCTCATCGTACTCATCGAAGATATTTCCTACAATCTCCTCCAATATATCCTCCATGGCTACAAGGCCCGCTGTCTGTCCATATTCGTCCACAACAACAGCCATATGGATCTTCTGCGACTGCATCTCCTTAAAGAGAAGATTAATATTTCTCGTCTCTGGGATAAAACGAGCATCTCTAAGTAGCTCCTTAATCTCCCCAACTGGCTGATTGGTGTCGTTCTCCTCATAATACACCATCGCATCACGAAAATGCAAAATTCCTATAATATTATCAATATCCTTATCATAGACAGGAAATCTGGAATTGCTCTGCGTCAGTATAAAATCAACCGCTTCTTTTAATGTCCACGCTCCGTCGACCGCCACTATATTTTTCCTGTGCGTCATAATATCCGATGCCTGCTTGTCCCCAAACTCAAAGATATTTGTGATCATCTCCGCTTCGCTCGCAAGCAGCACTCCCTGCTCATGCCCCTCATTTACCATGGACATAATCTCTTCCTCTGTGACATTATCCATCGACTCATGAGGATTCATGCCAAACAGGCGAATCACTATATCTGACAGCACACCGATCACGCTGGTCAGCGGAAAAAGCAGTGTTGTCAGAATACCAATCAAGCGAAGAAGCGCATATGCCCAGCTCTCTGGGTAACGCTGTGCCAGCTTCTTCGGAACTAAAATACCAAACACCATCAAGATCGTCAAAAGCAGAATTGCTGGAGCCACCCATGACAAAAAATTACAAAGGTAGATCTGCCATATTTTTTCTGGTACAAACCATGCCAGAAACCATCTGCCAAGCATCCGGTACACATACGCGCCTACCACCATATTAACCATTGTTATGGTGACAAGAAGGGTATTGACAAACCGGGCAGGCTGCTCCATAATATGTAAAAGCTTCTGGGAGCGCCTGTCGCCCTCCTCCGCCTTTTTCTCCACACTGCTGTCATTCACGCTCTGAACCGCCGCCCCAAATCCGTACAATATCCCATGGATCAACAGAAAAACCACAAAAATTATTAAGCCCCCTATCGGACTCTCCTCATTCATTGAATTCATACTCCTTTGTCTTTATAGCCGGAAACAGCCACAATGCTCTATTGCACCCGCCTATCCCGCCGCTTATTTATCCCCCTTATCAGATATATTTCCCTTGACAAGGAAAAATACATACTCCTATACTATATCATCCCGCCCTTATTCCGTCAAGTACCGCCTTATGTAGTTAATTCAAGGCTCACTAATAATGCTTGATCCACCTTTCTCAAGATCTCTCTGTCCAGATGGCATATCTTATCCTTTAATCGCTTTTTGTCAATGGTACGAAGCTGTTCCAGCAAAATAACAGAATCCTTCATAATATCATATTTGCTGCTGTCAAGCTCCACATGCGTGGGAAGCTTCGCCTTATTCATCTTTGATGTGATCGCCGCGCAGATCACGGTCGGGCTGTGCTTGTTCCCAATATCATTCTGGATAATCAAAACTGGACGGATACCGCCCTGCTCCGAACCGATCACGGGTCTTAAATCTGCATAATATATATCGCCTCGTCGTATCATCAATTTCTGTCACACTCCATTTATCAGGTTTACATATCTTCAGTATGCCCGGTTATTTCGTGTGTATACCAGAATCAATTACATTTTTAGACGAGCTTAATCAATATCATTCATGAAATTTTGAGAGCAGAGAGGGCAGATATGAGCGGGCTGACACCGCTTCTTGCTGCTTGTAAAATACTCTTGGAATCCGTTTCCCCAGATCACATACAATTTCATAATTAAATGTATTGCCCACAATGTCAGCAAGCTCCTCCACAGAAATCCTTTCTTCTCCGTCTGACCCAATTAACGTTACCGTATCCCCCTCCTGTGCCTCTGGTATCCCAGTTACATCCACCATAAATTGATCCATACAGATACGTCCAAGAATCGGTGCTCTTCTCCCATGAATCAGGACATATCCCCTATTCGACAACGCTCTTGGATACCCGTCCGCATAGCCCACCGGAATCGTTGCCACCCTTGTTCTTCGCTCTGTCACATATGTGGCACCATAGCTGATGGTACATCCTGCCTCCATCTCCTTTAAAAAGACAATATGGCTCTTAAGCTCCATCACAGGTATGAGCCTTACGTGATCCATCTCCACCTCCTCGGAAGGATACAGCCCATACATTGCAATCCCTGCGCGAACCATATTAAAATCTGCCTCCGGCACATCAAGAATACCCGCACTGTTCGAACAGTGAAGCAGTGGTATCTCAATCCCTTCCTCCTTCACCTTCTGAGAAAAAGAGAGAAACCTCTCAAGCTGCCTCTTGGTCTTTTCCTTATCCTTCTCGTCCGCAGAAGAAAAGTGCGTAAATAGTCCCTCCATCACAAGATTGGGAAGTGCCATAATACTCTTTAACAAAGAAAGAGCCTCCGCCTCATCGCTCACGCCAAGCCTACCCATTCCCGTGTCAAGCTTAAAATGCAAAAGAGCGTTCGCAGAAAGCCTGCCCGCCACCTCTGACAATGCCTTTGCATCCTTTAAGGTATAGATATTCACACTGATTTGATTTTGTATCAATGTCTCAAATAAGCTTTCATGCACATGACCCAGCACCAAGATCGGCTTCTTAATTCCACATATGCGCAGAGCCTCCGCCTCGTCCACTGTCGCTGTCGCAAATCCCAAGACAAGCTCCTCCACATCATTCGCTATCTCCACAGCGCCATGCCCGTAGCCGTCTGCCTTCACCACCGCCATAATCTGGCAGACTTCCCCTACACGTTTTTTTATCTCCAGCAGATTGCTGCGAACTGCATCCAGATCAATCTTTGCATAGACCCGGTACAGATTCCCTCTCTCAACATCTATCTTCATCATTTCCTCCATCTTGAAGTATCTTTGTCAGATAACCTGCCTGTTCTACAAGATCACTTGCCATCATGGCATATTCCCCAAGCTTTTTCCTTGCCATATCCCCCGCAAGTCCGTGTAGATACACGCCAAGTTCTGCCGCCTGCCTAAGAGGAAGCTTTATGGACAGACATGCAATCATCCCACTTAACACATCGCCGGAACCTGCCTTTGCCATGCCACTGTTGCCGCTTGTATTGACATAGCAGGGCCCTTCCGCCTCACACACTATAGTCCTTGCATCCTTGCAGACACAAACCGTCTGGTAGTCTGCCGCCACTCTTCTGGCACATGCAATTCTGTCCTTTTTTACCCCTGCGATATCTGTTTTTGCTATGCGTGCTATCTCGCCCATATGTGGCGTAATAACTGAACAGCCCGAAAAACCTTCCCAAAGCTTTGCATGGCAGCTCAATATATTTAAAGCATCTGCATCCAATATATATGGCTTATCTCTATGACTGAAGGCATATTTGCTTAATTCCTCCATCAGACGGACCGATCGATCCGCCATGCCAATACCGGGACCTGCAACAACCGCATCTGCCCAATCAAGAGACTCCTTTAAAAGATTGCTAATCTCTTCCTCATAGGTGACAAGCACCGCCTCAGGGAGAAGCTGCTGCAAGCTTATGCGATTCGACTCCGTGGTAAAAATCCTTACCAGACCGGCTCCCATGCGATATGCCGCACTCGCTGCCAGATACGCTGCACCCGCCATATTTTTGCTGCCAGCAATCACCAAAAGCTTTCCCGCCGACCCTTTATTATAATCCGGCATCCGCTTTGGAAGCATCCTTTCTGCCTCTCTGTCTAACGTGTATAACTTTGGCTTTACCGAAAGAAAGCTTCTCGCAGGAAATCCTATCTGCTTTACCACAACCTCACCCGCACACACAGCGCCGGGATAAAAAATCAATCCTGCCTTTATAGCGCCAAAGGTCACAGTGACATCTGCTCTTACTGCAACAGAAAGCTCCTCGCCGGAGGATGCCGAAATTCCACTTGGCATATCCACAGAAATCACCCATGCACGGCTCTCATTGATCCGCCCTATCCACTCTGCAAAGCTTCCCTCCACATTTCTCTTTAAACCGATACCAAATATGGCATCCACTACCACAGTATATTCAGAAAGGCTTGGATTTTTAACTACGAATACACCGACAGCATCGAGAATCTCTCTCTGCTTTTTCCACTCAGCAGTGGCGTTCTCCTCTCTTCCAAGGCAAAAAACCTCAACCGGAATATCTGACTCTGCCAAAATTCTGGCCACAGCCAGCCCATCTGCACCATTATTTCCCATGCCACAGACACACAAAACAGAAGGAGCGTCCGCCCGTTGCCTGATTTCCTCCACAACTGACAGCGCCGCCCTCTCCATAAGTACCATAGAAGGAATCCCTGCTCCCTCCATGGCATCCTCCTCTATCTGCCTCATCTCCAGCTCATCTACCAGATATCTCAATTTCCCTCACCATCTCTCCCATATTCTGAATCAAAATATTCAATTAGCTCAGGGCCAAGCATATCATGCAGATTTGTGTAGATCTTTGCATTTTCCTCCTCCATCTCCTGCTTTCTGACAAGCTTTCTTTTAAGCTCCAGCCGAATCTGCTGAATCCAGTCTGCCATCTCATCTATCTCTTCTTTGTTTCTGTTAATTCTCTTATAGCAGAGCTGAATACTCTCCTCAAGAAGCTCCCTGTTTGCATCTGTAAGCTTATTAGGAAGCTCCTCCACATCATACTCTAGCTGTGCAATCTTATCGTTTGCCTCCCGTATCAGCTTCTGGCTCTTACTCAGGCGCTTCTCGCGGGCGCGCTCCACCTCGCCTGACAGATCCTCCATATTTTCCATAATATTCTGCATTAAGCGCGCTTTCACCTTCTTCACATCCTGCAGATCTGTATTGGCCTTACCCTGCTTCTTTAGAAGGTTATTGACCTCCATCTCCAGCCGTTTCAGACGATCTGTCTTATCTTCCTCCGTGAACAGCCTGTGCCAGTGCTCATCCAGAGTCAAGATCGGCGCCTTATTCCTGCGCAGAAGCTGCACAAGCCGTCCGTCCGGCTGTCTTTTTACCTGTTTTATTCTTGCCATGCTTATCCCTCACATTCCCCCACGATCCGGTTTCGGTATTCTCAGCATATTGTAGGACAAGCGCATCAAGCTCTCTGACAGATGTACATTTTCCACAATCACATCGTCAGGCATATTCAGATCGGTGTGCGCAAAATTCCAGATTGCCTTCACACCACTTTTCACAACACGCTCCGCCATCTGTGCCGCCTTTGCCTTTGGTATGGTAAGAGCCGCTATATCAATATGGTTCTCACGAATAAAATCCTCCAACCTATCTATCCCCTGAACGGGAATCCCCCTTACCATAATTCCCTCAAGAGCAGGATTATTGTCAAAAAGCCCTTTAACCAAAAAGCCCCTCTTCTCAAAATTTTCATAATTTGCAATGGCCTGCCCAAGATTTCCGGCACCGATTATTATCATATTATGGGATTGATCTATTCCAAGTATTTTTGCTATCTCTGCATACAGGGACTCCACATTATACCCATAACCCTGCTGCCCGAATCCGCCGAAATTATTCAGGTCCTGTCGAATCTGGGACGCCGTGACCTTCATATATTCACTCAGTTCATTGGAGGAGATACGCTCCACTCCGCTTTCCATCAATTCGCCTAGATACCGGTAGTACCGGGGAAGCCTATTTACGACCGCCTGCGATATTTCCTTACCTTCCAAATTCCCCGCCTCCTGTCATTCATTTACCATTACTGTGCTGAAACTGTACTGTATAACAGTATATATGAATGTTAAAAAAATGTCAAACATTCTGGGATGTTTTTGGATAAAATTTCAGACATATTCGAATATAATATCGACATTCCTCAAAAAACTTTAACCCCTATGTGACCTTCTCCCTATTATAAAAAACAAATATCATACATTTTTTTATTTTCCACTTGCATTATTGCAAAATATCTGATAGAATAAGCAATGTTATGGGTCCTTTTAGGATCTAATAGGTGCAGATGTGAGGAGGTGCGGTCATGGCAAAGTGTAATATTTGTGGTAAGGGTGTCCAGTTCGGCCACAATGTGAGTCATTCTAATAGAAAAACGAACACCATGTGGAAAGCTAATGTTAAGTCTGTGCGTGTTAAGGTAAACGGTGCATCTAAGAAGATGTATGTTTGCACTTCATGCTTAAGAAGTGGTGCTGTTGAGCGCGCATAAGAAGACTGAGAGGAATATCCTTATTCTTCAAGAAAATTTATCGAAAAACAGAACAGACATATCGGGATCTCGATTTACATTCCTCCGATATGTCTGTTTTATTTTTATTCTGCTATTCTTTATTTGCAAAAAAGGTTAAATCCGCACACCAGCAGCACCAGCGCCAACAAGGTCCTGAACACTGGACTGCGGAAGCAGAGCGAGAACGCAATCCCCACTGCCACCCAGAACAGGATAAAGCCAATCATCCGACACATATAAAGCCTCCGGCACATGATTACTCTATATAGTATGCCAAAGGCCTATCTCTGATAACAATATTTTAGTCCTTCTTCTCCTCTTCCACCGTTTCCTCTGCAGCGGCTGACTCTTTTCCTGCGGTAAACCGATTGACAAAGTCAGGTACCATATCCAATACCTTTGTCAAGCCATCCTGATTCTTCACATTGACAAGCTTGGTCGTTCCATTCTGGATCACCAGCACCGCGCTTGGGCTTATCTTTCCTCCCATTCCACCTGCACCGTTATTCTTCTTATCCTCAGTGAAGGCACCTGCACCCACGCCAAAGCTTACGTCCACAAGCGGCAGAATAATGGTATCGCCCACATGTATGGCATCGCCCACCACGGTCTTTGTCGTGATAAAGCCGTCCATTCCTTTAAACAATGACTCTACAGTTGTGTTGAACATATTATTTTCTGACATCGTTCTTCCTCCTATTTTATGAATTCTTTCTCATCCATTTTTTCACCATGCTGCGTATCTGCTTATTTCTCCATAGTCTTATTATAATCAGAACCATGGGAAAGATTCGTATTCTGCCTTTTACATATCCCTCTCCTATAAGAATCTTCTGTTCAAAATTTGGATATAACTGAATACTATTTTTGTAATAAGGATACAACACAGATGCAGCCGCCAGTGCCTGCCCTGTCAGTGATGGGTCGTCAAAGCCAAACCTGCACACAGCAGAGAGCTTCTTTGGTTTTATATGCTTCCACAGATAGCAAAGCTGCTTTCCTATCAGGCGAAGTGCTTCTTTATTTTTCTCATCTGTCAAGAGCACGTGAAGCTGTGTTATCTTTTCCTTCACATTCTTAATTTTATCTTGAATATTGTTCTTTACCGCCTTTATCTTTTCCCATATCTGACGCAGCTTTTGTGTGAAGGAAACTCTTCTCTGCCTGTTTTGTTCTCCTTCTGATTCTTCCTCCTGCTCTTGAGCTGATTCTGGTAGATATGTGGTATATTGTATATCTTTTGCGTCCTGTTCCTTACCTGTACTTTGATCTTTATGTGACTCTTGTTCTTTTTCTGTTTTATGTTCTTCTTCTATAATATATGCTTGTTCTTTTTTTGTATCTAGAACTGTTTTTGTATCTTTTGTTTTCTCTGTATTATCTTTTTTCTCTATGGTATGTGCTTCTTCTGTATCCTTGCTGACAGCAGTCTTTCTCTTTCTTCCTATCGGGATACCAAATATCCTTATTTTATGGAAGATTCCTCTGTCATCATAAACGATGTCAACGATTATAAGTGAGAACAGCCAAGAGATCCTTGCCTTTACATCCAGATCCTTCGGACCTTCCTCCCCATAGCTGCCATTTACACGATAGCGGATCGACACAAAAAGAATAAGAAGGGAGAGCAGCAAAATCATACCAAGTATGCTTCCCAACAGAATTCCTGCTATTTTTAATATCATACCTAATATATGTAGCATGTCCTCTCCCCTTATTTTGTCCGATACTTAATTCTTGCCGTCGTGCTCCTCTATATAACTCCTTACGTTAAAACTCCCTGTATCTTGGTATACCTGTGTGACAATCTGACAGGCAAGCTCCACCGCCTCCTCATGACTTCCCGCGATGCCCACTATCAAAATACTGCTCTTATAAAAATAATGCCACAGCATCGTGTTCGCTGGATAGATATCCAAAAGATTTTTTTCATTCGTAGCAAGCGTAATCAGATAGGCATCTCTCTGAGGGCGTCTGTGTTTGACCTTGCCGACAATGCGGTATCTGTCCTTTCTCGCCGTCTCTCCTATATACAGTTTCCGATACCACCTCATAGCCGTTCCTACTGCTCCATCAGCTCCATAAGAAGCTCCACACAGGCAAGCTTCTCTGTCTGATCCGAGCAGTTCATCAGTGCCTGCCTAATATACATTTCACATTCATCCATATTCCTCAAAAATGTCGGGAGGGCCTGAAGCACCGCCGCCATTCTCGCGCGGTTTACAATCTTTACATTTTCTTTAAAGGACAACTCCATGTCCTCCATAAAGCTCCGAAATACCTGATCCAGATAATCCTCCTCCACAAGCTCTGTCTTTCTCACCTTGTGCAGCTCGATATAACGGCTGTTAGATGCGAGCTTTGCTATCTGCTTTAGAGACAGATATAATTTATCCACCATAATACTCTTCATGGTATCCATCAGCTCATCCATGGAGTCCAGCAGATAATCATTCTCCGAGAACAGCTCATAGAGCTGCTCCTGTTTTCCCTCCAGCTTCTCAAAGGACTCCAGAAGCTTCTCCGCCTCCTCGCCCTCAAAGGCATCTTTCCTCTTACTCTTAATCTGCTCCTGAACATACCGAAGAATTGTCCTACAGCTCTCTAACTCCTTCGTCTCTGTCAGCGCATATGGCATGGAGAGGAGCAGGATATAGACATCATTGACAACCTCCTGAAGCATCTGATACATATTATTTATACGATGAATATATTCTGTGGCAGAAATGAGATCTTCCCTGCACTTCTCATATTCCTCCTCTGATATCTCTTTATAATCTGTATTCTTCAATCTACGATAAGCATTGAAAATCTTCTCCCACCCTTCCGGCACCTGTTTTGGCTCATCAAATGCCGCACAAGTGCGAAGCATATACAACAGATCGTCAAGATCACTCTTCTCACTTCCCAGATACATAGAAAAGTTCTCTCTCACAATCTCGAAAAATCTCTGCTTTGTCATGCGCATAGGGAGCTGCCCAATCACCTGACTAACCTTTGTGCGCATAACCATCCGATCCTTATCCTTTAAGATATACTGCATCATTCTCTGCGTAAAGCCACTGTCATTATACCGGAATGGAAATACCACATCACCAAATCGATATTCCACGCGATTTAACACATATTCATAGATCTGAAGACAGTCCACATAACTTGTCAGCAGCGTCACACCTTCCATAATCTCTGTCCGAATCTTATCGATCTCCTTCACCTGAGCTACCAGCTTGTCGGCAGACAGATTTTCAAGAAGTCCATCCTGTATTATCTCATGGACTCTGCCTGCCAGCTTTCTAAGAGAATCCGGCAGTTCCATCTCCTCCACAAACATCTCTCCACAGGTATAATAATTAAGTGCCAGATGAATATATGCAAACCGGTGATATAAGGTATGCATGGTATTCATATATTTTGGCAGATTAAGCTCCAGATTTTTTTTCTTTTCTATCTCTTTAGCAATTCGTCCCAGCTCTGACATCTCGTCCTCCTATATGGTCTCTATCTTCATAATATTAGTAACCCCGCCGCTATGCCCACTGTTGGCAGCCACTCCCGCGGTGACAATCACCATATCGCGCTCCTTCACATACCCATGCTCCTTCACAAGCTTCAGCGCGCTCATAATAATGGCATCTGTGGATTGCTCTTCCTCGGACTTAATCGGAATCACACCCCAGTAAATCTGCATACGGCGCAAAATTCTCTCATCCGGGGACAGTCCTATTAAAAGCTGCTGTGGCTTAAACTTTGATACCTGCCTTGCTGTAAAGCCAGAATAGCTCGGTGTGATAATCGCCTTCACATTCATGCGGTACGCAGTCGCCACCGAAGCATAGCTCACCGCAGTGGATATACTACTCTTGCTGAACGCTCTCTTTTTTTCCAGTATCTCACTATAATTTAGATGAGATTCTGTCGTTCTGGCGATCTCCGCCATCATCCTAAGTGCCTCCACCGGATATTTTCCCATGGCAGTCTCCCCTGACAGCATAATCGCATCTGTGCCATCATAGATCGCGTTTGCCACATCTGCAACCTCTGCCCTTGTAGGTCTAGGATTGCGGATCATAGAATCCAGCATCTGTGTCGCTGTGATTACGGGCTTATAGTTGTCATTGCACTTTTGTATCATCTGCTTCTGGATATATGGAACTTCCTCTGGTGGAATCTCCACGCCCAGATCCCCGCGCGCCACCATAATTCCGTCCGAAGCCGTAATAATTTCATCCAGATGGGCCACACCCTCTGCATTTTCAATCTTGGCAATCACAGAAATATCTGCGTGATACTCCCGCAAAAGCTCCTTGATCTCATTGATGCACGCAGCATTTCTCACAAAAGAGGCAGCGATAAAATCAAAGCCCTGCTCTATGCCAAATAAAATATCTTCCTTATCCTTCTCTGTAATTCCCGGAAGCTTAATGCTGACATTCGGCACATTTACACCCTTTCTCATGCCAAGCTCACCACCGTTAATAATCTCACATACAATATCTGTGTCAGTGAGCTCCGTCACCTCAAGTTCTATCAAGCCGTCATCTATTAAAATCTTATTTCCAATCTCCAGATCTGCAGGTAGTCCCTCATAGCTAATATGTCCTATCGACTCATCCCCCACAATCTCCTTTGTCGTCAGTGTATATGTCTCTCCCTCTTTCAGGATCACCTTTTTCTCATCCTTTAAAAGACCTGTCCGAATCTCTGGCCCCTTTGTGTCAAGAAGCATGGCAATCGGCAGCCCCAGCTCCTCCCTCACACTTTTGAGCAGGCGAATTCTCTCAAGCTGTTCATCATAATCACCGTGGGAAAAATTAAAACGAGCAATATCCATCCCATTCTCTGCAAGCTGCTTCATCATCTCACGGTCATCCGTGTTTGGTCCCATCGTACAGATAATTTTTGTTTTTTTCATCGACCAATCTCCTCCATAATTTATTGAACATGCTGGTGCGTAAATAAATGCTCCTTGCAATACTCATAATTGCCATTACACTTAGAACAGAACCGAAATTCCAGATCCTCCCCGTCAAGCTCCGTTCGCCCGCAGATGGCACATTTATGCTTTGTGACTCCTCTTGGCATCTTAACCTGCCTCTGATATGTTCTTCTGCGGTGTATCTCCCTCGGATCAACCCTTCGATAATTCCTTGTCATAAGGAAGAACATCAGAGTATTAAGAAGCGATGCGCCAATTACAAACTGTGCCCCCACACCGCTTGTAAAAAAGCTAAACACCAGCATCAATGCATAGATAATTCCCAAAACCTTCACTTTAATCGGAACAAAGAAGAACAAGAGCACCTGCATATTGGGGAAGGTCATAGCATATGCTAGAAAGATGGACATATTAATATAATAGGTGCTAAACCCTCCAAAATACATATATCCTGCCAACATGCCATCCATACCCTTAAGACTTAGCTCTGCCGGAACCTCCCCAGCTGCCAGACAGATATAGCCAAACAGAAGAAAGCTTCCAAGCGCTGTGAACAACATGCCGGACAACAAATATAAATTATACCGGAAAGTTCCCCATGTACGCTCCAGATTTGTTCCCAGAGAATAATAAAAATAAAGCATTAAAAGCGTAAAAAAAGAAAAGGACTCTGGAGGAATTAAAATCCATGTAAACAGACGCCAGACCTGTCCTCTCAGAATAAGATATGGATTCAGATACAAAAGAAGTATAATATTAGGATTCATTATCTGAAAAAGATATCCAGCGGCATAGCACAAAATTAATATCAAAGAAATATTTCTGATCGCATATCTTCCAAATTTTCTTTCTAGTTTATTCAACAACTTCATCTGCATCCTTCTTTCTTTTTGTTTGGAAATCCTTCCCATAGCATTTTCTGTAAGTATTTCCACTTTTTTGCAGTTCAAACATAGGCGGAAGATGTCCCTGCTTTGATCCATCTATACTCCGTCTCCAAAGCGTGCCCAACCGCAATTCACGAGATTGGACTGTGCTGTATATCCGCGAAATATAGCAGTTAGGCACACTTTGATACTATGGCATATTATATTATAGGTGCTATACTTTTTTTTGTCAATCCATCTTTTTGGATAAAAATTCCATGAAGTCTGACATAGTAAGCCCTGTTTTATCAAGTACATCCCGGATAGAGTCGTTCTCAGAAAAGCGATTTGCCATAACGGTCCGATGGTTATCCTCGATCTCCTCCTCGTTTACATATTCCTCCGATCTTCTGTTCTCCGACATAGAAGTTCTCTCCCTCTCTGGCATCGTGTCAGGCATCCTGTTCATCCACTGCCGCTCTCTCGCCTGATCCATATTCTCGGTATAGTCTTCCATATAATCTTCCCAGTCATCTTCATCCATATCACTGTCCATTCTGGGACGCGGGCGAACTGGGATGCAAAGCTCTTCTCCAATTCTTAAGTTATAGACATTGACATAAGGGTTGGCGCGCATCAGATCAGACACGGATACATGATATCGTTTTCCAAGGCTGTAGAGAGTGTCTCCTTTTTCTATTACATGATAAATCCCGCGGCAGCGGCGGAAGCATAAATCGCAATATAATTTTTTATTCCCTGAATATCTTTCATCTGAGCGGTCATATTCGTGATCTCTGTAATCCATTATTGTTTCAGCTCCTGTTTTCTTTTCTTTACTACTATATTCTTGTTAAGGAAGATTTGATACTGAGTTTTGTGGGATTTCCTCTCCTTCTTAACATTTTCTTTATATATCTTAACTGATTTTTTGTTGAAAAAAGGTCCTTTTTGTACTATAATGATATAGCTAATCAGCTATCAAAAAAGGAGGATGCGTTTTTTCGCAAACAACTATGAAGCACACATTAGGTATTGATATCGGTTCTACAACCGTAAAGATCGCTATATTAAATGACGCTCACAACGTCCTATTTTCAGACTATGAACGTCATTATGCCAATATTCAGGAAACTGTGGCTATGCTGCTCTCCCGCGCCCATGACAGTCTGGGAGAGCTTACTTTATCGCCTGTCATCACTGGATCTGGCGGCCTAACACTCTCCAAGCATCTGGAAATCCCATTTGTTCAGGAGGTTGTCGCTGTCTCCACTGCCCTTCAGGACTATGCTCCCCAGACTGACGTTGCCATTGAGCTTGGCGGGGAGGATGCAAAAATTATATATTTTACCAACGGCATTGATCAGCGCATGAATGGCATCTGTGCCGGCGGTACTGGCTCCTTTATTGACCAGATGGCTTCTCTTTTACAGACGGATGCCTCTGGTCTTAATGAATATGCAAAAAATTATAAGGCCATCTATCCCATCGCCGCCCGCTGTGGGGTATTTGCCAAATCAGATATCCAACCTCTGATCAACGAAGGGGCTACAAAAGAGGATCTTTCTGCCTCCATTTTTCAGGCTGTGGTCAACCAGACGATCAGTGGACTTGCCTGTGGTAAGCCTATACGTGGCAATGTAGCCTTTCTTGGCGGACCACTTCATTTTCTGCCTGAATTAAAAAATGCTTTTGTCCGCACACTGCATCTAACACCACAGCAGACGATTGCGCCGGATAATTCTCATCTATTTGCCGCGATTGGTGCAGCACTCAATCCGGGAACGGCATCCATCTCTATAAAAGAGCTGCTTGCCAAACTCTCCTCCTCCATCAAACTTGAATTTGAGGTTAAGCGGATGGAGCCTCTGTTTTATGATGAGGCAGAGTATGAGGAGTTTATAGAAAGGCATAATTCTCACTCAGTTGCAACGGGGGAGCTTTCCACCTATGAGGGTGATTGCTTTCTTGGTATTGACGCCGGCTCCACCACCACCAAGGTCGCCTTGGTCGGCGAGGATGGTGCTCTTCTCTATTCATTCTACAGCAACAATAACGGCAATCCACTTGGCACTACAATAGGAGCCATCAAGGATATCTATTCTCGCCTGCCCCAGAGTGCTTCTATTGTATACTCTTGTTCCACCGGATATGGTGAGGCACTGATTAAGGCGGCGCTTATGTTGGATGAGGGAGAGGTGGAAACGGTATCCCACTATTATGCCGCTGCCTTTTTTGAGCCTGAGGTTGACTGTATTCTTGATATTGGCGGTCAAGATATGAAATGTATCAAGATCCGCAACAAGACCGTGGACAGCGTGCAGCTCAATGAAGCCTGCTCCTCAGGATGTGGATCCTTTATCGAGACTTTTGCAAAATCTCTGAATTATAGTGTACAGGACTTTGCCAAGGCGGCACTTTTTGCCAAAAATCCAATTGATCTTGGCACGCGCTGCACCGTATTTATGAATTCTAATGTTAAGCAGGCACAAAAGGAAGGGGCGGAAGTTGCCGATATTTCTGCTGGGCTTGCCTATTCGGTTATTAAAAATGCATTATTTAAGGTGATTAAAATTACCAATCCAAGGGATCTTGGCGAGAAAGTAGTGGTTCAAGGTGGCACCTTTTATAATGATGCCGTTCTAAGAAGTTTTGAGCGCATCTCCGGCTGTGATGCCGTAAGACCAGATATTGCCGGAATTATGGGCGCATTTGGAGCGGCACTTATCGCGAGGGAGCGCTATGACAGCTCTAAGGAATCCACCATGTTGCCAATCGAGAAGATCAATGCTCTCACCTTCACCACCTCCATGGCAAGATGCAAGGGCTGTACCAATAGCTGCCTTCTCACCATCAACCGTTTTACTGGAGGAAGACAATTTATCACTGGAAACCGCTGTGAGCGCGGCATTGGAAAAGAAAAGAACAAAGACAAGATTCCAAATCTATTTGAGTACAAGAATAAGCGCCTATTTGGCTATGAGAGCTTGACAGAAGATATTGCCGTTCGAGGCACCATCGGTATCCCGCGCGTGCTTAATATGTATGAAAACTATCCATTCTGGGCAACCTTTTTCAAAAAACTTAACTTCCGCGTGATTCTCTCGCCGGAATCCAACCGGAAAATCTATGAGCTTGGCATTGAATCCATCCCGTCTGAATCGGAATGTTACCCGGCAAAGCTTGCGCACGGACATGTTGTATGGCTGATTAAACAGGGAATTACCTCTATTTTCTACCCCTGTGTCCCATATGAGAGAAATGAAACCCCAGAGGCAAATAATCATTACAACTGTCCGATTGTCACTTCCTACGCAGAAAATATCAAAAATAATGTAGAGGAGATTCGCACAGAGAAAATTCAGTTTATGAATCCATTTGTCGCCTTTACAAATAAAGAAATACTGGTAGACCAGCTAGTAAAGGTATTTACCGAATCTCACCACATCCCAGCAGAAGAGATTCGCGCTGCCGGGGAAGAGGGCTGGGCAGAGCTTATGACGGCAAGAGAGGATATTAAGCAAAAGGGCGAGGAGGTTCTTTCTTATATGAAGAAAACGGGAAGGCGCGGCATTGTCCTTGCCGGGCGCCCCTACCATATTGATCCAGAGATCCATCATGGTATTCCTGAGCTTATCAATTCCTATGGCATCGCTGTTCTCACAGAAGATTCTGTGGCACATCTGGGCGAGACGGAACGGCCGCTCATCGTTATGGATCAGTGGATGTACCACTCCCGCCTTTATGCAGCCGCAAACTTTGTAAAGACACAGGACAATCTGGATCTGATTCAGCTTAATTCCTTTGGCTGTGGTCTGGATGCCGTCACTACTGATTGTGTTAATGATATTTTATCCCGTTCTGGGAAAATTTATACAGTATTAAAAATTGATGAAGTCAACAATCTAGGGGCAGCTAGAATCCGCATTCGCTCTCTGATCTCCGCGCTTCGCGTAAGAGATCAAAAACACATTGAGAGAAAAGTAATTTCCTCCGCCTATCATCGGGTGGAATTTACCAAGCAGATGCGCAGGGACTACACCATTCTCTGTCCGCAGATGTCCCCGATCCATTTTGATCTGGTGGGACCCGCCCTTAATTCCTGCGGCTATCATTTTGAGATACTTGGGGAGAGCAAAAACAAGTCCTCTGTTGATGTCGGGTTAAAATATGTCAACAATGATGCCTGTTATCCTTCTCTTATCGTGGTTGGTCAGCTTATGGAGGCTTTGCTGTCAGGGAACTATGATCTAGATAAAACTGCCGTCGTTATCTCACAGACAGGCGGTGGCTGCCGTGCAACCAATTATATAGGCTTTATTCGCCGTGCACTGGAAAAAGCAGGGATGCCTCAAATTCCTGTGCTCTCTCTTAACACCAGCGGTATTGAGACAAACGAGGGCTTTCATTACACGCTGCCGATGCTTATCAAAGGAATGCAGGCTGTCGTGTACGGTGATATATTTATGCGCGTGCTGTATCGCACTCGCCCCTACGAGAAAGAAACAGGTTCCGCCAACGCATTGCATGAAAAATGGAAGGCAAAATGCATCGCCTCCCTCTCCAAAAAAAATCCTTCGATGATAGAATTTGGCAGAAATATTCGCGGCATTATCCGCGACTTTGACAATCTGCCACTCCTTGATATTAAAAAGCCAAGAGTGGGCATTGTGGGAGAGATTCTAGTAAAGTTCCTCCCTGCGGCAAATAACCACCTTGTCGAGCTTCTGGAAGCAGAGGGTGCAGAGGCAGTGGTGCCAGATCTATTAGATTTTTTCCTATACTGCTTCTACAATGAGAATTTTAAAGCTGAGCATCTGGGAAGCAAAGCTTCTACTGCAAGACTGTGCAATATCGCCATCTCTCTTCTGGAATATATGAGAAAAACGGCCAGAAAAGAGCTGACCAAAAGCCAGCGTTTCACACCTCCTGCCTATATAAAAGATCTCGCGAAATACGCCAACCCTATCGTTTCCCTTGGAAATCAGACGGGTGAAGGATGGTTTCTGACCGGCGAGATGCTGGAGCTTATTCATGGTGGTGTCAATAATATCGTATGTGCACAGCCCTTTGGCTGTCTTCCCAACCATGTGGTGGGCAAGGGAGTTATCAAAGAGTTAAGACATCAGTATCCAAAATCAAATATTATCGCTGTTGATTACGATCCGGGAGCGAGTGAGGTCAACCAGCTAAACCGTATTAAACTGATGCTTGCAACCGCACATAAAAATATAAAAGAATAGAGACAACAAATGGAGCAGGGAAATATATTTTCCTACTCCATTCTCTTTCTATACAATATCTTGGTGTCTGCTTTCCTACAGCACATATACATAAACACAGCTACTTACCCTGACAATACTATAATTATAATCCATTATATTCTAGCAAACAATAGCTTCAAGTGACTTTTGCTTTTTCTGCTATAATCTATCACTTTTTGCAAGATAAATTTTCTTTTCTCATTTTCGGAAAAGGTCCGTATAGCCCGACCGCTGTTTCCTCCGTCACCCCGCTTTCGCTTAGTGAAAAACGTAACGGATACTAAGCTCGTGAAAAACCTCGCTAAGTACCGACGTTTTTCAATAGGTTCCTTGAGGAAAACAGCGGTCGGGCTATACTGCTTTACTGAATCGTTGAGATATGATGTGATTTTACATATACTTGCAGATTTATATTTATTTTTATTTCGTTTTTGTTCACAGAGCATCATACATTCTTATGGAAACACCAAAAACGATCTGTCAATCCTATACAAGCAGAATGACAGCGTGTTTTGCCTAACTGATAAAACAGTCCGGCGAACTGCCTGTGGTTCTCAAGGAACCT
>CAJUOO010000031.1 GCA_910588535.1 uncultured Lachnospiraceae bacterium | reverse complement strand
GCGTTTTTCACTAAGCGAGAGCGGGGTGACGGAGGACCACAGGCAGTTCGCCGGGTGGATCTTTCCAGAAAATGATACAACAGATAAAGTATAACATATACAAGATATTATAAGATAGTGCTACGTGTATACAATATCTTGTATAATTAAATCTTATTGCAACAGCCCCTGTTTGGAACCACCTATCTTCCGATGTATTTTATTGTATTATGAAATCAGCCTATTATTTTATAATGCTTGTTTTCATGTATTTGCATTGTCCATTTATTAATTTTTGTCCAATTATTCTATATGAATTTCCTTAACGATAACAGCTTTATCTGCAACGCTGCTATTCATTCCTTCTTGTTCCATCTGAGTCCAATCATCGAGATTGTCAAAAATGAAGATATACAGAGTTTTTATCTCTTTTCCCTGAACAGCAAATGCAGCTCTGCCCGGAGATTCCATATCTGAATAAAGCATCTTTCTGTCCTGATTAAAGCAAATTGTATGGCAGGGTTCATAAGACCATCCTAAAAGTTCAAACATCTCTGCATCTGTCATATCAGGATTTGTTGAAAGCAGTTTTTTCTTTCTATCATCTGTCAGCTCTCTCTGAACGCCCGGTGTTGTCGTGTGGACGATGACCTGATACGGAGATATTACTACATTATCAAGCGTAATATTCTCTTTTTTCTCACCAATGTCAATTGTCTTTACATCTGTTTGATTTACCTCAAATGGAATGGTAATATTCCAACTACCATCCGTCCAATGAGATGCTGATATCTCTTCACCATCAAGCATCCTGTCATCGTCATAGCCAAGACCATCTACATGTAAGCTAAGTTCACCATTATCAGCCACTTTCTCTGCGAGATCCATTTTGATCATGCCTACAAATGTGTGGCTGTCTATTACCTTTCCTTCCAATGTATTTTGCAGCAGTTCAGAAGAAGTTCCACCAATACTCCATGTTCCGCTTATATAAAATCCTGCGGCTGTCTGGTTGCTTATGGCGTTCATGCCTGTATAATGTTCTGGAATATGAGTAAAATCTGCGTCTTCGGATTGAATATTAACTGTAAGGAATATGGAATATCCATCACAGTAGACTTCTGATGCTGTCAGTGTGAATCCTTTATCAGATACAGTATAGTTCGATGTGTCCAAATTTCCTGAAGAATCCTCATTAGTTAAGATCGTTTTCTTTTCTGTGTAGTCTCCAGAATATGTGATATCATCCTCAACTTTCTCAAAGATCTTTCCAATCAGCGGAATCTTGGATGCAAGCGCTGGATTAAAATAACCCAATCCACCAATTCCAATAACAACTACAGCTACTGCCACGGCAACAGCTTTTCCTATAGTATCGAATCTTCTCATTTTATCCTTCCTCCTTTTATGTATCAGGATTTCTTGGTCACTTATTTTAGGAGCAAGGGCCTGCTTTAAGATTTGATTCAATATTTCATCTGTCATATCCTATCGCCTCCAATTTTTCCTTTAATTGCTTTTTTGCTTTCCGTATCCGGCTCTTGATGGTTCCCTCTGGCAGTCCGAGAATTTCAGACACCTCATGGATCTGCATATCCGCTGAATAATACAAATAGATTGGTATTCTGTACTTTTCAGGCAGAGATGCAACGAATCCCTGAATCATGTCTATCTCATCTTGCTGTAATACAATGTGTTCTGGCGAAACTGTATTGTTATGATCGGAAACTTCATACCCTTCATCTGACATCTGTTCTATACTGTCAGTCGGAACCAGCTTCATCCTGTTTGCGTATTTTTTCTTTTTATTTTTCCAAAGATAGATTGAAGTGGATAAAGCGTAACTCTTTGTATTCTGCTCAGAGTCCAATTTTTTCTTTTTTTCTAGCAGCTTGAGCATAGTGTCCTGATATAATTCGTCCCCATCTTCTACATCTCCGGCTGTCATCCGGCAAAATCGCAGAATATCCTTTCCAGACATCAAGACAAACCGCTCGAATTCATCATTGTTCATAGCAGTTATCCTCCTTCTTCTTACAAGTCGACTTGCAAAGATTTGCCCTTGCATGTATATATTGTCCTGACACTGGAAAAAAGTTTTCATATTCTTAAAGTATTTTCATATTTATAAAACTATTGGGAAAAAGTGATGGCGGCTTCATCAAAAGAGTGAGCCGCCATAGTACGGAACAGAGATTAAGAAAGTAGATGATATGTTCTGTTTGTCAGTTTTCTAAAAGCTTGAGAATAGCCTCGCATGCCTGTTCTTCATCATTTCCTGAAAATACTAGCTCAACTTCTTCATCGCTATTCAGCTCCGTGCCAAAGATATTGACAATACTTTTTAGATTAACTGTTTGATCTCTCGCATACATGGTGATGGTTGAATGAAAAGAAGAACATTTTTTTGCAATCTCTACCACAAAATCAGGAGTTAAAATATCTTGTCGGATAACAGCTTTTTTAGAAATCATATGAATACCGCCTTTCCATGATGTAAATATTACGTCTATAATGTGAGTATATCACATTTCAGTTGCAAAATCTATGTGATTCCGTTACAATTAGTAAAAGTTAGAAATCAAGTGAGGAGATTGTGTGATGAAAAAATGCTGTGTGTGGAGGGTCTTATTCTTGTTCACAGTGCTGTTTTATGTGCTTATGTTAGGGGCATGTAGACACTCATCCAATTCTATGGATAGTGCTGGGGATGGAACAGAGATTATTTTTACAGATGCGCTTGAACATGAGGTAAGACTGAAACATGTGGAGAGAACGGCAGTGCTCTCAGAGAGTCTTGCTCAGGCGTGGCTGCTTGCCGGAGGCGAGCTTGCCGGTACTTCAGAGGATGCAAAAGAGATTTTGGATGCACATCCAGATATGGTGAATCTCGGAGCATTAAAGACCCCATCCGCGGAGACATTAATGGCGGAGGGTATGGAGCTTGTAATCTTGTCATCTGCCATACCCGGCCATGTAAAATTGTATGATACATTAGAGAAAGCAGGGATTGTGACAGCATATTTTGATATAGAGACTTTTGAAGATTACAAAGCTATGATGGGAATTTTCACAGATTTTACTGGTAATAAGAAATTGTATGAGGAAAATGTGACGTCGGTGGAGAAAGCGATAGAGGAGCAGATAGCAAGAGCGGACGGAAGCAGCCCGAAAATATTACTTCTTCGGGCATATTCCACGGGAGTTAGGGCAAAGAACAGCGATACCATGACAGGAAAGATGCTGTTGGATCTGGGATGTGTGAATATTGCAGACAGTGACGGAGGACTTTTGGAGGATCTCAATATGGAAGCGATTCTTGTCGCTGATCCAGATTTTATTTTTGTCACTACTATGGGAAGCTCACAGGAGGCAGCACTTTCGATGGTGGATGAGCTTTTGGCTTCAAATCCTGCGTGGCAGGGGCTTACAGCAGTGAAGGACGACAAGTTTTATGTTCTTGAGAAGGAGCTGTTTCATAATAAGCCGAATAACCGCTGGGGAGAGAGCTACGAAATATTAGCAGATATTTTGTATGATGGGAAATAGAAGAGATCGATCTATCGTTTTCATATTATCAGTGTTTTTGCTTATCTCGGTTGGTCTTGGGCTGTTTTGTGGAGCAGCATCTGTGACGGGTGAGGATATTCTGTTCCTCTTTCGTGGAGAGATAAATAGGACAGGGAGAATTTTGCTCTATGTGCGGATTCCACGTGTGGCAGGGGCTGTTATTGCTGGTATGGGTCTTGCTGCTTCTGGTGCGGTGATTCAGGTTATATTAAATAATCCTCTGGCGGGTCCAAATATTATTGGGGTAAATTCTGGTGCAGGCTTTGCGGTGGTGTTTTGTAGTGCAGTTTTTCCGGCTTCTTATATGCTATTGCCTTTTGCATCTTTTGCAGGAGCTTTTCTCACAGTTCTTCTGGTATATTATATTGGGAAAAAGACAGGAGCTTCTAAGATTACCTTAGTATTGGCGGGGGTGGCCGTGAATAGCTTTTTAAATGGAGCGACAGATGCAGTTTATACTTTCAGTGAGGAGTCTCTTTTGGCTTCTAATGCATTTAAGATTGGTGGATTGGCTGGTATTGATTTGAATGTTTTAAAAATATCAGGAATTATTGTTGTAGTAGTGGTAGTGCTTCTTTTGCTTTTTCACAATGAGCTTGAGGTATTTGGGCTTGGTGAGGAGACAGCGCATACCTTGGGGCTGCCTGTGGGAGTATATCGATTCTTTTTTCTGTTGCTTGCGGCTGTAGCGGCAGGTGCAGCGGTCAGTTTTGCTGGGCTTTTGGGGTTTATAGGGCTTTTGGTGCCTCATATGGCAAGAAGGATTACGGGAGGAGAGAGCAGGGAATATCTGCTGGTATCCGTGCTTTTAGGTGCACTGCTTTTAACCTTGTGTGATACAGCAGCCCGGACAATGTTTGCACCTTATGAGATTCCGGTGGGAATTCTATTATCTTTGCTTGGAGCACCATTTTTCCTCTGGCTTTTATTTCATTATCGAGGAAAACAGTGAGGAGGGTAAGATGGAGCAGAATGGAGAAATACAAGTCAGTGGTCTTACAGCAGGATATGAAAGAAAGATCGTGTTGGATACAATCAATAGCAATATACCCAAAGGAAAGATCACAGCAGTGCTTGGTCCGAATGGAAGTGGAAAGAGTACGCTATTAAAGAGCATAGCTGGACTTTGCAAGAAAATAACAGGACAGATCTATATTGGTGGCAGAAGAACAGAAGAATATACACAGCGCGAATTGGCTCAGAAAATGTTCTATCTCGCACAGAGTCACCCCGATTCTTCTATTCGCACGGAGAGATTGGTTTTACATGGGAGATTTCCGCATCTTTCTTATCCAAGGCGTTATAGCAGAGAAGACTATCAGTGCTGTGAGCAGGCTATGAGGCAGGCGGGGATTATAAGCCTGCGGGACAAACACCTTGGAGAATTGTCGGGCGGGGAGAGACAGAAGGCATATCTTGCCATGGCACTTGCTGGGCAGACAGAGATTCTTTTATTTGATGAGCCTACGACATATCTTGATATTCAGTATCAGACAGAGCTGTTCCGCCTGCTTGAGGAACTTAGAGATTCTGGCAAGACAGTTGTGGCGGTGCTGCATGATTTAGACTATGCATTCCGTCTGGCAGATTGGATTATACTGCTTCAAGGAGGAAGAGTAGTGATAGAGGGTTCTTCCAGACAGGTGTGGGAGAGCGGCAGCATAGAGGAAGTATTTCATGTAAAAGCTGGATGTACGACAGATCAGGAAGGTACAAAACATTATTACTTTGGATAGGAGACGACATTATGAATCTTTTTACCATGGAGTGTGTCAGTAAAAGTTATACAGATAAGCTTCTGCTTGATAAGGTTTCTTTTGGAATTCAAGAAGGAGATAGAATTGGAGTTCTAGGAATTAATGGAACGGGAAAATCAACGCTGCTTAAGTTGATAGCTGGATTAGAGGAGCCAGATGAGGGAACCATCACGATGGGCAGAAATATCGAGATCGCTTATCTGCCACAGACACCAGTATTTGATACGAATCTTAGTATACTGGAAAATGTAATTGCAGGAAAGAAAGCAAAAGAAGCTTACAGGAATATCGAGGGAGAAGCAAGGGCAATGCTTGTTAAGCTTGGCATAGCTGATGTTGAAGCGCGGCCGGATCATCTTTCAGGGGGACAGAGAAAACGGGCGGCATTGGTGAGCACGTTGTTGACCCCTGCAGATATAATAGTGTTGGATGAGCCAACTAACCATCTGGACAGCCAGATGGCGGAATGGTTGGAGGAGTATTTACGAAAATATCAGGGAGCCTTTGTTATGGTGACACATGATCGATATTTTCTTGATAAAGTGACAAATCGCATATTGGAGATTGATAAGGGAAAGCTATACAGCTATGAGGCGAATTATTCCAGATATATTGAGCTTAAGGTGCAGCGGGAGGAGATGGAGCTTGCGACAGAGAGAAAGAATAAAAGCTTGTACCGGATGGAACTAGAATGGATGATGCGCGGTGCGAGGGCGCGATCGACAAAGCAGAAGGCGCATATCCAGCGCTTTGAGGCGCTTCGGGACAGAGAGAAGCTGGCAGCCGACGAGCAGGTGGAGATAAGTTCTGTCTATTCGAGGCTGGGGAGAACAACGGTAGAACTTGAGCATTTATCAAAAAGCTATGGGGATAGAAGATTAATAAGAGACTTTTCTTATATTTTATTGCCGGGGGATCGGATTGGAATTGTCGGCAGAAATGGATGCGGAAAAAGTACATTGCTAAAAATAATGACAGGAGTGCTGAAACCGGACAGTGGAACGGTCGTTATAGGTCAGACAGTAAAGCTTGGCTATTTTTCACAGGAAAATGAAGCTATGGATGAGTCACAGCGCGTGATTGATTATGTTCGCGAAGTGGCAGAATATATCAAGACGGTGGATGGGATGGTGACAGCCTCGCAGATGTTAGAAAGATTTTTGTTTTCTGGATCAATACAGTATTCTCTTATAAAGAAGCTGTCAGGCGGGGAGAAGAGGCGGTTATATTTACTGCGGGTTTTGATGGAAGCTCCCAACATATTAATTTTGGATGAGCCTACCAATGATCTGGACATTGCCACTCTCACGATTCTGGAGGATTATCTGCAAAGCTTTGAGGGAATTGTAGTTACAGTGTCCCACGACAGATATTTTTTAAATAAATTGGTAAACCGTATCTTTGCCTTTGAGGGAGATGGGGAGATCCATCAGTATGAGGGAAATTATTCAGATTATATTGAGAAAGCAGGGACTTTGGAGGAGGAGAAGGGAAAGGAGAAACCAAAGCAAGAGTGGAAGCAGAGAAATACAGAAAAGCTTAGATTTTCTTATCAGGAGAAAAAGGAATATGAGACAATAGATGAAGAGATAGCAAGGCTAGAAGAAAAAATAACAAAGCTGGAACAAGAGATGGAGCAGTCAGCGACAAGCTATGGAAAACTCAGTGAGCTTACAAAAGAAAAAGAAGAGGCAGAGGTACTTTTGGAAGAGAGAATGGAACGTTGGGTATATCTTAATGATCTGGCAGAGAAAATTGTGGCGTCAGGAGGGCGAATATAGAGAATGGCATGAAGACAGGAAAAGGGTCGTATAGCTCGCTTTTTTTCTTCGTCACCCCGCTTGTGCGTAGTGAAAAACGTAACGGATACGAAGCTCGTGAAAAACCTCGCTAAGTAACAACGTTTTTCAATAGGTTCCATTGTTATCTATCCGAAGCAGCGATATTGCTTTTACAATAACGATACAAAGGGAAAGCACCCACCCCAAAGTGGATGCTCTGAGTTTAGGCTTCAGTAAATCTGCTCATAATATTCTCTGTTAAATTTCCTTTGCCCATTTGATACACTGTGCGATTCTGGCACCGTGAGGGGTGTCGCCGTGTTCAGGATCACAGGAATACTGCGTCAGAAGCTCACACGGAATATCCGAACATTCCCCGCAATGAAGAAAGCCTTTATCCTGACAGCATACCGCAACAGGACATTCTCCATGGAAAGGATGTCCGTTTGTTTCGATACACCCATTGCAGCCGCATGTCTCCTTATATTCGCATCCAGTACAGTGAAGTCCACATCTTGAATCAACCATATATAACCTCCAAGTTTTTTCTTTAACCATATCACTTCAAACATGACAACTGTGTGTCATGATTTATATAAATTTTTTATGGCGCCCAATGTGGATTTCATTATTTCAACCATTTCCGTAAGAGCGAGAACTTTCACCTTATTTCCAAAGCGCAGGAACCACTCCACAGCATCCTTTTGCGTGGTAAATCCCCATTCCGTATATAGTTTCCCATCTTCCTGTTCGGTAAAGCAGGTATGTCCATGTTCTTCAACTAACCTGTATTTCACAGACAAATCATAGACTGCAGAGATAATGCAGTCTTCGGTCATGTGAGAGCCAAATTGCTTTTTTCTTCTGAAATTTCTCTTATGCTGAATACTTCGTCTGTAACTGTCAGATTCCATAAGCGGAGCAACTTATACATCCGAAAATCATGCCGTTCTTTTCAGAACCCAAAGATATACCAGTCTGACCACTTAAAAACGATCAGATACGGTTCGATCAGCTTATCTGTTTCACTCTTGTTATAACAATAATGGAAAGTAATGCACTGGGTTTCCCGGATAGCAAGTTTGATCTGTTCGATTTTGATTGAAAGATCATCTTTATAGAAAGAGGAAAGATCGATCATCGTATGATCAGAAAGTTTGCTAGCTTTGCTGCCACTAATCTTCTGCGCAAGTTTTTCTGCCGACGCTGAACGTGAAACGCTGTCCAGCGACTTCAAACCCTGAAGATAGCTGTTAATTCCTGCTCAGTGAACACGGTAGTATCAAGAGAAAAATCTTCCATAATGGAGATATCGCCATTTGCCCCTTGAGTGGTGACGATTGGAATTTCAGCCTTGCAAATATCCTCAATATCCCGATTGATAGTGCGGCGAGACACCTCGAATTTTTCTGCGGTATCACCTTTAAATTTGGCTTTCATAAATTCAGTTTTGCTTATCTAATTATACCACCCCCCACCCTTTTAAAGACCATTTCATCACTCGAACACTATACTATTCATAGGGAATTAAATTCTCAAGGAACCTATTGAAAAACGCCGGCGATTAGCGAGGTAGTTTCTAGCTTACTGTCCGATGCATTTTTCACTAAGCGGGAACGGGGTGACGGAGGACCACAGGCAGTTCGCCGGGAGGATCTTCCCAGAAAATGATACAACATCCCCGTAATAGTCTTATTGAATGGAAAGTCTTATATAATTAGATTTTAACATGAAATGTCACCACGGGAGTGTTTTAAGATATTCAGCATTTTCTATATTGAATTCTCCATTTTTGTTCCAACTGACTATTGTTTCCATGCATCCAAGATAGTCAGATGTGCTCCACGGACCGCGTAGAACTTGTATAAATTTCAAACAGTTTCGATTGTTATAGGTAACTAGCTCAATTCCAAAATGACTGGCTGAAGAGGTGCCTCCAATCACTCTTCCAGTCTCTTGATATGGCCGGATATATTCTTCCTTCGTCATATTGGGGTAAGTATTCCAGCTCCAATTTTCATCACTCGTTAATTCGATGATACTGTCAAATATTTCCCCTTTGATCTGTATATGATTTTCATCTACAGCATAGATTGTGTACTGGATATAATCCATATTGGCCGCATATGGTGGCGTAAGGTAGGAGTGATTCACTATATCTAGAATATAGATTCCCGGAAAAGAACCTCCCAGAAAACACTCAACAACAGCTTCATCAACACCATCTCCATTAAGATCAGTAAAAGATACCTGATTAAAGGACATTGGATAGTGCAGTTCAGGGGGATCAAAATAAAATTCTTCATTATCTGTAACCTTTATAAATAATTTAGGCTGTTTTATGCCCTCTTTTATAATGGAAATACTTTGACAAGGGCTATTGCTTTCAAATACTATTCTGTCTATATAGAGCGGATGCTTAAGGTATTCCATGTTTTCTATATGAAATTCTCCATTTTTATCCCAGCTTACAATCGTTTCCATATATCCTAGATGTCCATACCAGTACCATGGACAACATAATTGTTCTCTCAATTTAAGACAATTGCGATTATTATAATTTACAACTTCAATGGAGTTATAACCAACTCCATCTGATGATCCAATGATTGGACCCTTTCCCTGATATAGCTGGAAATATTCTTCTTCAGAAAGATTTGTATCATAATTCCAATTCCAGATCTCATCCAAAGATAAATCAATAATCTCATCAAAACTTTCGCCTTTAATTTGTACGTGATTATCATCCACAGAATAAACATTGTATTCAATTCCAACAGTTGCGTCTGTCTCGTTTATATAAGGAGGGGTAAGAAACGTTTGATTTGCTATATCAATAATATATATTCCTATATTACCCCCTGTTAGGAAACAAACAGCAATCACTTCATCTGTACCATCCTCATTCAGATCGGTGAAATACAGTTCGTCAAGATATTTTGGATAGTGGAGTTTTGGGGGAGTAAAAGAAAATTCCTCGTTATCAGTAGCCTTAATAAGTAATTGTGGCTGTTCTGTTCCTTGTTGTATAATAGAGATGCTTTGACAAGAGTTATTGTTTTCTAATATTTTTTGATCTAAACAAACCAGATCATCTTTTACAGAAGAAGGTATAGATTCCTCCATTAAGTCATAGGAAGATGAGCTCTCTTCTGTGGAGGAAGGAACAAAAGCGCTAGTATCGTTTATAACGGTGGGAGTTGTTGTGTTGGAGCATCCTGTTAGAATGAATAAGGTGATTGCCATGGTGATGAAATATTTTCTTTTCATAAGATTTTCCTTTCCTTGTGTGTCGAATTATGTCTATTATATGATATTATTTTTGGATTTTATAGTGCTTATAAGATTTTATTTTTATGAATTGTGCGGAGGTTACGTTGGATTCATGTATTTATCAGTGAAAAATAATGGAAAAAAATAATAATTTATTTTATAATTAGGAAAAGTGGGAGCAAGGAAGAAAAAATTAGAAATTCTTATATCAGGAAAAAAATGGATATGGTACAATAGAAGAAAACAATTACAAGGTGTATGGAAATACGTTAAATATCAGGAGGTTAATTAGAATTATGAAATATAATGCAATAATATTTGATTTGGATGGAACACTTTTAAATTCACTGGAGGATATAAGGGATTCTGTCAACGAGATTTTAGATAGGTATCATTATCCACAGAGAAGTCTGGAGCAGATTCGAAGTTTTGTGGGAAATGGGGCGATCAATCTGATCAGGCGTGCACTGCCAGAAGGGATAAGCGAGCAGGAAGTAGAAAAATGTCTGCAGGAATACAGCAACTATTATTATGAACATTCCCGCCATAAAACATGCCCATATCATGGAATAGTAAGCCTTTTGGAACAGTTAAAGGAAAAAGGATTTAAGCTTGGTGTGGTATCTAATAAGGATGAGGCGACCGTCAAGGATTTGTGTGAGAGCTATTTTCCCAGCTTGCTGTCTGTGGTGGTTGGAGATAGTCAGGGATATCAGAAAAAACCAGCACCGGATAATATTATGCGTGCTATATCGCAGTTACAGACAGAAAAGGAGGCAACTTTGTATGTAGGAGATTCTGAGGTTGATATTGAGACTGCTAGAAATTGCGCACTTGACAGTGTGCTGGTATCGTGGGGATTTCGGGAAAGAGAAGTTCTTCTTCAAAAAGGTGCAAAGGTAATTATTGATTGTCCTGATGAGTTAGCAGGATATTTGGGGCTTTAGAAAAAGTATTGTCGTATCCAGATAGGGTTTATGGTATAGGGGGGATTTCACTGTGAGAAAAGTGGCGTTGGAGTTATTAAAGCCAGATATGGTGCTGGCAAAGCCGATTTACCATTTGAATAGTCTTTTGCTCAAGGTTGGGACCAGCCATCTGGAGCGATTTAAAACAAGTCTGTCAAAGCTTGGAATCACTCACTTATATGTGACAGATCGGCTGAGCGAGGATATTATCGTGGAAGATACCATTAATCAGGAGACAAGGTTGCATTGCAAGGAAGTACTTTTTTCCACAATAAATGCACTGTCCAATCAAGGAGTTTTGGAGACAGAGCGGCTTTCAGAAAGTACAGATGAGATTTTGGATGAGATATTAAAAAATACAAGTGTGTTGACCAGCATGAATGAGATAGGTACTTCAGATGACAGTACTTTTAATCACTCCATCAATGTGGCGATCTATTCTATGCTGGTTGCAAAACAACTTCATTATCCCAGAGTTAGGGCAAAAAAACTGGCGATGGGGCTTTTGTTGCATGATATTGGCAAGACAATGGTAAATCAGAAAATTTTGTATAAACCCGGCAGGCTGACCAAGGAGGAGTATGAGCATGTTAAAACACATACTGTGCTGGGCTATGAAGTGTTAAAGAAGAATGATAGTTTGACGGAACTTTCTCGAATTGTGGCATTGAGCCATCATGAGAGATTGGATGGTTCTGGCTATCCCAACCGCATAAAGGGGAAGGAGATTCATGAATTTGTCAGGATAGCGGCTGTTGTGGATATTTATGATGCGCTGATTTCAGAGCGCTGTTATCATAAAAAGAAAAGTATCTATGAAGCTGTGGCATTATTAAAGGATGAGGCTGTGGGAAAACTGGATGCCGGGCTGGTTTCTACTTTTATAAAGTGTATTGCAATATATCCAAATGGGACAATGGTTAAGCTGACAGACGGTACAGCAGGAATAGTAAAATACCAGAATCCAGATATGCCGTACCGGCCAGTTGTGCGAGTAATATCCGATCCGTTGGGCAGGCCAGTTGCAGCGTGGGATGTGAATCTGGCGTCAGAAAACGGAATAAGGATTCAGGAGGCAAACTATAGAAAGGAATAAAGCATGGCAGATCTCTAGCTGCTTGCAAAAAAGATCACAGGGGAATAAACTTGATTTTGGTGAGTAACAGCTAAGTAGTTGTTCAAAATTAACGATAGCTGGTCTGAGCTGCTGACTTGATATATTTGGATAAAAGTAGCGTGAAATAAAAATTTCACATCTTGATTTGTACACCTGCTAAAGCGGGCAGATGGGAATTAGTATACATAACAGAAGCCCCAAACACTTATGTATCTACGTAGTCAAGTGTTTGGGGCTTGTTTTATTAAGCAGATAACGGGAATCGAACCCGCCTCTTCAGCTTGGGAAGCTGACATACTACCGATGTACTATATCTGCATTGCATTAAGTATACTCTAAATTATAAAAATATGCAAGTGATTTTTTTAATTTATATGGATTATATTGGTTATCTCCATTTGCTTATATAGGCAAATCCGGCTAATTATCATGATATAGCTTCTTGTAGGATAAGTTTTCTTTTATCATTTTGAAAGAGGTCCGTATAGCCAGTCTGCTGTTTCCTCCGTCACCCCGCTTGCGCTTAGTGAAAAACGTAACGGATACTAAGCTCGTGAAAAACCTCGCTAAGTACCAACGTTTTTCAATAGGTTCCTTGAGGAAAACAGCAGACGGGCTATACTACTTTATTGATTATTTCAAATACATTGTGATTTTTTATATACTTGTAGTCTAATATTTATTTTTCTGTATTTTTAGATTATCATATTCTCTTAAAAGAGATAACAAATATTTTTTATTAATCCAATACAAACAGAGTGACAGCGTGTTTTGCCTAACTATTAAAAACAGTCCAGCGAACTGCCTGTGGTTCTCAAGGAACCTATTGAAAAACGCCGGCGGTTAGCGAGGTAGTTTCGAGCTTACCGTCCGCTGCGTTTTTCACTAAGCGCAAGCGGGGTGACGGAGAACCACAGGCAGTTCGCTGGACGGATCTTTCCAGAAAATGATACAACAGATTTTTAACAATAAATAAAATATAATATTTTCTGGAAAATATACTAATCAAAAAGGATCTTTCTGGAAATACTATCTTATGCAAGCTAAACTATCATTATCATAGGAGCTACTAATAATAGTTTATGACATGTCTATCAGGTATATTTTTTAAATATTCTGTATCGCCATCTGCTATTATCTAAGCATGGTATTACCAATAAAAGAATACCAACGATACCATATAGTGCTCTTTTACATAAAAGAGTAGCATTTACCGTGAAAGCAGGATCGAGATTTCCAAGCACCAATGGATAATTATGAAAATAATTTCCCATAGAAAGATCCAGCAATGGCGTGGAGGACAGAATAAAAACAGCAGGCATCAATAGATAGAGGAGGATTGGATGAATCGCTCCAAGCTGGTAGCCTGCACCAAGACAAAAAAGCATCGTTGGAAGCACTGCTAACAGAGCAGGGAGCATTAGCTCACCATAATTCAATGTACCAAACAAAGTAGAGAAAAATCCAAGGTATAAAGCAATTACACAAATAACCAGCAGCAAAGCTGCGACAAAGATCGTACCGCATCGCATCACAGCATAGCGCCGTGGAGAGATGGGTGTGCTTTTTATTAGAATATCAATATTACGTTTCTTATCAGAAATAAAGAAAGTCAGAAAGAACAGCTCACCAAGACAGATAATAGGAATAAGTTGCGAAAGATAACTGCCAAAGCTCCATGGTGAGAAGGGTGCCGTGTTGGAGACACCCATTAAAATCTCACCGTGAAGGAGAGAAAAACTGAGAAAAAGACAGATAATCAGTATGCCAAAAAAAATTTTATTCCACAGCAGACGCTTACATTCATATTGAATCACTTTATTCATAGTTTAGATCCTCCTTTGTCAGTCCGCAGACATGTAAAAAATCATCAAATGTGATATGGGATGGCGTAACCCCGCCTTCCAAATAAAGCTTGGAGAGGACAGAATCCATGTTTTTCCGTCCACCAATCAATTCTTCGGCGCGCTTAATTAATTGTGCCGTTCCATCGTAGAGATAGACACTATTAAGTTCACTTTGGATGGCTGCCGCATAATTTTCTGGCAAAAGCTCTAAGTATTCAGGATGGCGCGTATAGAAATTATTCTTCGCATTAGTCATAGCAGAATCCCATTTATCAAGATAATATTGCTTGGCATATTCCTCTCCATACAGCTCTTCCATCAGGCGATAGGTAGAATAGGTCGTGAGTCCCTCAGAGGTCCAGTATAGATTTTCCTGATCTTCCACCATAATACCTAGTCCCCACCACTGATGAATGATCTCATGAGCAAGTACTTCTGCACCTGTCGCACCCTTATTAGTATCCTGTAAGTTTTTGACGGTGAAGCTTTCTTCTAGTGTGCTGCTGATATTTGAGGCTGCAAAACCACCAAACATAAATTCAGTTCCTTGAATTATCTTAAATGGTTTTTCTTTTATAAAGCTTCGAGGGCCATAGTGATCAGTACAATAGGCAACCGCGGCCTCAATTGTGGAAATTGCGTTTATTTCCTCAAGCTGTTTCTGGTGTTTGCTGCTGTAGTAAAACTCGATTGGAATATAACTGCCTGACACCTTTAAATCAGCTTTTACATAATCAGCCGCGCAGAGACTGATAGAAGCGACGCCAGAATCGGAAGCAACCCATGTCTTTGTATTGTTATTATTTTCGGAGATCAACTCTGCAGCATAACCAGTTGTTACAGGAGTTAGATTTGCAGGAAGTGTTATGGTTGCGTGAAAAGGTGTCTTTGGTGATTTTGTTTCTAATTGTGGCACAGGTAATAAATTAGTGCTTAGCAGATTAATATAAGTTGGTGTGATCATGGTATATGAGAGAAGAGAACTCTGCTGATTCCATATTTTAGGGTATCCGTGGAAGGTGAGCTTTAGTGTGATCTCTGGATCAGCAGGCAATGTACAGATCCAGTCGCGTCTGGCGATCAGATCGGAGGGATCTTCTGTCATAGTGATCGGAATATCATTTATGGTAGCAGATTGGATGCTGTAGCCGGAAGCTAGATGAAAATAAAGCTCCTGTGGCTGCCCGGAGGTATTTTCGATATGATAGACAACATTTCCAGAAATAGTTCCAAAGGTAGTTTCTGTGATGTCAGTAGTTAGCTCTGTTCCAGTAAGAAATACATCTGAAAGAATATGATCAGGGTGTGTCTGAAATGCAGGTATCCAGTCTGCTGGTGAAGAGTCAAAAAAAGGTTGAAAATGCCAGAGTGTGCCTCCAAGAAGAAACAAGCATAGCCCCAGCACCACTGCGATAGGCTTTCGAATCCCCCACATAATAGAGTGCAGAAGATTTTTCTTATATCGTCTTAGACATAGCAAACAGATCATATAACAGCCACCCAGAATACACAGCCAAATGCTTCTGTTATACATGGCAACCCGGAAAACCAGTGCATTGGAAAAGTCATCTGATAAGGCTGGAAAGATAGGCAAGCTCCACTGCCACCAACATTGTTCCTTCTGTGCGCCGCTTCGCGAAAAAATAAGAAAGACAATAATGGCCAGAATACTGACATCTGTTCTCTGGGTGATAAGATAAAAGCTTACGGCAAGTAATACACCAAATACTGGTGCCGGAAAAAAGATAAGAAACCAGCACATAAAATAATCACTGAAAGAAAACACCAGATCAAGTTTCTGGTATGTATAGGGCAAAAACAGAATGAATCCCAACAGTGCTGTCAGAAGCACACAAGTGATCAAACCTGCTGTCAGAACGAGAATCAAGGTCAATGGTGATACAATACTATTGGTAATTGCTTCCATATGATACTTGTGTGTTCTGTTTAATTCGTACAGGGCAAGAGCAGAGAATATTATGGTGGAACCAAGCGTGCACAGTGCGATAGGATTGGCAAGGTAGAGTACAGCCATGGTGGTATATCCCAGCATTTGGTACAGAGAATAGCCAGCAAGATAAAGAATAAGAGAGAAAACAACAGCCAGCCATGTCATCCGGCAGTGAAGTAGACGGCGGAGCTCTAAGCGAAATAAGCGGAGAGTATTCATTTTGCATCCTCCTGTAAGATAAGATAAAGATAAGCATCCTCTAGCGTAGGTTCCACTGCAGATGCAAAGGCAGGCAGATAATTGAAGACAGCTCGACAGATAACGCCCTTAGATGTATTTATGCGGGAGGTGATGGAGATTCCTGATTCTTGTATTGAGCTTGTCTCCTCGAAGATGCCCACATGTCCCTCTGCTCTCTGAATAAGTTCTGCAGGTGTTCCAGAAAATAGAATACTTCCATGATGGATAACAATAAGCTGGTTGCAGACAGATTGTACATCCTCGATAATATGTGTCGAGAGCAATACAAGTCTCTCCTGTGCCATATGTGAAAATAGATTGCGGAAGGTGATTCGTTCCTCTGGATCAAGACCTACCGTCGGCTCGTCAAAGATAAGAAATGGGGGATTGCCAAGGAGTGCTTGAGCGATGCCAACTCTCTGGCGCTGACCTCCTGACAGAGTACGTATTTTAAGCTTTTTTCTATCTTCAAGATGAGTGTGGCGAAGAACAGAGAGAATAGCTTGTTTTCGATCAGGAATCTGCTTTAAGGCTGCCATATAATCAAGAAATTGGTAGATGGTCAGCTCATCGTACAGACCAAATATCTGTGGCAGATATCCAAGCTTAGATTTTAGAATCTGTTCGGACTGTAGCAATGGAACATTGTCCAGAAGAATCTCTCCTTCTGTGGGAATAAGCCCTGCCACTAATAATTGCATAAGTGTGGATTTTCCAGCACCATTTGGACCTAAAAGCCCTATTAGATTAGGACTTTTTAATTCGAGTGTCACGTCCTTGAGAGCTTGCCTCCCGGAGGGATAGGTCATGCTAAGTTGTTTTAATTGAAAATGCATTGCGAAACCTCTTTTCTCTTAGAATAAAAGAAATATAACATAATATTTTGAAGAAAACGTATAGAAATTATGTGATTTGTGTGGAAAAAAGGAGTCTCTTATGCATTGAAGTCTAACTGGGTGGAAAGACGTCTTTGGGGAAGCGAATAGTGAATCGCACACCGCCAGAAGTGTTTTCTATATGAAACCATGCATGGTGAAGGGTCAGTATCATCTGGACAATATATAGCCCCAGTCCACTCCCACCGGTGATTCGGCTGCGAGAACGATCCGCTCGATAAAATGCTTCAAACACATGCGGCAGTGCTTCTTCAGGGATATGTGACCCACTGTTTTCAACCTGAAGCTCTGTATATTGGAGAGTCTGTATGGCAGAAAGAGACAGAGAAGCCTTTTCTGGAGCATAGAAGACAGCATTGGATAAAAGATTACTGATAACCTTTTGAAGCAATACAGGGTCAACAGTGATTGATATAGATTCCGCAATGGAGAGAGAGACGGTCATTTCTTTATACACAAGCAGATCATCTATCTCATCTATCTGCTGCGTGATAAGATTATTTAGATTTATCGTCTGAAGTCGAGGTGACATTTGATTACTTTCCATACGTGATACAGTTAAGATCTCCTGAACTAGATTTTCCATTCTGCATGTAACCTGTAGAGCTTTAGAAAGATACTTATCTCGGTTTTGATAAATGCCCACTCCATCTAGCATACCATGAAGCTGTCCCTTTAAGATGGTGACAGGTGTTTTTAATTCATGAGAAACAGCAGAAAAGAAGGCAGTTCGCTGCATTTCAAGCTCCCGCTCCCGCTCCATGTCCTGCTTTAGAGCAATGTGTGCATTTTTGAGCTCTGACAGTGCATTGGATAGACGGGTGATATAACGTGAGTAGAACAGTGCGCCGAGAAAAGAAATAACCAGCATAGATATAATCAGGCTTGGGATTACATCGATCAGAGCTGCGACAACCATATCTCTCTGGGAGGATATGTTAAAGATGCGAACATTATCAGGCTGAGATATATTTGTTATAGTAAAGCTTGTAATATGGTTGTCGTTTTCTGTCACAAAGCTTGGCAAAATATTTTCTTCTGTATTTTCAAAACGGCTAGTGATCATCGTAGTGTAGCTTACAGGAGTGGCATAAGCGATAATTAAATAGGTGACAGCACTGGAGGCAAGCAGAATGAAACAGGTAATAAAGAAAATTCGAATATTAATTTGATTTCGGAACACGATACCCCACCCCTCTAATTGTTTCTATAAGCTGATTCGGAAGCTTCTTTCTCAGATTCTTTATATGACTGTCCACAATTCGGCAATCTCCAAAAAAATCATACCCCCACACACGATTAAGAAGGCCTTCTCGTGTAAGCACCCGTCCGGGAGTTTTGGCAAGTTCAAATAACAGGTCGAATTCTCGTTTGGTCAGATCAACTTTTAAGCCTTCTACAAAACATTCTCTCGATGCAGTATTTAATAAAATATTTTGGCAGTGGATCATGTCATATTCTGCAATATGGTTGCTTCGTCGAAGCACTGCTGCAATCTTTTGAAGAAGAACTGGGATAGAAAATGGTTTGGTGATATAATCATCAATCTTAAGCTTAAAGCCTCGTAGCTGCTTTGCTTCATCGTCAAGCGCTGTCAACATAATAATGGGGACATCAGATTCCTGCCGGATAAGTTCACACACCCCAAAGCCATCTATTTTTGGCAGCATAATGTCAAGAAGAACCAGATTACAAGGAGCAGAGTGAAATCTCTCCAGAGCAGAGACACCATCTCCAGCAAGGGTGACAATATAGCCTTCACTGTTCAGATAGGCGGTCAAAAGCTCCTGTATCTCAGGTTCATCTTCTATTATTAAAATTCGATTCATAATAACACCTCGTTTTTATTTGAGTATAGCATGTTAATATGAATTTTGTATGGATTTTTAGATAATGTATGTTTTCTCTCTGATACAGGCAAGAAATTTCTCACCATATTTTTCATATTTGTAAGTTCCGACACCTGACACAGATAACATCTCATTCTTATCCTTCGGTCTTATCACACACATGGACAATAGCGTTTTATCAGAGAATATAAGATATGGTGGCACTTTTTCTTCTCTTGCAAGCTCCAGCCGAAGGGCGCGCAGCTTTTCAAATACTTTTTGATCTGCCTCGGAGAGAAGTGAAGAGCCTGCCATAGCTTTCTTTATTTGTTTCTCTGGTTTTTCTTTCGGAGGGCGTTCCTGCTCTTTTGGCATTTTCATAGTCAAGGTTTCTGGACATTCTAAAAATTGGGTGGAATCCTTTGTCAGCCTTACAATGGCATATTCATCATTGGTCACAGTAAGGAGTTCCCTGAGCAGCAATTCATTTATGATTTTTCGGAGTTTATATACTGGCACATCAGCCGCTTTTGCATAATAAGGGTTAGTGTTCATCTGATATTGTCGAATTTTTGCTGTGTTAGCGCCGTGAACTGTGTCGATTATCACATTCACACCGTAGCGTTGTCTGCTGGTGGACACACAACTTATCAGTGTCTTTGCTGTCTCGGTAATATCAACCTCCTCAAATTGCATAATGCAATTTTGGCAATTTCCACAGTAATTGGCTCCATATTCTCCAAAGTACCGCAGGGTATAATCTCGTAAGCAGTCATTGGTAAAACAGTAAAAGGTCATACGTTTTAGACGTTCTCTGTCTCTCTCCATCACTATTCTGCGTGTGATGGGGTCAAGCTCTTGATTATCTTCATTATTGTCAATAAAAAATTGGTTGGTGATAACGTCCTGTCCACTGTAGAACAAAATACATTCAGCAGGCTCTCCATCTCTGCCGGCGCGGCCAGCCTCTTGATAATACGATTCAATATTTTTGGGCATACCATAATGTAACACATAGCGCACATTGGATTTATCTATCCCCATGCCAAATGCATTCGTAGCCACCATAACCGGAGCGCGATCATAGATAAAATCATCCTGATTGTGCTGCCTTTCCTCATCGCTTAAGCCAGCGTGATACCGTGTCACTTTAACGCCAGCCTGCTTGAGCTGTCCCCAGACCTCCTCCACTGCTTTTCTGGTCAGGCAATAGATAATACCACTGTCGTCCGGGTGAGTTTCCACATAATTTTGTATAGCATGATATCGATTCTTGGGTGATAACACGCCAAAATATAGATTCTTTCGATTAAAGCCTGTTGTCAGGACAGCCGGTTTTTGAAGTTCCAGAATGTCAATAATATCATCTCTCACTTCTTTTGTCGCTGTCGCAGTAAATGCAGCCATAACTGGACGGGCGGGAAGCTGCTGTATAAAATCTACGATTTTTAGATAGCTTGGGCGAAAATCTTGTCCCCACTGAGAGACACAATGTGCCTCGTCAACGGCTATCATTGTAATATGAACATTGACAGCAAAATCCAGAAATTCCTCTGTCATAAGCCTCTCAGGAGCCACGTAGATAATGGGGTATCTGCCCTGTCTTGCATAACCGAGAGCTTTGACATACTGTCTAGCTGTCAGAGAGCTATTTAGGTATGCCGCGTGGATTCCCGCTTGGTTTAAGCTTCCCACTTGATCCTTCATAAGGGAGATCAATGGTGATATTACTAAGGTTATTCCGTCCA
The DNA here is from genome assembly GCA_910588535.1 of uncultured Lachnospiraceae bacterium. Classification (GTDB taxonomy): domain Bacteria; phylum Bacillota; class Clostridia; order Lachnospirales; family Lachnospiraceae; genus RGIG8607. Next base: position 13,976 of record CAJUOO010000031.1, on the reverse strand, counting down.
TCATCAATGCTGGTATCTGATAACAGAGAGATTTCCCAGCGCCAGTCGGCATAATTCCTAATACATCTTGGCCGTTCAATATATTGTCAACAATAAATTCCTGACCTTCTCGAAAGGAATCATATCCAAAATATTGTTTTAATACTTGGTGCTTGTCCATATCCATTATATTTTCCTGCTGAAGATCAAGGCAAGAATATCGAGTATAGATCCAAGAATTAGCGTGATAGCTACAAATCTCCACAGGAATATTGTGGAGGAAAATGGATTCAGCAGAATTATAATTGCCAGTAATATAGAGAGTGCTGAGGCGATTGCGGCAAGATACCAATTAGGTTTCTTCATGCGCAACATATCTATGGACCACTGGATTTTAGCAATACCTGTCAGAAGAATGATCACTCCATATAATATGGTCAGCAGCGGGAACGTTGCAATAAACCAGTGTGTCTGAAAAATACAGAATAATCCTGCCACCATTGTAATAAGCCCTTTTGTCAATGTTTGTCTTCGAGATGCCTCAACAGGGTCAAGCCTAAAGTATGCAAAAACTCCCACAACACCCAGAGCGAGCAGAATAATACCAAGACCAATGATAATGCCTGATGTGAAGCTAACTGGATTGATAAGCAAAAGGATTCCTACCAAAATCTCAAATAAGCACATCACGATGCCACCAGTATTTTCTTTTAATGTTTTCATAGAACATCTCCTCCTTTAAAAAGTTAATGCCATTATAATATACTGGCATAATTTCTACAACCAAAAGATTATGGCATAAAGTCTTTTGGCCTCGCATAGAATAGTCAAAAAGGGAGTGAAGGCTTTGGCAGAATATAGGAGGTTTGTATCATATATTTATGCTTATGACAGAGGAATTAAGAGTAAAAATGTAGGCTTTGCCAAGATGGAGGTCCGAAATGGCGAATGTCGGATTCACGTTAATATAAAAGGAGCATTTGCGGCAAGTGGAAAGGAGCTGGAGGCATATCTGTTCCACCGGGAGGAGGAAATGCTTCTTGGTACATGGATGGGCAGCTTTACGATAAAGAACGGAAATGGAGAATTTAAGGCTGTTACATCGGCAGATAATATAGGTGGATCAGGTCTGCCATTGGAGGAGATGAATGGAGTTCTTTTGCGGCACAAGGGTGAGGAGGCGCGGATCTATGCTTCGGGCTGGGATGATCATGCTGTGACGCCGGAGAGCTTTATTCCAGTGAATCAGGAGGAGCGGCAGGAGGAAAGAGGGAATGAACTGGAGGCAGAACTTGCGTTGACAGCAGAGAGGGAAGGGCTTGCCGTCGCAGAGCTTATGCCAGTGATGGAAGCGGTGGAGGAGGAGCTGGCGCGCTTAAGTGCTGACAGGGATATGATAACAGAGTCTGGGCCGGAGGTGCAGCCTGTTGAGATGCCAGAAGAACAGCCGGTGATTCAGCCAGAGGAACAGCCGGTCATTCAGCCAGTGGTGGAGCCTCAGAAAGAGGAGCCAGAGGAACAACCGGTCATTCAGCCTGCAAAAGAGCCTCAAAGTATGCCAGAGGAACAACCAACTGTACATCCTATATCAGAGCCTCAGAGAGTCGTGCCAGAGGAACAGCCGGTCATACATCCTGTGCCAGAACTTCAGCGTATGGTGTCACAGGAGAAACCAGTGAATCGCACTATGCCAGAGTTTCAGAGAGTTGTGCCAGAAGAACAGCCCGCAGCTCAGCCTATGCCAGAATTTCAGAGAAAAGTGCAGAAAAAGCAACCGATGCGACCAAAGACGGAGCCACAATCTCTCTCGCAGTCAGATACTGTGCATAATAATGTCGATCAGAGAACATATAGTGGGCTTTGGGACAGACTGGAAAATATCTTTCCTAAGGTTGTCGCTTTTGAAGATGAACCAGATATCTGTTGCCTTAAGATAGATCTGAAGGATCTAGAATACCTGCCAAGAGAAAATTGGGGACTTGCCAATAACAGCTTTCTGCTTCATGGTTATTATAATTTTCGTTATCTGATACTCGCCAAATTGGGCGAGCATCAATATATGATCGGAGTGCCGGGCATGTATCATAACAATGAACGGTTTATGGCGGCAATGTTTGGATTTGATCATTTTAAACCAGTAAAGGATTATAAGCCTCTGACAGGACATTTTGGCTATTGGTATCAATGGCTTCGAATGTAATATTAGACTAACAGGGAATATTGCAGATGATCCTGCCAAATTCCGTGGATCATAGCATAATCTCTGGCAGTTCCCTCAAGCTCAAAGCCAAGACGGTGGAGAAGTCGGATGGACGGTTGGTTGGAGGGAAGCACGTAGGCTTCTATCCGGTGGAGGCTACATTCTGCTGCTGCGATCGTGATGGCGGTGCAGATGGCCTCCGCCGCATAGCCCTGATGTTGGAAGAGAGGGTCTAACTTGTATCCTATCTGACAGGAATGAAAGGAGTGGCGCAAATTTCCAAAGGATACCGTGCCAATAATACGCTGGGGGACATGCTTTCTGAAAAAATAGAGCCGTAGTCGGTTCCCCTTCAGTGCTTGGTGAAATTCTTCGTGAAGGAGATTTTTCTGAAATGCCTCTGTATAGTATTGTTCCGATTTTTCCAGCTCATATCTGTCAAAATATTCTCGGTTGCGCGATAGGAAAGAAAGGACCTGCGCAGAATTATTTTCATTCAGAAGCCGAAGAAGCAGGCGATCCGTTTCATAGGTAAGGTTCATACTAATCCTCCATGCCAGAGCAGTTTGCTGCGATGACACATGTCGGAAATCTAAACTTTCCGATTGCGATCAAGGCATATTTGAGACTCTGACTCAAATTGCCGATTGAAAAATTAGTGCACCAGCATGATTTTTCAATCGATTTCTCATTTCTGCACGGCTTTTATCCATAGTTGGATGCCGCACGAATAGAAACATTGAGTGAAATACTTGTATTTACCGGTCTGTGGTGTTATGCTAAGTATAACAGAAGCAGAGGGTGAAAACAACTATGACAGAACAAGAAATTTACATGAAAGAGGCCTTAAAGCAGGCAAAGAGAGCGAGAAAGATCGGTGAAGTGCCCATTGGGTGCGTGATAGTATATCAGGGAAATATTATTGGAAGGGGATACAACCGCAGGACTACTGATAAGAACACATTGTCTCACGCAGAATTGAATGCCATCAAGAAGGCGAGTCGTGTGATGGGCGATTGGCGGTTGGAGGACTGTGATATGTATGTCACATTAGAGCCTTGTCAGATGTGTTCAGGCGCGATTGTTCAGGCGCGCATGCGAAAGGTCTATATTGGATGCATGAACCCCAAAGCCGGCTGTGCCGGTTCAGTGTTGAATTTGCTTCAAGTGGAAGGCTTCAATCATCAGGTAGAATATGAAACAGGGATATTGGAGGAGGAATGTAGCATAATTCTGAAAGATTTTTTTAAGGAACTTAGGGAGAAGGTTAAGATGGAGAAGCACTTGTAACTTGACAAATGGAAAAAAACAGAGTATACTAAACTCCGTGCAGCCGGGGAGTTAGCGGTGCCCTGTACCTACAATCCGCTCTAGTAGGGGTGATGTCCGGTCCCGGATCTTTTCTTGTAGAGCTGCCCTCTATAAGTGATGTTGATGTTTGGGTCTTGCGCAATGGGAATCTGTGAACCGTGTCAGGTCAGGAATGAAGCAGCACTAAGCAGAACCTCCCATGTGCCGTGAGGGTGCCTGAATTGAGTCAACTGTAGAGGTAACGTCTGTGAGGGAGATTCAAAACCGGACGCACAGAAAGAGGAGAATGGACAGATGATAATTGATATCTGGACGTTCTTTTTTTGTCTGTATACTTGAGGTTATGGAAAAATCATGCTATTATAAAAAATAGCTACTTATTAATATATTTACTTTAAAAGATGGGATGTGATATGTATGAGAATTGGAATGTTGACAAGCGGCGGTGACTGCCAGAGCCTGAATGCGACGATGCGCGGCGTGGCAAAGACTCTTTATCAAAATGTGGAGGATGTTACTATCTTCGGCTTTTTGGAGGGCTATAAGGGTCTGATGTACGGGGAATATGAGAAGATGTCACCGGGGAATTTTTCTGGCATTTTGACAGAGGGCGGAACGATTCTGGGGACCTCTAGGCAGCCGTTTAAGCTGATGAGACAACCAGACCCAGATGGCAATGATAAGGTTCAGTTAATGAAGGGAACCTATAAGAGACTGAAGCTGGATTGTCTTGTTATGTTGGGAGGGAACGGCAGTCACAAGACGGCGAATCTGCTCAGGGAGGAAGGGCTTAATGTGGTAACGCTTCCCAAGACGATCGACAATGATTTGTGGGGGACAGATATGACGTTTGGCTTCCAGAGTGCTGTTAATATTGCAACCAATGCGATTGACTGCATCCATACGACAGCAGCCTCCCACGGAAGAGTGTTTATTGTGGAGGTTATGGGACATAAGGCAGGATGGCTTACCCTTCATGCGGGAATAGCGGGCGGTGCAGATATTATCTTAATTCCTGAGATTCCATACGATATTAAGTATGTGGTGGATGCCATCAACAAGAGAAAGAAACAGGGTAAGCGCTTCACAATATTGGCTGTGGCGGAGGGAGCACTCTCTATAGAGGATGCTGCTCTCAGCAAAAAGGAATTTAAAGAAAAAAGAAAGAATTGGAAATTCCCAAGTATTTCTTATGAGATTGCACATGCGATTCAGGATATGGCGGGCGAGGAGGTGCGCATAACTGTGCCGGGACACACACAGCGCGGCGGTGAGCCATGTCCATATGACAGAGTACTTTCCACCAGACTGGGCGCGGCTGCTGCGGGCATGATTATGCGAAAAGAATTTGGAAATATGGCAGGAATCCGCAATAATAAGATAGTGAGCGTGCCGCTTCAGGAAGTTGCCGGCAAGCTTAAGACCGTAAATCCCGATGATCCAATTATTATGGAGGCAAAATCCATCGGCATCTGCTTTGGCGATGATCCAATTGCAAGATAAGAATAAGGAGCAGAAGACATGTCCTACACCGCATTATATCGCAAGTTCCGTCCAAGTACTTTTGATGAGATAAAAGAGCAACAGCATATCGTCACTACATTAAAAAATCAGATAGAAAATGACAGGATCGGTCATGCCTATTTATTTTGTGGAACGCACGGAACCGGTAAGACAAGTATAGCTAAGATATTTGCGAGGGCGGTCAACTGTGAGCACAAAAGGGGCGCTAATCCTTGCAATGAGTGCGCGATGTGCAAGGCGGCGCTCTCTGGTGCATCCATGAATGTGATAGAGATCGACGCGGCGTCCAATAATGGCGTAGACAGCATCCGGGAAATTCGCGATGAGGTTCAATATTCACCGACAGAGGGAAAATATAAGGTTTATATTATTGACGAGGTTCATATGCTTTCCATAGGAGCCTTTAATGCTCTGTTAAAGACTCTTGAGGAGCCGCCGTCATATGTCATTTTTATTCTGGCCACCACGGAAGCACATAAGATACCGATCACCATACTTTCCAGATGCCAGCGGTATGATTTTAAGAGAATATCCTTGGAGGCGATCGCACAACATCTGAGGGAGCTTCTTGAAAAGGAGGGTGTGGAGGCGGAGGAGAAGGCGCTCCGCTATATCGCAAAGGCGGCAGATGGCTCTGACCGCGATGCGCTCAGTCTTTTGGACCAATGTCTTGCCTTTCATATGAACCAGACACTGACCTATGATAAGGTGTTAGAGGTGCTGGGAGCAGTAGATACTGAGATATTCAGTCAACTGCTGCGCCGAATTATCGCACAGGATACACTTGGCGTGATTCAGGAACTTGATGGATTGATTATGTCAGGGAGAGATCTTGGGCAATTTACAGTAGATTTTACATGGTATATGAGAAATCTTTTGTTAGTGCAGGCAGCGGATAATGTGGAGGAGCTTTTAGATGTTTCGAAGGAGGGCAGGAAGGCTCTGCAGGAGGAGGCCAATATGCTGGAGCCCGGTGTTCTCATGCGCTATATCCGCATTTTCTCTGAGCTTACCGGAAAGCTTAAGTATTCTGCACAGAAGAGAGTGTTGACAGAACTTGCGCTGATCAAGCTTACAAAGCCAGAGATGGAAAGAGATACGGAGGCTTTGCTAAATAGAGTTGCTAATATAGAAAAGATGTTGGAAAGTGGAGTTTTTGTAAACCAGCATATTTCTGAAGTGAAGATGGAGACCATGTTTGAAAGGCCAGAGGAAGAAATGATGGAAAGCCTTCCTCCTGCACAATCTGCGGATATCAAAAGAGCGCTGGAGGCAATGCCAGAGATTATTCGTCAAGCTAGATATCCTCTCAAGGGATATCTCAGACAGTGTAGATACAGGGAGGGTGGCGAAGGTCGATTCATTATAACAACGACAGATGAGATAGCACATGGCTATTTGGCGGATGAGAGGAACAGAAGTGAGATCGAGAGTTTGGTGTCAGAGGCGATACAAAAAGAGCTTTCGGTTGAAGTGAAGTTAATCCAAGAGGCGCAGGATGGAAGATCTGATTTTCTTGCAGCACAGAGCCAGATTCATATGGAAATAAGTGAGGAGGAATAAGGAATGGCAAAGCGTGGCGGATTTCCGGGAGGTGTTCCGGGAAATATGAACAATCTGATGAAGCAGGCACAGAGGATGCAGCGTCAGATGGAGGAAAATGCAAAGGAGCTTGAGACAAAGGAATTTAGTGCAGCTGCAGGCGGAGGTGCAGTCGAGGTGACAGTATCTGGCAAAAAGGAAGTCACTAAGGTGCAGCTCTCCAAGGAAGTGGTCGATCCAGAAGATATTGAGATGCTGGAGGATCTGATTGTGGCTGCGACGAATGAAGCTCTGAGAAAAGCGGAGGAGGCATCACAGGAGTCTATGTCAAAACTTACGGGCGGACTTGGCGGTCTGGGCAGTGGTTTCCCATTCTAGATAAAAAAGAACAAGAAAGAAAAACCAAAGTAGGATTATTATGGATTATTATAGCAGCCAGATTACAAAGTTAATAGAGGAATTGTCTTCCCTGCCGGGGATAGGTGCAAAATCAGCGCAGAGGTTGGCATTTTATATAATCAATATGCCGAAAGAGCGAGTGGACGCACTGGTGAATACGATATCAGAGGCGAAAATTAATGTCAGATATTGTAAAAAATGCTTTACTCTCACCGATCAGGAATACTGTCCAATCTGCAGCAGCTCTCGAAGAGATTCTGCCACAATTATGGTTGTGGAGAATACCAGAGATTTGGCGGCTTATGAGAAAACAGGTAAGTATGAGGGTGTCTATCATGTTCTGCACGGTGCGATCTCTCCAATGCTTGGGATAGGGCCGAATGATATAAAGCTGAAGGAGTTGATGCAGCGCCTTTCTGCAGAGGATATCAATGAAGTTATTATAGCTACAAACTCCAGCTTGGAGGGAGAAACGACGGCGATGTACATCAGCAAACTGATAAAACCCACAGGGATAAAAGTGAGTCGGATTGCGAGCGGCGTACCTGTTGGAGGAGATCTGGAATATATTGATGAAGTAACACTTTTGCGAGCATTGGAAGGCAGAGTAGAATTATAGAAACAAGTTTTTATCACCCCGCGCTCATTTAGTAAGAAAGGAAACAGATGCTAAGTGAGCGTGGGGTGATTCTTGCGATCACAGGTATTATTTTGCGATAAGAGTTTGAGACAAGAAAATGTGCTATTCGTTTATTGTACAATCTGCACAGAATCTTTAAAACCGTTTACTTCACCTACAGGGTTGTCCTTTACGTTGAGATATCTTAAGTTCTCTGCCTGAAGCAGCGCAGAGAGATCCGTAATATAATTATCTGCCACATTTAAGTGAGAGATCTTTTTTAATCCACGTGTAAATTCCAAGCCTGCAAGTTCATTTCCCATCAGAGATAATTCTTCTAAGTTCGGAAATTTTAGAAGAAAGTCAAGATGTTCTGTAAAAACAACATCATCATACCACACATTTGTTATACCAGAATAGGACTCTACATGAAAATTCTTATGCAGCTCTATATCATTTAGCTCTAAAATGCGGAGAGTGGGATTTTCCGCAATCCGATCAAAGTTTATCTCAAACATGCCACTGTTTAGGTAGAGCTCTTCCAGTCCGGGATGATTGAAGATGGAAGAGATGTCGCCATATACTTCCAGAGGATGGTGAGAGCTCCCGATACTGCTCAATCCTGTGCTCCCGCTGAAATTGGCGTATTTTAGGTTTGTCATGCCATCTATAAAGTTTAGGTTCCGAAGATTTCCACCTGCGCTCCAGACAGAATAAAAAGTTAGCCTCTCCACTCCTGACAGGGAGGAAAGTACATCCACATTATCCGCGGAGCAGCCATGAATAGAGAGATCTTTGAGTGCTATAAGCCCTTTTAGAGGTGTCATGGACATGAATCCACTGATCTCTAATCTTTCCAGAGCTGTGAGAGCGGACAGATCTGGATCAGGCTGCGAGCTTGATTTATCTATAGTAAGCTCGATAAGCCCTGTAAGTAGAGAGACAGATTCATAGTCCTTGGCCTTGCTGTTGTCTATAAGAGTAAGACTTTGTAAGCCAGAAAGTTCTTTTATTGGTTCTAAATTTATAACAGAGGTATCATCAATGGTTAAGGACTTTAGCTGGGACATCCCTTTTAGAAATCCTAGATCCTTGATTAGATCAGAATGAATGGATAAGGATTCTAAGCTTGTGATGGCAGATACCGCGGAATAATCCTCAACTCTTTGTTTGTTATTGGAGATTATGCTGGAGGATGAGTTGGTGTCCTCAAGGGAAAGCTCCTTTAAATGTTTTAGTGTCACTAATTGTTTGAGGTTTTGATCTGGCATATTTCTGACAGAAAGTATTTCCAGTTCAGATAATTCTGTGATTCCCTCCATAGAGTCTGGATCGCGCAGACTAAGTTCTTTGATCTGCGCTGGATCTGCCACCATCTTGGCTATCTGTGAGGGTGTCATTCCGCTAGTCAATATACCTTGAAGCTTTGTCAGACCTGATAGATCGGTTTTATCAGGTATTTTGTATGTGCTTTCCAGACGCACAAGTCCGGTAAAGTATTGGAAATCATTTCCGTTCCATGTTGCCTTGGGCAGAATAAGCTCTCTGATGTCTGGAGATGCTCCATAAGGATCATCAAAGCTATATAATATCTGTGACTGATCCGTGGTAGTGGTGATCTTTATATAAGTGATATTTGTGAGTTCCTCCCCAAAGGTTTCTAATAAAAGCTGATATAGCTCACTGGTTTGTGGCAGGCTTTTTTGTGTCTGCGGCTGAGATGTGGCATAGGTTGCCAATATTGGCTTATCTGGTTCCTGTGCAGGCTTATTAATAAGCAGTGCTGCCACGGCTGCAAAACCTCCCAGTACCACAAGTGCTGCCATTGCAATATAGAGGGGTGTTGTGTTGCCAGAAGAGCTGGTTTTTCCGGCACTGGTGCTGGGAGTGTGCTGGTATATATTGTAATTGGTGATATTTTGTTTTTTTTCATCATCCAGAAGAAATTGATTTCCGCAATATTCACAGGTCACTAATTTCGTTTCTTTTCCTTCCATCTTAAGCTTTCCGCCACAGGAAGGACATTTGATTTCAACTATTTTCATATCCTTTTCCTCTTTGAAATTAAAGCAAATATAGGCAAACTACCTTGGTGCTCACTCGAAATATTGTTATTATTATATCACAAAAAAAGATTCCGCACAATAATCCATATCTTCCTGCTTTAGCAGGGTTATAGATCAGGATGTGAAACTTATATTTCACATTCATCGTTCATGTCAGAGCAGTTTCCTGCGATGACACACGCCGGAAATTGAGTATTTCCGACTGCGATCAAGGTATATTTCAAGCTCTGACTCAAATTGCCGATTGAAGAATTAGTACATTAACATAATTTTTCAATTGATATCTTGACTCTAACGTTACGTCATAGTATATCATAGAAAAGAAGGGAGGGTTCTATATGTGGACTGTACATGAAGTGAGCAGACTTACGGGGGTGAGTGTCCGGGCACTGCATCACTATGACGCGATTGATCTGTTAAAGCCGGCTGAGATAACAGAAGCAGGTTATCGCTTATATGATGATGTGTCGCTCTGCCGCTTACAAAATATTTTAATGTTTCGAGAATTAAGGTTCCCATTAAAGGAGATCAAGGTGATGCTGGATAATCCTAATTTTGATTCTGGGGAGGCACTCACACAACAAATTAAGCTGTTAAAGATGCAACAGAAACATATAGGGGAACTTATTTCCCTCGCTTACAAAATAAAAGAAAAAGGAGTGGATCATATGGATTTTAACACATTTCAATATTCTGAGATGGAACAGTACAAAAAAGAGGTGAGAGAACGTTGGGGAAATACAAAAGCGTATCAAGAATATCAGGAAAGGACGATAAACATGACAAAGCGAGAGCAGATGGATGCTGCCAGTGGGTTAATGACATTATTTGCCGATATAGGAGCGCTTCGATCACTCTCTCCTGATCATGATAAGGTTCAGGAGAAGATAAGGGCGATACAATCCTTTATTACAGAAAATTATTATAATTGTACAGATGAAATTTTCAGCAATTTAGGTGATATGTATGTGGGTGATGAGCGTATGAAAAAATCGATTGATAAAGCAGGAGGGGATGGGACAGCAGAATTTGTCAGAAAAGCAATCGCACACGGCTGCTCTGCGAAAGATTAGGGGATAGACGCGACTTTTTGGAAAAGAACCAGCATTTTGTCAGAGAAAGCAATTGAATAAAAAGAATACTTGACAATAATACGGATTCGTACTATAATCACTTTTAGTACGAATCCGTATTTTAATTAAGGAGGAATAGAATGAAGAATTATGATAGTGAAATACGGCGCTTTATGCTTGCCATAAATAAGATAGATGGAGTGTATTATTATTTTGCAAAGAAAATGGGCATCAATGAGAATACTCTGGCAGTTTTGTATGCATTAGATGATGGGCAGCCTCATTCACAGAAGCAGATTTGTAGACAATGGTTGATTCCCAAGACAACAATCAGCACAATAATCAAGGAATTGATAGATATTGGGTATGTGAATTTAGTTCCCGGAAAGCACACAAAAGAAAAAACGATCTGCCTTACAGAAAATGGACAGAATTATGTCAATAAGATACTTTCCATTGTATATGAGGCGGAGCAGCAGGCGATGGAAAGAACACAGCGGGAATTTTCTCCAGAATTTGTGGAGGCGATGGAGCATTTTTCCGATTATCTATGCGAGGAATTTGAAAAGAGAGAACAATAACTTTTCATGCTAACTGACATGATTCCGCTTTGCGGAATCTTAAATCTATATAGAGAATGCCGCATTTTAGGCATTCACTTGCGTGAGACTTAGAATTTCTTCATGAAGCAGCTCTTGCTGTCAGTGATTAGAAGTTCTTCTCACAATAACCCCATCCGCCTGCTTTAGCAGGCGTACAAATTAAAAGTATGTGAAAGGAAGAACTATGAGAATACAATTATCAGATCATTTTACTTACAAAAGATTGCTTCAATTTGTGTTGTCTCCTGTACTGATGATGATCTGTACTTCATTATATAGTATAGTAGATGGTTTTTTTGTGTCTAATTATGTTGGAAAAACACCATTTGCTGCGGTGAATTTGGTTATGCCAGTTTGTATGGCACTTGGAGCCATAGGAACCATGATTGGGACAGGGGGAAGTGCTGTTGTCTCGCAGGCACTTGGAGAAGGAAAAAAGGAGAAGGCCAATCAATATTTCTCTATGTTGGTGTATTTTGCGGTAGTATTAAGTATTGTGTTGTCCTTAATAGGATTTGTCTTTGCAGAGCCAATCTCTGTTCTGCTTGGAGCAGAAGGAGAACTTCTTCAAAATTGTGTTGTGTACAGCAGGCTTTTATATTTTGCATTGACACCCTTTGTGCTACAAAATATTTTTCAAAGTTTTTTTGTTACTGCAGAAAAACCATCCTTAAGCCTTAAGGTATCCGTGGCAGCAGGAGTTACAAATGTGGTATTGGACTATCTTTTTATTGCTGTGTTTCGCTGGGGTATTGCTGGGGCCGCACTTGCAACTGGAATTGGACAGTTGGTGGGCGGTATAATCCCGCTGGTATATTTCTTGAGGAAAAACGACAGTCTTCTGCATCTGACAAAGGCGATGCCTGATAGAAGAATATTGCTTAAAACATTTGGGAATGGCTCATCAGAGATGGTGACAAATCTATCTACATCACTTATTAATATTCTCTATAATTTTCAGCTTATGAAACTTGCTGGGGAGAATGGCGTTGCTGCGTATGGCATTATCATGTACGTGAACTTTGTCTTTATGGCAATTTTCTTTGGTTATTCGATTGGTAGCGCGCCAGTGATTGGCTATCATTATGGGGCTGGTAATTACAGGGAACTTAGAAATCTGTATGGCAAAAGCTTAGTACTGATGGGAGGCTCTGGGCTGTTACTAACATTGCTTGCTGAGCTGCTTACAGTACCCTTGGTGGCAGTATTCGCAAGCTATGATGCAGAGCTATTCGCCATGACTTGCCATGGATTTCGCCTATATGCGATCGCGTTTGCTGTGATGGGAATTAATGTATGGGGCTCTGCATTTTTTACGGCTCTTGGAAGCGGACTGATATCAGCGGTTATCTCCTTTATGCGGACTCTTGTATTTCAGATTATCGTGATAACAATACTTCCAGTTCTTATGGGGATAGATGGCATTTGGCTCGCCATCGCTGTGGCAGAATTTCTCGCATTATTGGTGACAGTGATATTTTTTGTAGCCAATAAAGAAAAATATCATTATTCTGTGGGGCGCTGATAGAAGCGCCCAGAAAGCTCTGCCGTTTTTATCACATTAATAAAAGATGCAGGATCAATTTCCCTTACAGCATGAATAACTTTTCTGCACTCCTCCTCTGATACAACAGAGTAGACAATATGGCGCTCTTGATGCTCATAAGAGCCCTCCCCGTCTAAGATGGTCGCTCCGTGATTGCTTATGGAGAAAATAGCATTGCAGATTTCTTTAGTTTTGTTAGTCACTATAAAAAGAGTTTGCTTCTGGTATCTTTTATACAATATATGAAGAATTTGCGTGGAGGCATATTGAAAGATAATGGAATATAATGCCTTCTCCCAGCCAAATAAAAACCCGGCCATGGACAAGATAATTACATTAAGCCCCAGAACAAGGTTCCATGAATCCATACCTCTTTTGGAGGAGAGGTAGATGGAGATAAAATCCGTTCCGCCAGTTGTCGCGTTCATAAGCAGACACAGGCTAATGACAAGACCATTAATAATTCCGCCAAATATGCTGATAAGAAGTGTGTCATAGGTGATGGCGTAGGCTGGAATAATATCTGTCAGCACGCTGGTCAGAACAATCATCAAACAGGAATAAAGCGTAAATTTTTTTCCAATATAACGAAAACCGATATATATGGGAATGGCGTTGAGAAGCAGGTTGATCGCTGTATATGGGAGAGTGATATGAAAAAATATCTCAAACACTCGTTGGATCAATATGGTAAGTCCTGTTGCACCGCCCGGATACAGTCCTCCTGCCCGCACAAAAGTCTTTATATTGACTGCCATAAGAACAGCAGCGAGACATATTACGATAATTCTTTTGCCATCCTTTTTTAAATCAAATTCCATCGGTGGTTCCTCCTAATGTTATCTCAGGTACTTTGTTAATACTTATCAGCTAAAAGAAAAGAAATATTTTTAGCTAAAAGACCTTTCTAATTATCCTGCCCTATTATATCATGTAGATTGACGGTTCTCAATCATTTTTTATCTATAAATTCAGAGACAAAAATATCCAAAAAATGGGGCTGTTGCTATAAGATTTAATTATACAAGGTATTGTATACACGTAGCACTATCTTATAACATCCCGAGTTTGCCACTTCTTAAACACAATTAAATAAAAAATTTCCTTATTTTGCA
>CAJUOO010000030.1 GCA_910588535.1 uncultured Lachnospiraceae bacterium | reverse complement strand
CAATCTCTACAAAAGTTCTTTAGCTTCCGTCACTTTGACAGAGGGAGCAGAACAGCTAAAAGAAAGGTTAGGTGCTATTATGAATTTTAAGAAACAAAGCAAAACACTGCGGATTTTAACAGGTGTATTGACAGTGGGCATTATTTTTGCAGCAGTATTCGTTGGCAATTATCATGAAGCAAGCGCATCTATGCCTGCTAACATAGATAACGATTTATCGATACAGTCCGATGATATGTCAACAATGGAAACACTAGAGTTTAGAGGAACAATCTTTTATTTGGTTTTTAACGAAGCCCAACTCAGAGCTATTGGAACAGGTGAGTATGGCATGGATCAGAATTATATGCAACAGGCTGATATTCAATTATCCACAGATGAATGGGTACCCATTGGAACATGGGACAATCCATTTACAGGCACTTTTTCTGGTAACGGTTTTGAAATTGTAGGCCTTACCATGACCGACCCAGATGCAGAGATTATAGGGCTATTTGGTGTTGCCAAAAAAGCTCATATCTATAATGTTATTTTGCGAGATTGTGACATCACGAGCGCGGGGAGAAATATTACAGGAAAATCGGTTGGAGCAATCCTTGCAATTGGACAAGGGAGCCGCTCTTATGATAATTTTGTCTATCCAGAAGAAATAGATTACGATGAAATTTTTGATTGATTTCAAATCGCTGCCATTTGAAAACGGGTATATCGACAGGAATACCAAAGACAGCATAATACTGCGTCTTTCGTCGGCAAGGTAGAACTGCCCAACGCATAAAGCCCGCCCTATCTGGCAGTCAGCCGGATAGGGAACGGCAAAATTTATTACTCTTCTTTTACTTTTTTATCTCATATGAGCAAATTGTCACGGCTTCATCCACATCACTCACAAAACAATTGTAGGGAGGAACATTTTATCCTCACGACAGTCACCGTATAACTGCAGGCAGCCGCTTGGTGATGCTCGCAAGAATAAAGTAAACTCAAAATCATCCCCTGACAATAAAGGTGGAATATCCATCTTTTCTCAACTTCTGCTCCATGCGAATGGCATTATCCAATATTTCATATGCCCCCACCTGAACGCGGTAGATTCCATCTCCATATAATACAAATGCTGGGTATCCCTCACTTTGTAAGCGATTTGCCATCGCTGCAGCATTTTCATAATTTCGAAATGCTCCTGTCTGTACTCGATACAGCGGGGGACGTCTCACGGGAAATCTTTTTGCGTACCTCGCAACAACATCCGCAATCTCCTCTGCTATCTCATCAAATTTTGTATCAAAAATCTGGTTATCTGTCTCACTGTCAATAAATCCAACCTCCAACAGCACGGCAGGCATATCTGTCCTCTGCAGAACCATTATATTCGGCCTTTCCAATATTCCACGATTTTCAAAACCAATCTCTGCCAAACGTTCCAGCAGCTTTTCTGCCACCTCTACCTTGATGCCAGAATTATCGTAGACATATGCTTCCACACCATTGATGGTATTGGGATTTCTCACACTATTCCGGTGCAGGGAGAGAAAAAAGTCTGCTGCTGCCGTATTTGCCATTACCGCACGCTCAAATGGAGAATATTGTACATCATTTACTCTGGTATACGAGATATTCTGTCCCCTCTGCTCCAATTTTTTTCCTACCTCAAGTGCCAATCTAAGAACATCGTCCTTTTCTCTTCTGCCATTATAATTTGAACCGGCATCGGCTCCGCCATGTCCGGGATCTATCACAATTTTAGCCATAAAAATCCTCCTTGCATATCCTTCTATATAAGATATGCAAGGAGAATCCTTTTGTCCTTCAATTATTTAGTCAGATATCTGCCAGATATTATGCCACGTATCCGATTTGTGTGAAATTAAAATTTCACTTCTTAACTCATCTGTCCACCATAGCGGGCAGATGGAAGTTAGCGTGTCCCTGTGCCGGTACCAGCTCCATCGCCGGTTCCGCCGTCGTTCCTATCGCTGCCAATCTCATCCATGCCATCCTCTATATCTTCTATACCATCCTCTATGCCGTTTCCAATCTCATCCAAAACTCCGCCACCATTGTCAATGCTGTTTGTCGTGGCATTGTTTCCGTTGGTGCTGTCTGTCTCTCTATTATTTCCATTGTTCTCTGATGGTGCTGTGCTTGTATTTTTTGCCGTAGGTGTCGTCGTGTTGCTGTCATCCTGATTATTTCCACATGCTGTCAGGGCTAGAATGGTAGCAGCTACCATGCCTGCCAATAATCCATACTTCACTTTTCTCATAATAAACATCTCCTTTTCACATACTATTTCTGAAGCAGATATCATTTTCCCTTTGCGCTTATATGCGCCGCGCGAGGCGCGTGCAGCTTTCGCTGCTAATTTCCCTGCGCGCCCCTGCGCATAAAATATGGCAGAGAGTTTCGTCTCTGCCATTAATATTTCCAATTATAAAATTCCTATTCACTCAATCCTTCAAAGCCCGCTTTTACATCCTTACAATATTGATCATAATCACGCCTGTTTACAAGATAGATTCCTTCTCCGTCAACAATAGCCAGATAATAACTGGTATCATATTCCGCAAATTGAATTTGATATAATTTGGGCTCTGTATTGCGATAAAAAGTCAAGGTAAGTGGAAGCATGGTAAAAGGTCCTGTCTGGCTGTCTATCACCCGCTCTGCATGGATACTGATAATACTTTGGTAAACATCCCGAAGTGCATCTGCTTTTGCGTCATCTGCATCATTTTCCGGCGTAACAAGCTCAAGTTCAGATCCATCCTCCAACAGAATACGGACAGAATCCACGGTCTCAATATTGATCAAAGCAAAATACTTATTGACAATATCCTTCGCCTTATAGGACAATACAGTATCCAAGGATTCTTTGCTCATCAGAAGTACAAGCTTGGAGCCTTCCTCCATCACATAATAGTAGTTGCTTCCCTCCATCACATTTCCAATAAGCAGGCGGAAGCTGAATGTCTGCTCCTTCTCTTCCTCCGACGTGCTGTCTTTTTTGTAGGTGAAAGCAAGCTCCTTCTGTGGCTTATCAAGCCCCATTCTCGCAAGCTCTGCCTCATCAGGATTATAGGCAGCAGCTTTGCTGTAGGTTAATTCTGCAACCGCTGAAAGCACGGTATCCAGCATTGTGGTGTGGGCAACATACTCATGCTCGAATGGTTCTGTCACATACCATGAAAGGATGCCTGACATATCATACGCCGACTCTGTAAGCGTCTCTGCCTTTAAGTGCTCCTCCCCATCTCTTGTCTCCAAACTTAAGAAATTTCCTTCCGACACCTTGGGATAAGAAGGAAGATCCGCAAATTCCATCAGATCCCTTTTAAAATAATTGACAGAGGAAGTTCCAATCGTATAGACACCGGGCACATCCTTTGTATATACGTAATAATCCATTGTCACTGTGTTCTGCATACCTACACAAAACTGTGCTTCTTTCCCATCCTGCGTCCTTGCTGTCAAGATATACGAAGGCTTATCAAGCCCATATTCAGAAAGATTCTCTGTATTCTCCTCTATCGTGTGGGTGGCGACAAGCTTTTCAAACACGGCTGCCATGCTGGTAAGAACAGGCTGGCGCATGGCAAAGCCCTCATGATTTTTCTCCGACCACTCCTCGTCCTTAAGAACAAATTCCAGTGTTCCTCCCTCCGACTCCACCGTCATCTCCGTCACAGTTCCCTCAAGTGACAGAATCACTTTTTCTTCCTCTGTGCTGCCGGATGTGCTCACCTGCTCATCTCTGTTTTTATTATAGACCATAACCGCCGCATACGCTCCTATCAGCACTGCCAGAAATGCACATAGAAAGAATAGCGTTTTTGCCTTTTTCTTCTTCATTACTTACGTCTCCTTCGGAACCACACTACAAAACCAGCCAACAGAATAATAGCTGGAATCACTATAATGGTGATAATTGTCCAGCGATTCACATCCGCCGATGTCACCTGAAGATAAGAAATACTATAGGACTTCGGACTAATTGCAATACTGCTGTCCATCTGTGCAAGCCAATTTAAACTGCTCGCAACCATCTGATAATTGTTGCCATTGACATTGGCATTCGCAGAATCTTCAGTAATATAGAAGGTTCCAAATACCACCAATCTTGTCTCAACATCATTGTGCTCCTCGCTCACCGCAACTGCAACATTAAATGGTCCGTCAATATCGCCCTCCTCCTTTGAGATGCTCTGACTCGCACTATTTTCCAGCACCCGCAAGAAAGAATTGTCCGTCGTCACAAGCAGAGGCTCAAACTTAACTGTGCTTCTCGCACTGTCCAGCTTTACAACTGCCTCTGAAAATGGAATAAATAAATTGCTGCGATTTTTTATCAGATCGCTCATAATATCATGCTGCTGCTTATCTGGCGCCAGATAATAAATATATGGGTTAAAATAATGGCTGCTGTCCTGCTCAATCACCATACCACGCGAAAGTCCTACTCCATAATACTCCAACACCCGATCAAGATTTGGCTTTTCCACATCGATCGCACTCTCCGTGATCAAAGCAGAACCACCCTTCTCAAGATATGCAAGAATCTTATCTGCATCATCCGATGACAAATCAGTAGCTGGCGCATTGATTATCAGACAGTCCGCATCATCTGGCACAGCCTCCAACATGTAGAGACTTAAGTTCTGTAAGGAGAAACTATTCTTGCGCAACAGCTCAGCAAGTGTATCTGAGATCGCGATCTCATTATGCCCCTCCAAAGTGTAAGCAATAGGAATATCCTCCGTGGTAACGTAATTAATAGCGCTTGTAATCTGCCCTTCCCCATCAAAGCCTGTTGTCTGCGACTGATAGGTCTGGTAATTGATCGTCGTCTCATACAACTCTGACACAGGAATTATGGTATTTCTCTTCGCGCTCACCACCACCAAGGAGCCATTTGTCACATTCTCCGAGGTATACTGTGTAATAAAGCTTGGGTGCAGCACAGGGTCCACCGTCTCCACCTTGATATGACTGGAAAGTGCCTTATAATTATCCAGCATTTCCATCACTGTCTCATCCTCCGTGCCAATCTGCGCCATCACATAGATTGTCACATCCTCGTTCAATCCCTTCACAAATTCCTCCGTCACAGAGGAGAGAGAATAGAGCTGATTATAGCTTAAATCATGCTTTGTTATATTTGCAGGCAGCGCGTTGACCAAAAGATTAATCACCACGACAATCACAACTGCTATGCTCACAATACCGACACTGTATGTGCCGCTTTTAAATTTACGGGTTTGAAAGCTCTCTTTTATCTTATTATTCACTGCATTATCCTCCTAGCTCCATCTCTTCTTCTGGATTGACTGCACAGTAAAGAACAAAAACAGACCAATCACAGAGAGATAAAATACGATATCCGTAATATCCAGAATACCGTTCTGTATCATATTTGTAGAAGCCGCAGCCAAATCAAAGGTCTTAAGCACCTTCGCGATCGCCCCCTCAAACCATGTTCTCTTGGCAAAATACAATGCCACAAGCACCGCCTCTCCTAACACAAACACTGCTGCAGATGCAATTATATTCTTTGCCATAATATAATAGATAAGGCAAAATACGAGCAAAAGAACGGTAAACGCCATCAGGGAAGTGATCGCTGTATCTGCAAAAAATCCAGAAATACCAGAGATCAGATAGGTGAACAAAAGCACTCCAAAGGAAATCACTGCAGCGATAATCTGACTCTCCGTGATGGAAGAGATAAAGAAACCAATGGATATATAGGCACAGCCCAGCAAAAAAAAGCCGACAATCGCGAGATATGCCATGCCAAAATCAATCGTCCCATAACCGTCAAGAATCAGCGGATACAGACAGATGACAAGCACTGGAATGGCAAACACACTGATAAGCGCAAGATATTTGCCAAATACAATCTCTCCCACAGAAACCGGAGAAGTGTACAAAAGCTGATCTGTCTTATTCTTCTGCTCCTCCGACAAGCTCCTCATGGTAAGGATCGGAACAAGAATTAAAAATAAAAATACAACAGAGGATAACGTACTTCCCATTAAAGGGTATCCCATTCCCA
The DNA here is from genome assembly GCA_910588535.1 of uncultured Lachnospiraceae bacterium. Taxonomy (GTDB): domain Bacteria; phylum Bacillota; class Clostridia; order Lachnospirales; family Lachnospiraceae; genus RGIG8607. The sequence goes on along the minus strand of CAJUOO010000030.1, from coordinate 30,012 downwards.
GATTAAACGCTGAGAAATATATGCTGACCGCCAGAAGGACAAACGCAACAAAAACATAGCCCATCATGGAATTAAAATAGGATTTGAATTCTTTTTTATAAATCGCCTTCATTGCTGTTCTCCTTTTCTGTGTTTTCCTCTGACTCTTTCTTCTTAAAGAAGGTTTTCTTTCTTTCCTGCTTTGCAGAAGCCTTGTCGTTCGTCAGCTCAAGGAATACCTCCTCCAAGGACATATTTGAAGATTTCATCATCATAATCGGACATTTTGCATCGCTGAACTTATAGAAAAGCTCTTCCCTCACATCTATATTCTGAGGGGATTTCACCACAATATCCACACAGCTTGGCTCAGCGGAATCATGCACCTCCACACTATCTATATCAGGCAGTGCTGACACCATCTCACGGATCATAGTCTTATTGCCCTTCACTGTCAGATCCAGCACATTGGAGCCCAACATAAGCTTACTTAGATTATCTGGCGTATCACTCGCAACCAACTTACCATGTGCAATAATCATAACATAATCACACACTGCGCTGATCTCAGATAAAATATGTGAGCTTAGAATAACCGTATGCTTTTTGCTTAATGTCTTTATCAGATCGCGGATCTCTATAATCTGCTTTGGATCCAGTCCCACCGTCGGCTCATCCAATATAATAATCTCAGGATAGCCCATCATCGCCTGAGCAAGCCCCACACGCTGCCGATAGCCCTTGGACAGATTGCGGATCAATCTCTCACAGACATCTGTGATCTTCACCAGCTTCATAATATCCGCTATCATCTGCGCGCGCTCCGTCCTCGGAATCTTCTTAAGCTCCGCCACAAAATATAGATACTCTAAGGGTGTCATATCCATATACAGCGGTGGGAGCTCCGGCAGATAACCGATGCATTTCTTCGCCTCCTCCGGCTCCTCAAAGATGCTGTGACCATTGATCAGCACCTCTCCCTCCGTCGCGGACAGATAACCGGTCATAATGTTCATGGTCGTGGACTTTCCGGCACCATTGGGACCCAAAAAGCCATATATCTGACCCTTTTCCACGGTAAAGCTTAAGTGATCCACTGCCACATGATCCCCATACTGCTTTACCAGATTCTTCACTTCTATCAAGATGTTACCTCCTTACCATTTAGCGCAATAATGGAATCTGCTTCTTCCCGCGCCCAAATCAAGACTTATCTTATCAGAAAATTGTGTCCATTCTATGAAGGTAAAAACATTTACTTGGCCAATTTTCCTATGCAGCTCTTTTAGCACACCTAAGCGCAAAAAGATGAGACCGCTGCCGGCCTCACCCTTCTCGCTTATCCGATGACTTCACTCATATCATACATCCCGGCTTCTCTTCCCTTTAAGAATTTCGCCGCCGCCAAGGCCCCCTTACCAAAGATAGCCTTAGAATATGCCGTATGCTTTAATTCTATTACCTCATCTGCACCTGCGAAGATCACTTCATGTTCCCCGACAATCGTTCCTCCCCGCACAGCACTGATGCCAATTTCCTTCTTTTTGCGCTTCATCCTCTCCTTTGAGCGATCATACGTATATGCATACTCCTCAGAAAGAACCTGATTGATCGCGTCTGCCAGAGCAAGAGCTGTGCCACTTGGCGCATCCACCTTCTGATTATGATGTCTCTCCACAATCTCCATGTCAAAATTCGCCTCTGACAACACCTTCGCGGCTGTCTGCACAAGCTTGAGCAAGATATTGACGCCGAGCGACATATTCGCTGAGCGAAGTATCGCCACCTGCTTAGATACCTCCCCAATCCTTTCTATCTCTTCTTTGGAATATCCAGTACCACACAACACCGCGGGAACCTTCTTCTCTATCGAGTAGACAAGTAGCTCATCCAGAACCTGCGGAGCAGAAAAATCAATGATCACATCTGCCTCTACCTGACAATCCAAAAATCTTTGAAACACTGGGTAAGAATTTTTCTGCTCTCCAGAAATATCAATACCTGCCACAATCTCTATCTGTGCATCTTCACCTGCAAAGGAAGTGACAACCTGCCCCATCTTACCATTGCAGCCACACAAAATCACTCTAGTCATATCATCCTCATTTCTGCTAGTCAGTCAATAAACCATATTCTGCCAGCACCTTTCTCAATTTTTCCTGATTCTGAGACTCCATCTCCGTGAGAGGTGCCCTGAGACCTCCCACCTGATACCCCATCATATTCAATGCTGCCTTCACAGGAATTGGGTTCACCTCGCTAAATAAAGCATTGGATAAAGCAAGTGCCTTAAGCTGCAGCTTCCTGCTCTGGTCTATATTCCCAGCCAAATACTCCGCCACAATATCATGTGTCTGCCTTGGCGCCACATTGGCAAGCACAGAGATCACGCCAATTCCTCCAAGAGAGAGTATCGGTACAATCTGATCATCATTGCCAGAATAAATATCAATTTTTCCGTCCGCCAGCGCAGCAAGCTGAGCAATCTGGCTGATATTTCCACTTGCCTCCTTGATACCCACAATATTCGTGACATCAAAAGCCAACTTAGCCGCCGTCTCAGGCAGAATGTTGCACCCTGTTCTGCTCGGCACATTATAGAGAATAGCTGGAAGCTCCACCGACTCTGCTATCGCGGTAAAATGCCGAATCAGTCCATTCTGCGTCGCCTTGTTATAATAAGGAGTTACCAGCAAAATTCCATCAGCACCTGCCTTCTGAGCCTCCTGCGATAAATATATCGCTGTCTCTGTACAGTTGGAACCCGTTCCTGCCACAACCGGGATTCTCCTTGCTGTCTTTTCCACTGCATAGCGGATACACGCAATATGCTCCTCGTGTGATAAAGTAGAAGATTCTCCTGTTGTTCCACAGATAATAATACTATCTGTTCCGTTCTCCACCTGAAAATCAATCAGCTCTCCTAATTTATCATAATCCACCTGATTGTCACTGGTAAAAGGTGTTATGATCGCAACACCTGAGCCTTTAAAAATTGCCATATCGTTCCCTCCTGAATCATTGTCTCTATATTCCTTATGCATCTAACTACATATAGTTCCTGAACAATACACAGAAATACAATCAAGCAGGGAATATCACTTCCCCTACTCACCGCGCGGGACGCGCAGCTTTCGCTGCTAATTTCCCTACACACTCCCGCACATACAAAAACCGCCCAGAAAAAGGGCGGCAGCTTCACATAGCCAAAACTATCCTTTCGTAGCGCCCCATCATCACTGATGACAGTCATACAGCTCTTAACTGCATGCCCAGAGAAAAAGCATCAGGATTCACCTTCCCCCTTCGGCGTCCTCCCCTTTCAGCTACAATCTCCTATCTCCTGCATATCTTGCAGCTTACTGATGAAAAACGCAACCTCTACCAAGGTATTTCATTGGTTTTACTATAACATGATTCTATATGGTTGTCAATGTGTATTCTATTAATCCACAGCAAACGCATAAATCAATGAACCATAAAAGAGTCGCCAAGCCATTATGTGAATCATATCGATAGAAAGATAATCAGATAATATTGATTGAAGGAAGAGTGCAAATAATAAATTTTATCTATCATCTCTTTGCTCTTTATACAATAATAAGAATATCCCGCTCTATGGAACATCCTTATTATACAATGCCACGACAAAAAGCCATAACTTTTGGTATAATTAAAATTTTATCTTAAATGAAAGAAATCATTTCTGAGAAAGGGCCGCCCAGCCAAATCCCTAGTATCCTCCGTCACCCCGCTCTCGCTTAGTGAAAAACGTAACGGCCGCTAAACTCGTAAACTACCTCGTTAAGCGCCGACGTTTTTCAATAGGTTCCTTGAGGATACTAGGGATTCGGCTGGGCTGGTTTTCTGTTTGTCAGATACGTGATTGAGTAACATATATGGTTGTCTTTTCATCTTTCTATAGGATATGGGTTGATTTTTTTCTTATTGATTCTTTTCTATTTTTTGATTTCATAAAAAATCAACGCTCCAGAAAAGCTTTCTTTTTTCTATTCGTATGGGACAAAGCTACGACAGAATAGATGAAACATAGAAGTAGAAGAAACCATATAGAATGATGAGTAAAATTACGGAAAAACAGAGGACTGGCTATACTGCTTTATTGGAAATTTTAGATACATTGTGATTCTGTATATATATTTGTAGATCTATATTTATTTCGTCTATATTTATAGATTATCAAATTCTCTTAAAGCAGATAATAAAAAATATATCTCAATCCTAGGTAAGTAGAATTACAACGTGTTTTACTCTACTGATAAAAACAGTCCAGTGAACTGCCTGTGGTTCTCAAGGAACCTATTGAAAAACGCTGGCGCTTAGCGAGGTAGTTTCGAGCTTAGCGTCCGCTGCGTTTTTCACTAAGCGCAAGCGGGGTGACGGAGGACCACAGGCAGTTCACTGGACGGACCTTTCCAGAAAATGATACAGCAAATTTTTAACAGTAGATAAAGTATAAAATTTACAAGAAGTTATACCATATTATATAAAATCAGACAAATCACGCTTGCTATAAAGCACACGAGACCTATCACAAGATAATGCTTCAGCCATCCCTTCTGATTCTCCTGCTTCCTCATCTTATACTCATAAAAGCTCTCCCATTTTTTCCGTGGATGAAGAAACTGTAAAAATATTCCAAACCCATAGCTCAGCATATCAAAAGTCCCTTCATTGGCAATCCAGCTCAGCGCACCGATGCCTCCTATCAGCACTGCAGGGAACAGAAAGCAATTAGACAGGATTCCAAAGCGCTCTGCCATATCCGGCTCCTGAAACAGCCCCTGTGCAAAGACTCCTGCGATAAACACTGCCAGTGCAAATAACACACCTGCGGTATATTTCAGTATATGCCTTCTGCTCATTCCTCACCTCTATTTCTCACCATCTACCCACAATGCTCTTTTCTCTTAATCCTTTAATATCTTTTTATATTCGTCAAACTCTGCCTGATTACACTGTACAAAGTGTCCCGGCTTGATCTCTCTAAAACTTGGTGCTTCTACACTGTAATCATGTTCTGCCAGAGGATTATATGTGATTCTCTTCCGCTTCTTCTCATAGATCGGATCTGGGAGCGGGATCGCTGACAGAAGTGATCTGGTATATGGGTGCAGAGGATTTTTAAAAAGTTCATCTGAGGATGCCAGCTCCACCATCTTGCCAAAATACATGACACCAATTCTATCTGAGAAATATTTTACTACCGAGAGGTCATGAGCGATAAATAAAATAGTCAGCCCCATCTTCTCTCTCAGATCATTCAACAGATTGATAACCTGAGCCTGAATGGAAACATCAAGCGCTGATACCGGCTCGTCAGCAATAATAAGATCGGGATTCATAATTACAGACCGCGCTACGCCGATACGCTGCCTCTGTCCGCCTGAAAACTCATGTGGGTATCTTGCCGCATGTTCACGCACCAGACCAACAACCTCAAGCATCTCATAGACACGCTGTTCTAGTACCGCCTTATCCTTCTCTCCCTGAATCACAAGTCCCTCCGAGATAATCTCTCGTATGGTCATTCTTGGGTCAAGAGAAGCGATAGGGTCCTGAAAAATCATCTGGATCTGCGTCACCAGCTTTGTGCGCTTAGCCTTGTGAAGCTCCTTCTTATATATCTTATTCAGCTTCTCTTTCTCCTCACCCTGTGCTTTTTCCAGTTTTGGCAGATAGTTTTCTTTCAGCTCTTTTACTAATTTATCAGAGTACTCTTTATCACAGTTTTTCTGATCGTACTGTGCTTCCTTAATTTTCTGCTTATTGTCAGCTATAATAGAATCCAGCTCTTTCTTTAAGCGCTGTTTCTCCTCGTCGCTCTTTGCCGCAGACATTTTCTCTTTATAGGTGGCCTTTGCCTCCTTAATGGCATTTACATAAGAGCGCTTTCCTGCACCAATGCGGATTCCTTTAAAATATACATTTCCTGAAGTGATATTATACAGCTTGATAATGGAGCGCCCCGTGGTGGTCTTACCGCATCCTGATTCACCCACCAGCCCGAACACCTCGCCCTTCTTAATCTCAAAACTGACATCATCCACCGCTTTCAGCTCTGTGCTGCCCATGGGGAAATACTGGCAGAGATGCTCCACCTTTAGCAGCACCTCATCGGAGGAAGCATTTTTCTTCTGGAAGTTTTTCTCTTTATTCTTCTCCATCTTCGTTCTCCCTTCTGCCCTGCATCCTAGCAATTCTCTCTGCAATAATCTTTGGCGGATCTACCTTAGGTGCATCAGGATGAAGCAGCCATGTAGCAGCGTGATGTGTCTCAGTAATCTGGAACATTGGCGGCTGCCGCTCAAAATCGATCTGCATCGCATATTTATTTCTCGCCGCAAAAGCATCTCCCACAGGAGGATAGATCATGTTAGGAGGAGTTCCGGGTATCGCCTCCAGCTTCTCATTGGTATCCAAATCTGGCATGGAAGACAGAAGCGCCCATGTATATGGATGCGCAGCACGATAGAAAATATCCTCCGCCGTGCCGTACTCCACCACCTTGCCTGCATACATAACTGCAATTCGGTCTGCCATATTAGCCACAACACCAAGATCGTGCGTGATAAAAATAATGGAAAGATGGCGTTCTCTTTTTAATTTGTTAATCAATTCCAAAATCTGTGCCTGAATCGTCACATCGAGCGCTGTCGTGGGTTCATCACAGATCAGAATATCAGGGTTTGCCGCCAAGGCAATCGCTATTACAATACGCTGGCGCATACCACCTGAAAATTCAAATGGATACTGACGGTAGCGTTTTCTTGGCTCCGCAATACCAACCTCCTCCATCAGCTTGATCGCCTTTGCCTTCGCGATCTGTTTTGTCACTTTATTTACCACACCTGAAGCATTTTCCTTCAGATAGTCAATGCCTGCCTCTGTCTCAGCGTCAAAATCTCTTTTGTCCTTGGCAGAGAGAGAAGCTTGATAGTGATCGATCATACGTGTAAGCTGATAGCAGATATCCTGTCTTACCTCGTCCAGATCTGTAAGCTTTGCCTCCACAACCTTCCACTCAGGAGTTTTCCCGCGGCTTACAAGCTTATCATACTTAACCTTAGCCTTGGCATAACGGTTATTCTCCTCTTTATTTTTTGCAATAGAAGAAAAATACCGATCTACCTCGCTCTTTAATCTAGTCGGAAACGTATAAGTAAGATTGTCCTTCACAACCTCCATATGATTGATGGTTGCAAGTACCTTTTCCGAAAGAACCTTAACTGCCTCCCGGCTCTCCTTCTCATCCAGCTCACTCTTCTCAAATACTAGAAGATATTTCTTTAAGGCATCAATTGCCTCCTGCTTCTTCTTGTAGGATAACTCCGCAGCATATATCATGCCCTTCTTGGCATCCGCGATAAAATCCAACATAAAATTATCATCCAGATATTTGCGCAGATATTTGTTAAGCTCAGTGATATCTCCCTTATCAGGAAGCTCCTTTCCACTGAATGTCTGATAATAGCCCATACAGAAGAAATTTGGCTCCTCCTTGGCGGTAGCTCTTTTTAAGATCTCATCCGCCTCCTTAAGCCTGCCAATAATGGAGTCAAAATGTGCATCCTGTTTTTTCACATTCTTCACATCATTTTCAAGCTCTGCTGTCAGCACCTTCAGCCTGTCTGCCTCCTCCTTCACGACATACTCGTGAACAGAAGCCTTCAAAAGCTTTACAAGCTCTTTCAGACGATACGCGGCATCCTTAACCTCATTCTTCTCCATCTCAAAGACAAGTGCTTCTATATCATCAACCGCCTCCAAAGCTGCCTCATGGGCGGTGCGATAAGCTCCCTCCAGCTTTAGATGCTGGTATTCAAATTTATTAAAATCCTCACATTTCTTCGCAAGAAGCGCTGCCTTCTCCTTATCCTCTCCAGCGATCGCTGCTGTCATATTCTGCTTTAAGTTTTTTAGATATTCATTAAAGCATTTGCGGCTCTCCCTCTGGCGTGCTTTTCCTTTCAGGATCATCGCCTCTGTGAGCTGACGTCCAATCCGCACAATTGGATTAAGGCTGGACATAGGGTCCTGAAAGATCATCGCGATCTTGTCTCCGCGGATAGAATGAAATTCCTTCTCCGACAGCTTTAACAGATCCTTGCCGTCATAGATAATCTCCCCGCCCTCAATAATCGCATTTCCCGCGAGTATTCCAAGTATTGCCTTGCTTGTCACAGATTTTCCAGAACCAGACTCACCCACGATGGACAATGTCTCTCCTTTGGCAAGCTCAAAATTAATGCCACGCACAGCCTGTACTCTGCCGTTGGAGGTTCGAAAGGATACAGTAAGATTCCTGACTGATAATTTTTTCTCCATCTTAGTCCTCCACTCCTCTTGTTGTAGGGTTAAATGCATCGCGCAGACCATTGCCGAACAGATTAAAGCAGATCAACAGCAACGCAAAATATATCGAAGGGAAAAACATGGCATGAGGCGCTGTCAGCATCGAAGGCTGCCCCTGTGCCAGCAGTGTACCAATGCTGGTTCCAGCAAAGTCTGCAATATTGATAATTCCCAGATAAGTCATCGTTGTCTCTGATAGTACTACAGAAGGAATAATAAGCGCACAACTTGTGATAATAGTACCCATGGCATTTGGAAAAATATGCTTGAACATCAATCGCTTGTCCGAAGCGCCAAGTGTTCTCGCCGCAAAGACAAACTCCTGCCCCTTAAAGCGGTAGAACTGTTTTCTGGTCAGCGCGCTCATGCTAATCCACCCAGTCATTACAAATGCGAACAAAAAGGCTCCCACTGTTCCCACCTTAGCCGCAAGATGGAGCTGGAACAATACTGTTACAACGATCATAGGAATACCAGAGCAAATATCCGCAAAACGGTCCATAACAATATCGATCGTGCCGCCATAATATCCCTGAATCGCTCCATAGATCGCACCGATTGTCAGATTGATGGCTGATACAACAATAGCGAAAATCAAAGAAAATCTTGCTCCGACACCTATACCACAGAATAGATCCTGTCCCAGCACACTGGTGCCCAGCAGATACAGAGGCTCGTACCCATTCAGATATTGATAATAATTGTAATAGCACACACGTGCCTGCACGGAACCTGACTTGCGCACACTGTAGATATAGCTGCCATCATCGCCCGGAATCCGAATACTGTTATACGGCGCACCCTCTATCGCAGAATTAGTGGAATATACAGGTACAAAATTTCCATTCTCATCAAGCACCGCAGAACCCTTTGCATCCACCTGATACCACAGATTTGGATTGTCATTGATTCCACTGATTGATTCCGGCTCCACATATGGGTAAATGACTTGTATTCCCGTCTCATTCTGCCATTTTTGAATATTCTCAAACTCATTATAAGAAAACACACGGTACACCACACCGACATCATAGTACTTATTCGTTGACATCTTGTAAGAATACGAGATCCTATCCTGTCCCTTGTACTTTGATACCGTCTCAGAAGTTCCCAGAATCTTTAAAACAGGATTATATCCCGTCTCCACCCCGATGCCCTTCCAGTAATTCATCTGTGCCTCATTCTGGCTCTCATGCACCACTGCACCGTCAAAAATTCCCCATCCCAAATCAGCGATCGCTCTGATATAAGGAGGAGTGTTTGTATATACTTTATCCTTATTATCCATCTTGATCGGGGCGATAATCGGTGCCAAAATTGCATACAGCGCAAGCAAAGCGAGTATATAGGCAGCTACCACAGAAGACTTATTCTTCTTAAACCGAAGCATGGCATCCGCAAAAAAGCCACGGGTTTTGGTATCGAACTTTTTATCCTGAATTGTCTTGTCAAGCTGTGCAAATTCAAATTTCTCCTTTGGAATACGTTCCAATTCCTGTCCTTTTCTCTCCATAGCCCATTTCCTCACTTTTTCGAACCCATTCTAATACGGGGATCAATAAATCCATAACTAATATCAACCACAATACTTGCAGCCAAGCTGACGGAAGTGTAGAACACCACCAACATGGTAAACATAGGATAATCCCTGCCGTTAATGGAATTTAAGTAGAGCTGCCCCACACCCGGCACCGAAAAAATCTTCTCAATAATCAGGGAACCTGACATGATGCTGATAAACTGTCCAAAAATGGACGGCAGCACAACCACCATACAATTTTTCATGGCATGACGAACCGTAGCCTGTGTTCTTGTCAGTCCCTTTGTCCTTGCCAACAGCATAAACTCACTGGTGAGTACCTCTGTAAGCTCAGCGCGTGTCGTTCTCGTAAAGCCCGCGATCACGCCCATGGACAAGGATATCACGGCTGGAAGCATACTGACAAACATGCTCCACGTAAAGAAATTAGTGCCGGACTTCATCAAAAAAGGAAACCAGCCCAGCTTATAAGATAAAAAGTACTGTATAATAAATGCATATACGAAAGAAGGAACGGATATGCACACCATAGTCAATGTTGAAATCGTGTGATCTATCCAGCTATTCTTTTTAATAGCTGCAAAGATGCCAAGGATAATTCCGATAGGAATACTAAATATGATAGAATAAAGATTGACAACCATAGTAGCAGGAAGCTTTGAAACAAAAATATCTGCTACCTCCTGCCCGAAGTAGAGAACATCACTAACTCCCCAGTCCCATTTTGTAAAAATATTTCTCAAAAAAAAGCCAAATTGAACCAGATAGGGCTTATTATACCCAGCCGCCTCCCTCCGCGCCTCAATTACATCCGAATGAGGATCGCCAATAGGAAGCTCAGCCAGAGGGAGCATCCTAATTAACACAAAACACATAAAAGTGATGACAAACAATGTCATCAACATCAACAATATTCTTTTTACAGCGTATTTTCCCATACATTACCTCCGACCGGTTTTTTGCGTCCCACAAACTTGAACAAAGCCTCCATTTGCACAGGGGCCTTTGCACTAATAGCAGGCATTTAAGGGGCACAATGCCCCAAAAATCCCTGCTTTTTGTGAAACCATGCTTAGTTTGCAAGTAGTGAAGCAGATATATCATGCTACCTCCCGTCTGCCCGCCACGCCAAAGCGGCGTACATCAGGATGTGAAATATACTTTCACACTGCTTCTAGTATTTCAGCTCACCGCCCTGTTCTGTAACATATGCTGCCCACTCACTCTCGCTGTAATTGTACTTCAGATATTGAATACCACCACGTGACATCAGAGGACTAAAATCATCCACAACATAGTATGCCTGCTGTGTCAGAAGACCCATACTAGCATCCTCAAGCATAGGAATATAATTGTAGGTCTGAAGAATCTGTCCCTCCAAGGATGCCAGAATGGTTAATCTAGTATCAACATCAGCAAACGCCTCACCAAAGTTATAGTCTTTTCCATCCTTTGTAATCGTTGTTCCAAGCAGAGCCTCTGACCACTGTCTTAAGTTCATGGTAATAGACTCTCCATTAAGCTCCAATGTCATATCAACCTTGCTTGCATCAAACCACTTGCCATCATACTGCTGGTCTGTTCCATTTGTATACAGACGAATAACATCAAATGGATTCATTGAAGAACCACTCCACCCTGCCAATGCAGTATCAGCCAGACCAGATCTCAATTTGTTGCTCCACTCATTTCCATAATTCGCGGACATTACAAACTCAATTTTTCCATCAAATGGTGTGCCTGCTGTCACTTCCTTCATCTTCTCATTCAGGTAGTTAATGGTCTTTGTCAAGAAGTCGTTCGGATCTGTACTCATAGCATACTCAATGCGAACAGTCTGATCAGAGATTCCGTCGCCATCCTGATCTGTGATAAAGCCTGCAGCCAAAGCCTCGTCAAATGCCTGCTTGTACAGTACCTTTGCCTCTTCTGGATCAAAACCTGTAATAGACTTCACCGCCTCTTCCAGACTGCTGAACTTGGAGGTATCTACAGAATAGAAATCACACAAAACTTGTCTCGCCTGATCGGTATCACGATACTTCGCACCAGTAGATGGATTATATACATAGGTAGTTCCAATCAGTCCATAACCACCCTTTCTGGAAGGAGATATCGTTCCTGCAAATAATTCCTTATCATATGTCACTGCCAAAGCCTGCTTGAAGGACTTAAGTGTCATTGTCTCCAAATCATACTTTGTCTTGTCAAAATCACTGCTTGCCTCACGATTCTTAATGGCATCCATATATCCATTAATAATAAAGAAAAATGTGGTGGTCTTTGGAGTCGCAAATGCATACTCACTATTTCTGTAGGTATCAAAATCATCTGCGCCAAGACCGTAGGTCATCAACTCTCCCTTAAGGAACATCATCTTGTGGGTTGCTGACTCTGCCACTACCTGACACTCGATCGCCGTGGACTGCCACATATCATAAACCTGTCCGTCTGTTGGATCCTTATAGGTATGCTGTCCATCTGTATAGCCAAACCAGTTCTCATTTTTCTCAAGACGAAGAGCCTTATCTGACTGGAACTCTACCAACTTATATGGTCCATAGCTGCTGGAGGTCTCTACACTGCTGTTATAAGTAGAAGAATATGCTTCTCCATTGATCTTCTTATTTGCCTCATACAGATCCTCTTTTACAAGCCATGTCGGAGTAGATAAATTATAATAAAGGTTAAATCCACTAAGTGAATTGCTAAATACTATCGTAATCTGGTAATCACCGGATTTAAATAGTCCTACGCTGGAGAAATCTACCTCAGGATAGTAGGAAACAGCAACAGACATATAATAGCCCAGCTGCTCCTGTGGCTCATTCCCCCATGTATCACTTCCTGTGAACTGATAAAGAGCTGCGATTGTGTCGTCTGTCACTGGACAGTAATTCTGTGCATCAGCAGCCTCAGAGAGCACATTCCACACCTCGTCTGAGATATGCCCTGATGTATGATAATCATTCAAGGACTTGCCGCCCATCCACGCATAATTTTCATTTAAGCCAAAGAAAACAGGATACCCCTCCGCTGTAGAATAGGTTCCATCCTCACCCTTAACCAAATCTGCAAGGGCATATGCCATGGTCTCTCCATCCTCAGAGTTAATCTGGAATTTTCTCTTACCGCTGTTCGCATAAGCCTCAGCTCCTGCAATTACGAACTCTCCATTATAGAAATCCGTTGCACGATAATTATTCGCCTTTGGATTCAACAATTCTTTCATAGAATATATATAACTATCTGCATTAATTGGTGTACCATCTGCCCACTGCGCCTGCTGGTTCAGGTCAATGGTATAAGCGTAACCCTCTGATGCAGATTCAGGAATACCAAATTCAGGATGTTCTGCCTTTATCTTCTCTGTCACATCAACCGGATCACTTGCAGCCATCGACGGAATAAACTTATAACCAGCATATGGCTCCAGTCCCTCCACTGGATGCAGCTCATCATTATACACTGGCTCATAAAAACCACATGCAATATAGTTTAAAAGATAGCCATCATCCACGGTCTGATAAGTATGTGGATTCCAGTTTGCAGAGAGCACACTCACTGCATCCTTATATACATACTCCTGATCAGAGGTATCTCCGCCCTGCGTACTGGTAGTACTCTGAGTAGTGCTGGATGTAGTAGGCTCTGTACTGCCCTGTGTGGTCTGCTTATTTGAATCTCCACCACAACCTGTCAGTGAGACAACCATGGTAGACGCCAACACAAGAGCAAGAAACTTCTTGTTTTTCATCATATCTTTCCTCCTTTTAACATTTCCTGTGTGCATAATCGCTTTCTGCATTGTACCTTGTATACTTTGCCACTTTAGCACTTTGCATCAAACAGATAACTCCCTATTCTGCGTGCACACTCGCATGTTGACATAATACGCCATATCCGACAAATTGTCAAGATATGTTTTTTTTACAAATACAGTTGTTCATCTGTGAAACTATATATTTTCTCTATTCTAAATACCAGTTTACTACATTTTTAAAAATCTATACTTTATCCAAGACAGATATCTGTTTTATGGAAGATGTGTAAAGTCAAGAGTAGCAAAATAATCCTCTGGTGTCTCAGCACGTCGTATTAATTTTACCTCACCATCTTCTTTTAAGAGCAGCTCCGCCGATCGCAGCTTTCCATTATAATTATAGCCCATGGAAAAACCGTGCGCTCCTGTATCATGAAGTACGAGATAGTCACCGATCTCAATTCTTGGAAGCTTTCTATCTATAGCGAATTTATCATTATTCTCACACAAGCCCCCTGTGATATCATAGGTATACTCACAAGGTTCATCCTCCTTGCCAAGCACAGTGATATGGTGATACGCTCCATACATCGCCGGGCGCATAAGATTCGCTGCACATGCATCCAAGCCAATATATTCCTTATAAGTGTGCTTTTCGTGAATAGCCTGCGCAATCAAGTGCCCATAGGGAGCAAGCATATATCTTCCAAGCTCTGTATAGATCGCGACATCTCCCATACCTGCTGGAACAAGGATCTCCTCAAATGCCTGCCTTACCCCCTCACCGATCGCCATAATATCATTGGGCTCCTGATCCAGTCTGTATGGCACTCCCACGCCGCCGGACAGATTGATAAAAGAGATATGCATCCCCGTCTCTTTGGTAAGCTCCACGGCAGTCTGAAACAGCAGCTTTGCAAGTGTTGGATAATAATCATTCGTCACTGTATTGCTCGCCAAGAAAGAATGTATTCCCATATGCTTCACACCCTTTGCCTTGAGTTTTAAAAATGCCTCTGTCATCTGTGGTCTGGTAAGCCCATATTTTGCATCCTGAGGGTTGTCCATAATCTGGTTGTGAATCCTAAATTCCCCACCCGGATTATACCTGCAACACATAGTTTCCTTAAATGGTGCAAGCTTCTCATAAAAATCTATATGTGTAATATCATCAAAATTAATAAGCGCATCGAGCTTTGATGCCAACTGAAAGTCCTCTGCCGGGGTGACATTAGAAGAAAACATAATCTCATGTCCCTTTAAGCCAACCTTGTCGGAGAGCAGAAGCTCTGTATAAGATGAACAGTCTGCGCCAATCCCCTCTTCCTTAAGAATTGCCATCAGATATGGATTTGGGGTAGCCTTGACTGCAAAGAATTCTTTATAGCCTTTGTTCCACGCAAATGCTTGCTTTAATTTTCTCGCGTTTTCACGTATTCCCTTTTCATCGTATATGTGAAAAGGAGTGGGAAACTCCTTCACAATCTCTTGTATTTTTTCCAGTGTTACAAATGGTTTTTTCTCCATCGTCCAACAGCTCCTTTCTCTTCCACAGCAAACGATAACATAAAAATATCTCTCTGTCAACTGTCGTGTTTCATTGGCGTTTCATTGCTATGGTCCGTATAACCAGTCTGCTATTTTCTGTGTAGGTAACGCTTCTTGCGACAGCTCCATATACCGACTGCGGCAAGAATCAAAAGCTCCATTGCAAACAACGAGGTTTTTGCCTTCGTTTGTATTCATAAAACATCAAACGATCTGAAAGAAGACAACAAAAACGATCTATCAAACCTAAAAAAGCAAAATGACAATGTGTCTTGTCTTATTGATAAAACAGTCCAGCGAACTGTCTGTGGTTCTCAAGGAACCTATTGAATAACACCGGCGCTTAGCGAGGTAGTTTCGAGCTTAGCGTCCGCTGCGTTTTTCACTAAGCGCAAGCGGGGGGGGGTGACGGAGGACCACAGACAGTTCGCTGGACGAACCATTTCCAGAAAATAATAAACCTATTTTTAACATAAGATAAAGTATATCATTAACACTCAATTATAATAATCTGTAAACTTATTTTTGGTAAAAAATACTTTCTTATATAATGATAGCTTGTGTGGCAATATTGCCAATAACAGGCTAATGTCTATGTGCAGTAAACAGACGAAATACCGAATCTGTGATAAAGATCGCAACTGCTATCGCTCCTGCAATCAGGAGTGTTTCCTGTAAGTTTTTATATACCTGCTGTGATGTTTCCATAATTAAACTGTATGCGGTGCGGTACATGCCTGCTCCCGGCACCAGCGGAAGTATCCCTCCTATCAGAAAAACTGTCACAGGAGACTTTAACTTGCGGGCACTGATATGCGACATCAATGAGATCACGCTCGCTGAACAGAAGCTTGCCATCACTGTGGAAAGCCCCCACCTGCATGTTATCAAATAAACCAGCCACCCCACTGCCCCAATGATGCTTGTATGAATCAAAAGCTTTTTTGGCACTTCCATCACGGTGGAGAATCCTAGCACTGCAACAAATGCCCCCATTGTCTGAATAATTATTCTCATATCTTTCCCTCTGTTATAATATCGCGCGATACAGAAGAATCCCAATGCATGCCCCAAAGGCGATCGCGCCCGCCTCCATGCATGCCTCCATCATTCTGGCGCCCCCTGACACATAGTCACCCTGAAGCGTATCCCGAATGGCGTTGGTGATTGCCACACCCGGCACCATCGGCATAATTCCGCCTATAATAATCATATCTGTCCGCACAGGAAGCCAGATAAAATGACAGATTATCATGGAAGCAAACACGACAAGCAATGTATTAAAACCATCCAGAAGAAACCCCTGAAGACCAATCTTCTCCCCTGCCCACATCAAAAAGCTTAAGATGGTGCCGACCACCGCTGCCACCATCGTCTCATAAAGATTTCCTCCCAGCAGCATACAAAAGAAAGCGGAGGTGAGCACAATCCCCAAGCTTTTTGTGCGAAGGGAATATTGTTCCTTTTTCCGTATCTGTTTTAATTCAGAAAAAGCATCCTTTAATTCCATCTCACCCTTTGAAAATTTTCTGGATACATCATTGACCAAATATATCTTATTTAGATTGGTTCTTCGTCGGTTCACACGGCGCACCACTGTGATTGCCTCGATCGCAGGATCAGAGAGAGTCGCAATGATCCCTGTCATTGTCACAAATACTTGTGCGTGCTTAAGCTGTGCTGTATGGAGAAAATGACTGATTGTATCCTCCACGCGGTACGCCTCCGCTCCGCTCTCCAACATAATCTCGCCCGCCAGCACTGCTGTATCCACAAGCAGCATATAATCCATTTCCATATTGATACCCATGCCTTCCCTATATTGATTGCTTCTATATAGGAATAAGCTCTAAATGTAATCAGGAAGGCTTCTACACATGGAAGCAGCTCCCACCTATAAACTCGCGCAGAATGGAATTCTTTGGCACATCATCTGTCGGTATTCCAAGAAAATAATCCAGAAATTTAAGCAGTCTCTTTGCCTCAGAATATTCTGGATCTTCCTTTTCAATCCCGAACAATATCGGCTCGGCAAATTGCTTGAGCACAGCAAGCTCGTAAATCAATGCCGAATTGAACATAACATCTGCCTGTTCCTGATAAGGGAAGATATTATGTTCCTCCCCGCGGCGCACAGAATCCCACATGCTGAGCGTTCCCTTCGCTGTGATATTTCTGGTTCTGGAATCTCTCACCATGCGGCGGATCAGCCTTCCATCCGTGGATGGAATACGATTGTGCTCATCAATATTAAGCTGCGTCAATGCACTGATATAGATCTTATACTTGCTCTCCTTTGGAAGTGTGTAGGACAGAGCATCATTCAACCCATGGATCCCTTCCAGCACAAGAATATCATCCCTGCCAAGCTTCTTAATATTTCCCTTATATTCCTGTTTTCCTGTCTTAAAATTATAATAGGGCAGCTCCACACTCTCCCCTCGAAGAAGCGCCGTCATATTCTTGTTAAATAATTCCACATCTAAGGCAGCCAATCCTTCAAAATCAGGTTTTCCATACTCATCCAGCGGACACTTATCCCTGTCAATAAAATAATTGTCAAGGGCGATCGGATGTGGGTTCATCCCGTGCGCCTGTAACTGGACAGAAAGCCGATGAGAAAATGTCGTCTTACCAGAGGAGGACGGCCCTGCGATCATAATAATCTTCTTGCTTTTACTCTGCGCGATCGTCTGTGCAATCTCTGCTATCTTCTTCTCCTGAAGCGCCTCCTGCACTAAGATCATCTGATTTAATCCGCCTCTTGCGATCGTCTCATTGAGATCCCCCACCGTGGCAAGTTTTAGGTGCTCTCCCCATTCCTTCGATTCATTCAGCACATAGAAAAGCTTACATTGTGGATCAAATTCTGGCAGTTCCTCCGGCTTATGCCTCTCAGGAAGACAGAGCACAAAGCCCTCGTCATAACATTTTAAATCATAATATTTCAGATACCCTGTGCTTGGCACCATATAGCCATAATAATAATCTTGATACTCTTCAATACTGTAGATATTCACCTTAGACACACGCCTGTACCGAAACAGCTTCTCCTTATCATGCATCCGCTGATCCTTAAACAACATAATGGCGTCATCCGTGTGAATACTCTTCTTTTTTATCGGAATATCCATACGGACCATCTCATCCATACGTGCCTTCACACGGGCAAGAAATGCCTCATCCACCTTCACCTTTCCAGCAACCTTGCAGTAATAGCCCTTGCTTAAGGAAAATAAGACACTGACCTTCTCAAGCTCCTCTTTCTCTGTCACATCATATACTGCCTTTAACATAAGCTGGGTCACGCTCCTTCTATAAGAAGAACTCCCTGCACTGTCCGCGGTGGTGACGAATGTGACTTCACTGTCTGGTTTTAACTTTTTGTGAAGCTCCTGAAGCTTTCCATTCACATTCACTAACACAATATCATGCGAATATTCCGGCTGATACTCCCTCGCAAGTTCCCGATACGTCGTCTCTCTCGGATACTCTTTTTTAACGCCACACACGGCGATCGTTGTCATCTTTATCCCTGAATCCAAATCTTGCCCTCCGTTCTTTATAACACCGTAAAAGGCTGCATAATCTGCTCTGTCCTCACACAGATAGTGCCTCCCCACTCTTTTTCCAAGCTATGCTTCATGTATTCAACAAATACCTTTTCTAATCCATAATGCCCCGCATCAATCAGTATCATTCCCTCGGCAAGTGCATCAATTCCAACATGGTGATCAATATCTCCTGTCACCATAACATCTGCACACTGCCTTATGGCCTCCTTAATCTCTGATTTTCCTGAGCCCGGAAGCACTGCGATCCGCTCCACTACCTGATCCTGATTTCCATAAAGTACCACACTCGGAATGTCAAACTGTTTCTTAATCAGCTCCACAAGCTCTCCCACACACATTGGTTTCTCCAAAAGGCCAATCCGCCCCAAGCCGAAACCATCCGCCGTCTCACACAATACCTTTGATTCCCAAAATGGCAGCCTCGCAACCACAATTCCCGCCATATCTCCTGCAATATCAAAATTTGTGTGCATCGCACAATAGCAGATATCCTCCCGTATCAGCCTGCGCACCCGCCTGCCGACAAAATGATCCTCATTCACGGACTTAAGCCCTGAAAAAATAAGCGGATGATGTGTGATCAGCATATCCGCACCCGCCTCACACGCCTCATCAAGCACCCGGTCTGTAGCATCCACAGCAAGAAATATTGTATTGACCTCCTTATCGTTATCTCCCACCAATAGCCCAACATTATCCCAGCTCTCCGCATATGACAAAGGTGCAAGTTTATTCAAAAATTCCATAATATCCTTACATTTCATAATATAATAATGCCTCCTCCACAAGCAGAAGTTTGTCCGTAAGCTCCCCTATTCTATTCTCAATATGTGCCTGATTCTGGCTCTCTGCGATCTGTTTTTTTAGCATGACAAGAATTTTATGTATCGTTTCCCTCTCCTGCAATAAATAATTCAATAATACAGGATGCTTATGCTTTAAAAGATAGCCACCATACTGATCCTCCACTTGCCTAGCCTCTCCGTCTTCTCCCGGAACTGCCCTTATAACAGTATAGTATTTGCCATCCTGTACAAGCATCGTCTCCCTCTCAATCTGCCAGCCATTCTTCCTAAGCCAGATCCTTACCAGAAATATCTCCGACTGCGGAGAAAGAATAAGTTCCCTGACACCCTCATATTTTCCAGCACCTTCCGTCAAGATGCGCTCCGTCAAAGCCCCGCCCATGCCAGAGATCACTATGCTGTCCGCCTCCCCCTTCTGATAGGCAGACAAGCCATCTGATAACCTGACATGGATGCTGTTCTCAAGCTGATATTCTCTGATATGCTTCTTAGCGCGCGCAAGTGGACCTTCCCTCACATCCGTGGCAAGCGCACATATTATTCTGTTATCCAGCATCAATGAAATTGGTACATAGGCGTGATCTGTCCCGATGTCTGCCACTCTGCTCCCGTCTGACACAAAGGAAGCAACCGTCATCAGCCTCTCTGAAATCTGCATGGTTCTCTCCTTTTCATCCAATTTTCAGCCTCTCATCCTCTATTCCAGATAATCCTTAAGCTTCCGGCTTCGACTCGGATGTCTCAGCTTTCGCAGCGCCTTTGCCTCAATCTGGCGGATTCTCTCTCTTGTCACATTAAATTCTCTTCCGACCTCCTCCAGCGTGCGTGCTCTCCCATCATCCAGACCAAAGCGCAGCCTTAAAACTTTCTGCTCCCGCTCTGTCAAAGTCGACAGCACAGCGAGAAGCTGTTCCTTCAAGAACACAAAAGCCGCCTCATCCGCAGGCACTGGTATATTGTCATCCTGTATAAAATCCCCCAGATGACTCTCATCCTCCTCGCCAACCGGACTCTCTAATGAAACTGGCTCCTGTGAAATCTTCTGAATCTCCCTCACCCGCTCCACCGGCATGTCCATTTTAGCTGCGATCTCCTCCGGGAACGGCTCTCTGCCAAGCTCCTGCACAAGCTGTCTGGACACGCGGATCAGCTTGTTGATCGTCTCTACCATATGCACAGGAATCCTTATAGTCCTAGCCTGATCCGCAATCGAGCGCGTGATCGCCTGCCTGATCCACCACGTCGCATATGTGCTGAACTTAAATCCTTTCCGATAATCAAACTTATCAACTGCCTTGATAAGTCCCAGATTTCCCTCCTGAATCAGATCCAAAAACTGCATGCCACGCCCCACATAGCGCTTGGCAATACTTACCACAAGGCGCAAATTCGCCTCCGCAAGACGCTTTTTTGCAGCCTCGTCCCCTTCCTGAATCCCCTTTGCAAGCTCTATCTCCTCCTCATTCGAGAGCAGAGGAACCTTGCCGATCTCTTTTAGATACATACGGATCGGGTCCTCCAAGCTCACTCCCTCCGGGACACTTAAATCGATCGAGGCAAGATCGATCTCTTCCTCCTCATCCAAAAGCATATTTTCTTCATCCTGAAGAAGAAGCGCATCGTCATCCTCGGTAATGCGCAGAATATCTACATTGTGATTCTCCAGTGTCTCCATCATCTTATCTAACTGTTCTACACTAAGCTCCATATCCCCGAAATAATCCGTGATTTCTGTATATTCCAGCGTATTTTTCTTGCTTTTTGCGTACTGTAAAAGTCCATTCAGTTTTTCCTGAAAATCCACCGTGATTTCGCTCATATTCTGCCCATCCTTCCATAGCTTGTTTATATTTTATCCCTATTCAAGAGAAATATGCAGATTGTCAAGGCTGCGCTTGATTTTTGAGATTTCCATCAACTCCGCCAGCTCTGTTGTATTTCCCGCTGCATACTCACACCAGTAGGCCTTCACTCTTTTTACCGTCTCGTTCAGTGCCCTTTCTTTCTCTTTCCTTGTCATTTCCCTGCGAATGGAAGTATTGAAAAGTGATGCTGCTTCCCGCTGCTCCTCTTCTGTCTCAAAACAACTAATAATCTTTGCCGGATTCACCCTCCCTTCCGTCTGATATTGATCAAATAAAAGCTTTGCTGCTTTCTGATACAGCTCCCCGGTAAAATACTCCGGGATTACTATTCCTCTCAATTTATCAAAAAGACTGGTATCCTCAATCAGCCACGTAAGTAAAAGCCTCTGCGACTGGCGAACACCATCCACGCTGTCTTTCTTCTGCTTCTTGATCTCCCTTGGCTTTCCATATGGCTCTGTCATCTGATAGGCATATCGATTTACAAGTCCTCTTAAACTGTCTGCGGGAATCTGGTATTCCCTGCACACTGCCTCAAGATAGTTGTTTCTCTCAAGCTCCTCTGGAAATCCAAGCAACATCTTTGCAATCTCATTATAAAATGTCGTCTTCTGTTCTGGATCTGCCATATTGTACTCTCTATATTTCACATCCACCTCAAACAGAAAACTATTTCTCGCCTGCCCAATTCTCTTCTCAAATTCTTCTGCACCCAGATTTTTGATAAATTCATCTGGATCTTTATAGGGCTTCATGCTGATTACCTTTGCAGAAAGCCCCGCCTCCTTAAGAATCGGAATGGCTCTGAGCGCCGCCTTAACACCTGCGCTATCACTGTCATAAGTCAAGAGCACCTCGCTGGAATATCTTTTAAGAAGCGAGGCATGTCCCCCAGTAAAAGCGGTTCCCAGCGATGCCACCGCATTATCAAATCCTGCCTGATGAAGTGCGATCACATCCACATAGCCCTCACAGATAAGAATATTCTGCCGTCTCGACAGCCTCGCAAGATTTAAGCCATACAGATTTCGGCTTTTATCAAAAATCTTTGTCTCAGGGGAATTCAGATACTTTGGCTCTCCCTCCCCCATCACCCTGCCGCCAAAACCTATCACACGACTTCTGACATCCATAATCGGAAACATCACACGGTTCCAAAATCTGTCATGTGCCCCTCTCTCCTCGATCGTCACCAGACCACTTTCTTTAAGCAACTCATCTGTATAACCCTTCTGTTTTAGATAACGGTAAAGCTGTGTGCTGTTCTTTCCTGAATAACCAAGCCCAAACTTAGTGATCGTCGCGGTGGTAAGCCGTCTTTTTCCAACCAGATACTCCCATCCAGTGCGATCTCTCTCGTTCTTAAGCTGATAGTAAAAATATCTAGCCGCCTCCTTATGTATCTCTAAAAGAATCGATTTTCTGTCAGCCTCTCGCCTCGCCTGCGGGCTTATCTCTTCCTCTTTCGGAAGCTCTATCCCAGCGCGCTCTCCTAACTGCTGCAGCGCCTCAGGAAAGGACAAGCTCTCATATTCCATCAAAAAGGTAAAAACATTCCCTCCCGCGCCACAACCAAAGCAATAATACATCTGCTTCCCAGCACTCACTGAAAAAGAAGGGGATTTCTCATTGTGAAACGGGCACAGCCCGAAATAGGTTGTGCCCTTTCTCTGAAGCCGTACATAACCTGACACCACATCCACAATGTCATTTCTCATACGAATCTCTTCAATCAAATCTTCACTATAATACATGAAAGTAATTACCCCCTCTAAAGCTTCCACGATCTTGGCACAAATATATTTTTAAAAACTGCGATGGAATATCCATCTGTCATGCCTGCAATGTAATCACAGACGGTTCTCTCCTCACTCTGTCCCCGCACTCTCATCAAATATTGATATTCCTCTGGCAGCACATCAGGATTATCCATATAGTAGGCATAGAGCTCCGTGATCATCTTTTTTGCCTTTCCCTCTTCACTTTTCGCTCTATAATTCGTATAGACATTCTTGAACATAAACTGTCGAAGCCCCATCATCCCCGCTTCCACCTCTCTTGACATGGATATCTTTGGCTGCTCCAGACTGTTTTGCACCACATCATGTACCATCCGATCCAGCCTCACCTTAACAGTATCCCCCAAAATCTGTGAATATTCTCTTGGAATATCTGTCTCCTTTAAAATCTGCCCGCGGATGGCATCGTCAATATCATGATTTATGTAAGCGATCTTGTCCGCAATTCTCACAATCTGCCCTTCCAGTGTGCTGGGATTTCCCACCGTCCTGTGATTTAAAATCCCGTCGCGCACTTCCTTGGTTAGGTTCAACCCTGCTCCCTTTTTCTCCAGAAGCTCCACAACACGCACACTCTGCTCACAATGAGAAAAGCCTTCTGCACATATATGATTCAGAGCGGATTCTCCTGCATGTCCAAAAGGCGTATGTCCCAAATCATGCCCAAGAGCGATCGCCTCCGTCAGATCCTCGTTCATTCTCAGAGCCCTCGCGACCGTTCTGGCAATCTGAGCCACCTCCAGCGTGTGAGTGAGACGTGTGCGGTAATGATCTCCCTCCGGTGAGAGAAAAACCTGCGTCTTATGCTTTAGTCGGCGGAAGGACTTACTGTGAAGAATCTTATCCCGGTCACGTTGGTATGCCGTGCGCAGATCACAGTCCTCTTCTTCTCTGTCCCGCCCCATGGAATCGATGCTCTTGGAGGCATATGGACTGAGATGTTCACACTCCCATCGCTCCTGCTGCTCCCGGATATTCATCGACTTCCCCCTTTCGCTCTCCTTTTCGAACATTTTATCACACTTATAACAACTAAGCAAGCAAATCGATGGAAAACCGATCGATTCATGGTCCTCCTTTCTCCCACGTAGTGAAGACTGTAATTGTCTGCCAATATATATTGTATACGCATTTGGATATGAAAAGTATCTCATAAATATATGTTTGTGATATTTTCTATCATATCTTCTTGTAAGTTTTTTGATTTATCTGTTGATAAAATTTGCTGTATCATCTTGTGGATAGATCCGTTTGTGGATAGGTCCGTCCGGCGAATTGCCTGTGGTCCTCCGTCACCCCGCTTGCGCTTAGTGAAAAACGCAGCGGACGGTAAGCTCGAAACTACCTCACTAACCGCCGGCGTTTTTCAATAGGTTCCTTGAGAACCACAGGCAATTCGCCGGACTGTTTTATTGATAAGGCGAAACACGTTGTCGTTTTGCTCAAATTGGACTTTTAACCTTAGTGACTGTCGCATTATAAAAGTACATTCAAGTCATTGAAAATAAAAAAATTTAAAATAAAGTATTGCTTTTTTTTCAATTATATGATAGACTATTCTAGTCGCTGGAAAGTGATATATTCAATGCAGTTGTGGCGGAATTGGCATACGCGCATGATTCAGGTTCATGTCCATGTACGTGGGTTCGGGTTCAAGTCCCGTCAACTGCACTACCGTTAAAACCGTGAATTTAAAGGTATTTTTATGATATCAGAAATTCGCGGTTTTTTGTTAGAAAATAATTTTATACTTTTAATCAAACATTTTTAATACAGTATTCTTTCTTGAACCTCTCATGGCATTTGCTGTGAGAGGTTCCATATATGTAATTTCATTCTATTGGGGGAAGCAGTATGCCGAAAAAAGTTTCTAAGGAAACTCAACAGTTATCTTTACAAATATCTCACATCATTTCTTGCTCGCTTGCAGACTCAAAACCTTATTGTCAAAAAATTTTTTCATCATCAATCGCCTGTCAACCTTCCTATATAAGAAAAAACGGTCTTTTATTTACAGATGATAGTTTACAATGGTTGAAATCTTTATGTGATAATTCTGTTGATCTTATTTTTGCCGATCCTCCTTATAATATCAAAAAAGCTGATTGGGATACATTTCATTCACAGGAGGAATATATTCAATGGTCTTTAAAATGGATCTCTGAGGCAGCACGTATTTTAAAACCTAGCGGCAGTTTGTATATTTGTGGATTCAGTGAAAATTTAGCTGATCTAAAGCATCCGGCAATGAAACACTTTTCAAGCTGTAAATGGCTCATCTGGCATTACAGAAACAAAGTAAATCTAGGAAATGATTGGGGCCGTTCTCATGAGAGTATCCTGCATTTTAGAAAAAGTAAAAAATTCAACCTTAATATTGATGAAATTAGAATTCCCTACAGTGAGCACACATTAAAATATCCTGCTCATCCACAGGCAGAGAGCAGCCAATATAATAATGGAAAAAAATCCTCTGCCACATGGACTCCTCACCCACTCGGCGCAAAGCCAAAAGATGTTTTCGAGATCCCGACCACCTGCAATGGCATGGGAGAAAAAACAAAACACCCCACGCAAAAACCAGAAGAATTATTGCGAAAATTAATACTAGCTTCAAGTAAAATAGGTGATATTATCGTAGATCCATTTTCAGGCTCTGGAACATCCTTAGTTGTCGCAGAACAACTACAGCGCTTGTGGATTGGATGTGAAAAAAATGAAGAATACAACTCTTGGGCAATCAAACGAATCGATACTATTATTCCTCGCACTATTGAACAATGGATCACATTTGACCGGGAAAATAGCAAAAGAAGGGAATCTATCCATTAAACTAAATCCATTAGATGGTGTATATTATTGTGATTTACGACCAAATATGCTTACTGATAACATACTATCTTCACAAATTCGCTCCTTAGATCATCTGTTTATTGAAGATATCTGGAATTTTTTAGATTGATTTTAAAAACACTTATATATTTAACCTTTTTACAATTCTGTACTATATTTTCAAAAAAGATCCACACAGCCACCAATATTCTGTGTGGACTTTTTTATGATAGTATCTGTATAGTCTTATTTTTTCTTCCAGCCAAATAATGTTTTCTTAAAGTTCTTTTTATTATCCACCACAGATGCATGGTTTGGATATTTATCCCAATAGGTCATAGCTTTTTTAATATCCTGTGGTACTCCAAGTCCATATGCATAAATCTCTCCTAAGCCTACGGCTGCCAAAGGTTCATTAGGATAGCGCTCAAATTCCTGTCTTGCCAGTGTATAATTGACGTTTGTTCCAAGTCCTTTTAGATAACATGTCCCTAGCATCTCTGCTCCCCAGTAATTCTCCTTGTTGTGAGCAGCGAGAAGATGTTGAAATGCCTTATCAAAATCTGGCTCTATCCCATCTCCCCCATAAAAATAAATCTCACCCAATAAATTATGGCAAGCTATCTCATTCCCACTTAAATACTGCTCAAAGAGATCCCTCGCCTTCCTGAGATCTCTGGAAAGTTTTCCCTTAAAACTGTAAAGTCTGCCAAGATAAAAGCCTGCCTGCTTATAATCATAGCTGAGTGCTCGCTTATAGTACTCCTCTGCCTTTACTGGATCTGTCTCCTCCAGCTTCATCCCTACTTTTACAATGTAGAAGGGATCTCCCTTTTCCGCGGCGATCTGCATGATCTCTTGTGCCTTTTTCTCATTTCTGGGGATGCCATAGTCACCGGAGGTTACTATGTCGATATAGTTTGACACACCCATAAGCATATTTTTATGAATAAGTTCCTCATACATAGAGGCCGCCTTCTCTGCCCAGCGCCTAAACTGCCAGTCCAATTCGATTTTTGTCATCTTGCTAAAATCCATCTCTGTAAGCTGTGCCACATCTCCAAAATAATAAGCGTTGGCCACCAGATACTTTGTAAATAGTTCCCCTGAATCTGCAATCGCGCACACTTCATCCCAGATCTCCTTGGAAGAACCATATGGCTCTCTCACAAAACTGCCACACCTTGGCTTAAAACCGGCAACTCTTCTCGCTGCAAACATGCCAAGTGCACTTCCTCGCTCAATACTAAGATTCAGATATTCCTCCACCTTTTTATCATCAATTGGAAAATGAAAACCTGCATCGATAAAGCTGGGACCTGCATAGCAGCGCGCCAAAAAATAGCAGGCATCTCCGTCTCCTTCATTCACCGCCTGCATCAACAGTGCAAGAGCCTCCTGCCCCTTGTCAGATGGTCTTTCCAGCCATAAAACCTGAACTGCACGCTCCACTCTGCCATCTAATTTTCTCATCTTCTTTTCTGCCTCCCTTATCGGTAATCTCTAATTCATATTGTAGCAGATTCACGAAGTGAAGTAAATTATTAACTGATGCTATTTTCGAATCAATATAATTCCCTACTGATTTTTACTGTTTCGTGTGCTATACTATAGATACATAAGCCAAAATCCCCACTTCAAGCAACGGGCATTAAGCTTGCAGCACCCAAAAAGAGGGATTTGAACCTCGCTGTAGTCGCCGACCGCTGGCAATCAATTGGCTTGTTGTTCGTGGAAATAAATAAGAAAGGAATCTTCTATGTTTCAAAAAAGCAAACGCTGCCCCATCTGCAGCGGAAAAATAAAACTGATCGGCAATACTATGATTTGCAGTGAATGTGGCTACCGACTATATGGAAATAGCACCAATATACATACAGCAGAATCTCCAAGCACCCACACGCAACCTTCAGCAAACACACAATATTCCAACAAACAAAACCCAAATCCATCTGCCAATACTCCTTATTCCAGCGGCAATCGCAGACAGAACCATGTGACACTTTTTCTGGTATTTGGTATTATAGCGGTTTCTGTGGTTGTGAGAATCGTTCTTTTCCTGCAGCTATTTCTTTTGTCAAACTCCTCTGAGCAGGCTTCTTCCATAACTATATTGGATGAAAATACAATACCATCAAAAGAAAGCTCTCCCTCCCGCAGCCTTCCAGAATCCGATATGTTTCGCCAGTTCATCAGTGCTGTATTTCATAAGGATTACTGGGAAGTCACTTCCAATGAGCTTGCCACAATCACATCTTTAGAATTATCTAATCAGGATTCTGGCTATCGAATGATTACATACACTTTAAATGATGGCAGATCCGGAACCTTTTATTCTAACAATGAAACTGTAAAAACCCGCGATCTGGATGTATTTACAGGACTAGAGTGTCTAAAATTAGATCGTGAACAGCTCGATAAAGGGGATCTGGAACATCTCACCAATCTCACAGAGCTTTGGTGCAATAATTCTCCCGCTGAACTTGCAAAGATCATCCGACCATCGCAGCTCACCGTATTGGGTATTAACTCTAATTTTTTTCTGTCAAGCTTGGACGGAATCCATGTATTTGACAATATAACTAACTTATATATTGATGGAGGAGATTATTATCTATATGACATCAGTGCTCTCTCCACCTTAAAAAATCTTACCACATTAAAGCTTGATAATGTGGACAGCATAGAGAGTTTTCGTGTTCTCTATGATCTTCCACAGCTTGAGTCCCTCTCCATCGAGTCCAAGACACTGCGCGATATTGGATTTATAACCAATATGCCGAATTTAAAAGAATTATCTATCAAGAACAGCGATATACTGTCTATTGAGGCTTTGGAAAATTGTAAAAATACTCTTACAAAATTAAATTTAAGCGACAATTATCAGATTGCGGACTATACTGTAATCTCAGAGCTTCACCAGCTAACAGAGCTTACATTATCTGTACAATATCTATTTGAACAAGCTTTTCCGCTTCCTGCACTTGATACTATGACAAATCTTACAAAATTGTCCATCGGACACTTTGATAATCTGGAGCCACTAAAATACGCCAAGGGACTGACAGAGCTTACCATGACAAGCATCTATACTGATGACTATTCTGCTCTGTCCATGTTACAAAATCTAACCCATCTAAATCTTGTTGATATGTCGATAGAATCTTCTGCACTTGTGCCCATTATGGAGCTTACTGGGCTGGAAACCATTGATATGTCCGAAAGTTTTATTTGGGGAAATGTGGAAGGACTTTTATCACTTCCTAACTTAAAAGAGTTTACTCTCAATTCTTGTACTGCGGGCTTTGATATGGAACATTTAACTCCAAATGAAAGTCTCACGCACCTACATATGAGTCATGTCACACTCAAAGCGCTGATAAATGGAACATGGGATTATACTGCTCACGATTCCAATACTATCACTCTGTCTGAACATACAGACCTATTTTTAAATTATCCTAATCTGATAGAATTATCACTCGCTGGAAATCAGCTTACAGACATTACTTTTATGGAGAAACTAAGCAAACTAGAAATTCTCGATATTACAGACAATTATATTGTCAATCTCACACCTCTATCTAAGCTACAACAACTTCAAACCATTATGTGTGCAGAAAATCCTATTGCTGACGAAGCCGGGCTTGGACAGAAAATTCTGACTAAAAACTAGAAGACTACAATCTAATAGGGATACATAACTGACTTCCATCTGCCTGCTTTTGCAAGTATACAAATCGGGACAGGGCTGTCGCAATAAGATTTCATTATACAAGATATTGTATACATCTTGTAGATTTTATACTTTATCTGTTGTATCATTTTCTGGAAAGATCCGCCCGGCGAACTGCCTGTGGTCCTCCGTCACCCTGCTCTCGCTTAGTGAAAAACAAAACGGACGCTAAGCTCGAAACTACCTCGCTAAG
>CAJUOO010000029.1 GCA_910588535.1 uncultured Lachnospiraceae bacterium | reverse complement strand
GAAGCTCGTCGGGCTCATAACCCGAAGGTCGTAGGTTCAAATCCTACTCCCGCAACTCGGAAGTAATTCCGTAAATGCCCAGATAGCTCAGTTGGTAGAGCAGAGGACTGAAAATCCTCGTGTCACTGGTTCGATTCCGGTTCTGGGCACTAGCCTTACAAATACTAGAATATAGTATTTGTAAGGCTATTTTATTGCAAAAAAATCATATTTTTTGTATAATAGAACACAAGTTCAAAAATGGGGGAGGAAGAAAATGGATCGTTATTGGAAAAATAATTTGTATATGCTTCGTCTAATCTGGAATATATCAAAAAACAGAGTTTTGATCGAGTTTTTAAGCGAAGCTATCGATTATGCGTCGTGGGTATTCTATAGTATTGTTTTTGTCAGTTTTCTTATGAGATCGTTGGAGGTTGGAAGGTCATTTATAGAAATTATGTCTTTTTTGATCTTTGGAGCAACGCTGATGGGGATATTTATAGTTTTTCGCGTCTGGTATGACACAGTATTTAAGCCTAATTCCAATGCTGTAATTTATGGAAATCTAAATAAAAAACTATTTGACAAGGCATCTGAGGTAGAACTTTCATGTTATGAGGATACGGAATTTTATAATCAATTTACTCTGGCAATGAAAGATTCAGAGGAAAAGATCAATTCAATATTGGAGACGGGAGCGGCGATTACCTCAGGGCTTGTGGCAGGATTATTCT
This sequence comes from uncultured Lachnospiraceae bacterium, assembly GCA_910588535.1. Taxonomy (GTDB): domain Bacteria; phylum Bacillota; class Clostridia; order Lachnospirales; family Lachnospiraceae; genus RGIG8607. Next base: position 36,440 of record CAJUOO010000029.1, on the reverse strand, counting down.
CGTTATATTATATGTTTTCCATTGATCATTTTGTTATTATCTTTGTACTGGGTCCTATTATAGGTAATTTTGTATTTGGAAAAAAGCTGAATCAGAAGATATTTCAGCAAAATAAGGAGAATGTTCCTAATATCAGAAAGATGGATTATGTTAATCGGGTGATGTATCTGGCCGATTATGCCAAAGAGCTTCGAATGTCTCATATATTTAATGTTCTTAAAGTTATCTATGAGGAAGGATTTTCTGGTGTAATATTGAATATTAGAAAATATGCACTTGGAAAGATCAATTTGTCAATTTGGCGAAATATGTTTACCTTTTTTGTAATTTTTCAGGGAGTTATCTTTTATTCTTTGTATCGGGTGTTAGTGACACACAGCATAACATTAAGTGATTTTGTGGTTCTGTTTAGCGCGATGAATACGGTGGCATGGATCTTGATTGGACTTTCAAAACAGATTTTAAATAGTTATCAGAACAGCTTATATATTGCAAATTTTAGGAATTTTTTGGAGTATACTCCTACAATATCAGAAAAGCAGGAGGGCAATGAAGCAAATATTAATTTTGCAAAGGGAGAAGCTGAGGTTAGTTTTCGGAATGTCAGCTTTGCTTATCGAGGACAGAAAGTGTATACCTTAAAAAATATTAATATAACTATACATCATAAAGAAAAGATAGCGATAGTAGGGCATAATGGTGCAGGTAAAACTACTTTTATCAAGCTTCTTATGAGACTATATGACCCTACAGAAGGGGATGTTGTCTATCATGGAGAGGATGTAAAGGAATTACATCTGGCGAAATATCGAAGGTTATATGCGACAGCATTTCAGGATTATCAGGTTTTTTCTATGACGGTGGCAGAGAATGTACTGATGAGAAAACCTGAGAATAAAAAGGATTATGAGTTGGTGAAAAATGCATTGATTGAGGCGGGAGTCTGGGATAAAGTAAAAAGCCTTTCTAATGGAATGGATACAACTCTCACAAAGGAATTTGATGAAAAGGGTGCCGTGTTATCAGGAGGAGAACTTCAGAAGATAGCAGTGGCGAGAGCATTTGCAAAGGATCATTCTATTGCTATATTTGATGAACCTTCCAGTGCACTGGACCCGATAGCGGAGTATAAATTATACCAAAGTATTATGAAAGCGTGTGAAGAAAAAACAGTGATCTTTATTTCTCATAGGCTTTCTTCGGCTGTTCTGGCAGATAGGATTTATTTGTTTGAAAACGGAGAGATCGTAGAACAGGGAACACATGAGGAATTAATGAAACAGCAGGGATTGTACGCTAATATGTTTCAGAAGCAGGCGGAGCGATATAAAGGGGGCATGAAGCAGTGAAAAAAGGGCGTTTAACATCAAATCTTGTATTTATGTTAGAATATGTATTTCGCTTTACACCGGGGTATTTTGTGGGATTATGCTTGTTTGAGATATTTTCATCTATAGAGGTATTTTTAGAGTTCACTTATGCGGGAAAGTATTTTATAGAGCTTATTGAATATGGGGGAACTTTTTATCAGGCGGTGCGTTTTATGGTGTTTATTATGCTGCTTGTAATTATAAAAATTGTATGGTCTGCGATATTGGATCATTATTTTAAACCGAGGGCTCTTGAGAAGCTTCATAAGAATATACAGATGGAGCTATATGACCAGGCTGGAAAGTTGGATTTGAAGCGATATGACAACCCTGAGAGTTACAATGAATTTGTGTGGAGTATCGGGGAGGCATCTAGCAGAATTGACAAGCTGTTGGATGACATTAAAAGATTATGTAGTCAGATAACATCTGTATTGATCAGTGGTACATTTTTTCTCTTTTATGATAAGATAGGTATTCTTTTTGTGATGATAAGCCTAGGTTTTTCCATGTTAATTAATAATAAGTTGGTAAAGCTGGGATTTTCAAAGGATATGGATTTAAAGCCAATTGAGAGAAAACGGAATTATTATAATAGAGTATTTTATCTAAATAATTATGCGAAGGAAATTCGTTTGAATCCTGTGGCGGAGGAGCTAAAGCAGCGGTATGAATCTGCCAACGCACAGATATTTCCCATCATAAAAAAATATGGCAGAAAGCAGATGATACTTACATGGATAAGGGATTTTCTGCTTGATTATGCGGTTGTTGATCTTTTTTATCTTGGGTATCTCATTTATCGGGTTGTCGTTCTGAGAACTATTGGTATTGGGGTGATGTTCTCTTTATATGGGGTAAATGGATCTTTGGAAAATGCTTTAAAGAATTTTGGTATGCTGATACCAAAGCTTCAGGAACATGCGATGTATGCAGAGAAGATTCGCTCTTTCTTGGATTGTGAAACAGAGATAACAGATGGAGCTTATACATGTGAAAAAGATAATTTTGAGGAGCTATCTCTTGAGAAAGTTTCATTTTCTTATGATGATGAGGGTTCTGTATTACATGATATCAATATGACAATTCATGCTGGTGAGAAAATTGCTATTGTTGGTTATAATGGTGCTGGAAAGACAACGCTGACCAAGCTTCTTATGCGCCTCTATGATGTAAGTTCGGGCTGTATCCGTGTGAATGGCAGGAATATTAAGGAGTATACTGTGGATTCCTACAGACAGATGTTTGCCAGTGTATTTCAAGATTATCAGCTTTTTGCAACTTCTATAGCGGAAAATGTCAAGATGGATATTGTAGATCAGAAAGATAGAGAGAAGATTTTAGATGCATTGAAGGAGAGTGGATTTTCAAGTAGATTGCTTGAGCTGAAAGATGGTCTGGATACAAAGCTGACGAGAGAGTTCGATGAAGGTGGTGTCAACTTGTCTGGCGGAGAGGCGCAGAAGATTGTTATTGCCAGAACCTTCTATTATCCCAGCCCTATTGTAATATTGGATGAGCCTTCCAGTGCTTTGGATCCTCTCAGTGAATATCAGCTTAATCAGACCATGCTTCATGCGGCAGAGAAAAAGACAGTGATCTTTATCTCACATCGTTTGTCAAGTACAATTATGGCAGATCGGATCTATATGTTGGAAAATGGACGGATTATCGAGAGTGGTTCTCATGCAGAGCTTATGGATCAGAATGGAAAGTATGCACAGATGTTTCATATGCAGGCAGAAAAATATGTAGGATAGATTGCAATACGACAGAAATAGTTACATTTTAGTAACAAAAAAATGCAAAATTTTCCATATTTTGTTGAATTTGGTATATTTTTATGTTAAATTATCTATCATAGTACTTCCAATAAATGGAAATGATTATATGGAGGATAACTATGGTACGAAAATATTTAATGGAGAATGTATACGAAGCACTTCAGAAAAGGTTGAAGTATATTTTTGAGGAATTTGACAATATCTATGTATCTTTTTCAGGAGGAAAGGATAGCGGACTATTGTTAAATTTGACGTTGGATTTTAGGAATAAGTATTATCCTGAAAAAAAACTTGGTGTGTTTCATCAGGATTTTGAGGCGCAGTATACAGTGACAACAGAGTATGTGGAGAGAACCTTTGAGAGAATTAAGGAGATTGTGGAGCCATATTGGGTATGTCTTCCCATGGCGACACGAACAGCCTTGAGTAGCTATGAGATGTATTGGTATCCATGGGATGACACCAAGAGTGACTGTTGGGTCAGAGATATGCCAGATAAGGAATATGTGATTAATTTGGATAATAATCCGATCACAACCTATCGATATCGTATGCATCAGGAGGATCTTGCCAGACAATTTGGACGTTGGTACCGGATCTCACATGGAAAAAAGAAAACGGTTTGTCTTCTTGGTTTGCGAGCGGCAGAGTCTCTTCAAAGATACAGTGGATTTCTTAATAAGAAATATGGCTATGAGGGAACCTGCTGGATTAGCAGGCAATTTAAAGATATGTGGTGTGCATCTCCTCTGTATGATTGGTCTAACGAGGATGTATGGCATGCAAATGCTGTCTTTGGCTATGATTACAATCACCTATATGATCTGTATTATATGGCAGGACTTAAGATTTCTCAGATGCGCGTGGCTTCTCCTTTTAATGATTATTCTAGAGATTCTCTTAATTTATATCGTGTTATCGATCCGGAGATATGGGTGAAGCTGGTAGGCAGGGTTCAGGGGGCGAATTTTGCCAGCATATATGGAAAGACAAAAGCATTGGCTTATCGAAATATCAGTCTTCCAGAAGGTCATACTTGGAAATCCTATACAATCTTTCTGCTTGAGACTCTTCCAAAAAGGCTTAGGAATAATTATGTAAAGAAATTTAACACATCAATTGAATTTTGGCATAAGACAGGTGGAGGGCTTAATGAGGATACAATACAGGAGCTAAAAGAGCATGGTTATAAGATAAGAAGAAATGGGGTATCAAATTATACATTAAGCAAGAAATCGCGGGTTGTATTTGTCGGAAAGATCCCAGATGAGACAGATGATATTAAAACTACAAAAGATATTCCAAGTTGGAAGCGTATGTGTTATTGTATTTTGAAAAATGATCATACCTGTCGATTTATGGGATTTGCCATGACAAAGGAACAGCAGACTTATATTAATGATATCCGGCGCAAATATAAAAGTGTAGAGGAGATAGATTATGGAGTATAAAAGTCCTGTGTATCAAGTTCAGGCAGTTCCCATTGAGAAAATACATCCAAATACCTATAATCCTAATGCTGTAGCGCCGCCGGAGATGAGGCTCTTGTATGAGAGCATTAAGGCGGACGGTTATACTATGCCCATTGTCTGTTATTATAGTAAGACAGAGGATGAATATGTGATAGTGGATGGATTTCATCGATATCGGATTATGTTGGAGCATCGTGATATATATGAGAGGGAAAAGGGTTTGCTTCCAGTTTCTATTATCAATAAGCCAATGGATCAGAGAATGGCGAGCACAGTCCGCCACAATCGAGCGCGAGGGAAGCATGATGTGGATCTAATGAGCAATATAGTGAAAGAGCTGCATGAGTTGGGGCGTTCAGATGCATGGATAGCAAAGCACCTTGGTATGGATCGAGATGAAGTGCTGCGGCTGAAACAGATTACGGGGCTGGCGGCACTTTTTAAGGATATTAATTTTGGTCAGGCGTGGAGTCCGGTGGAAGAGACGGATACATAACATATCCCGCCGTTCTTCTGTAGATAAGGAGAACGGCGGGATATATTATATTTATGCAAGGAATGCTTTGTGGAATACTTTTTTTCCTTTGCGTAATTTTACGCTGTCCTTAAGCTGGGAAGCTGTCAAGGTATATTCAATGGATGGAACCTTTTCATCGTTGACAAAAACACCACCCTGTGTCACAAGACGTCTGGCCTCACTTTTACTGGAGGCAAGCTTACAAGCTACGAGAAGATCCAGAATAGTAATGCTGCCAGAGGTAAGTTGATCTTCTGAGAGCTGGGTGGATGGCATATTAGAATCGTCAGTTCCCATCGTAAATAGAGCGTGTGAGGCGGACTGAGCCTTTGATGCTTCCTCCTCTCCATGCACAAGCTTGGTCAATTCAAAAGCAAGAATTTCTTTGGCTTGATTTAATTCCTGTCCTTCCCAATGGTTCATTTTATCAATTTCTTCTAAAGGAAGGAAGGTCAGCATGCGGATACAATGAAGGACATCTTGGTCAGCGACATTTCTCCAGTACTGGTAAAATTCAAAGGGTGATGTTTTTTCTGGATCAAGCCAGACGGCACCGTTAGCCGTTTTACCCATCTTATTGCCCTCAGAATTAAGGAGAAGTGTGATGGTCATCGCGTAGGCATCTTCTCCATCTTTTCGCCTGATAAGCTCTGTTCCAGCCAACATATTGGACCATTGATCATCGCCGCCAAACTGCATATTACAGTGATAGTGTTTATGAAGGTGATAGAAATCATATGCCTGCATAATCATATAGTTAAATTCCAAGAAGGATAGACCTTTTTCCATTCTCTGTTTATAGCACTCAGCTCGCAACATGGTATTGACAGAAAAATGAGATCCCACCTCACGCAGCAGATCAATATAATTTAATTTCAAAAGCCAATCGGCATTATTTACCATAATTGCCTTGTCGTCTCCAAATTCAATAAAACGTTCCATCTGTTTTTTAAAACAGTCACAGTTATGTTGAATCATCTCTGGTGTCATCATAGAGCGCATGTCTGTTCTTCCTGATGGATCTCCTACATATCCAGTTCCACCTCCTATCAGAATAATAGGAGTATTGCCTGCCATCTGCAGGCGCTTCATCAGACATAATGCCATAAAATGTCCGACATGAAGAGAGTCCGCAGTGGGATCAAAGCCAATGTAGAAGCGTGCCCCACCATTATTGATAAGCTCTTCAATTTCTTCTTTGTCTGTTACCTGAGCGATCAGTCCTCTGGCAACTAATTCATCATAGATTTTCATAGTTTTCCTCGTTTCTGTATTACTTTTTTAATTTTTATTAGATTAGCTTCGCACCAGTCGACTGCTCTTTGAAGGCATGGAATTACCATTTTTTCTCTTTGTCAGTGTATTTGGGTAGATAAAAGTTTGATATGTATTATAGATCAGAATAAAAAAAATGTAAAGGAAATCAAAAAGAAAATATAACAATGTCAGCCTGCTATTTTTCTCAAGGGCAAAAATATCATTGAAAATATTGAGATATGTTTTGGAGAGTTGACGAAGGAAATAGCAAGGCTGGCTTTTCACATATTACTTATATAGTTTAAATTAACGCACCTCTGTCATTTGTACACATCATATGACCTTCTTGGGCAAATACATATTTTTCTTCACCATATTCTGTGCTTTCTATAGTTAGCATCTCATTAGATGCCATAGCACCGGAGGATTTTAGATAATACCATTTATTATTTTCTTGTATCCATCCAGTTTGCATATAGCCCTGAGAATCAAAATGATACCACAGATTGTCTATTTGTTCCCATGCAGCAGTTGGATAGCTTCCGTCCTGTCGTTTATACCACCATTTTCCATCTTGCCTCTGCCATCCATATGCAGGCTGAGAAAAATCTTTAAGCGCATAGTCCATGTCTACTCTTGTGCTAATTCCGTCTATATGTCCATCTGAGCTATACTGCCACAAGGCGATATTATCTTTGCCAGCATGCTCTCCATAATGGGCATACCAGATAACATAACCTTGTTCTTCGAGCACATTAAAATCAAAATATTGATCAGAGAAATCCTTATTTGTGTAAACGGCTGCGTGATAGCCAAGATTTTTTATCTCGATGCAAAATGCTTTTGCGAGCTCCATTACTAGATCTTTTGTTACGGTGATACCATTTTCTTTTGCATAGCGTATGGAATCGTATTCAAAATCAAATGCGATTGGATAATCAATGTGATAATTCCTTGCCTGTTTAAGACAGTCCAGAGCTTCTTGTTTTGCCATCTCTGGTGTATAGGCATAAGAGAACCAGTAAAGGCCAAGTGGTATACCCAATTCTTCACAGGAAGAAGCATTGGAATGAAGACCTTCGTCCACATGATTGTTGCCATAACCAGCTCGTAGCATAGCAAAATCAATTTGAGGCTTAACCTTTTCCCAATCGATAACACCATTTATATGTGAGACATCTATACCTTTTTTCATGATTATCTCCTATTTTACATGTAGATTGCTATAATAATATATGCAATAAGTGTAATATGTGATTTATGTAATTGTTTTAATCCTTCATCCATGATATTTTTTGTCTCGTTCATATCCCTATTATGATGTATCCTGCACATTGGACACATCCATTCTCTTGCAGATAGATTCTTTCTATCCACATACATTACATATCTGCAAACTTGGATAGAATTTATCTATTTTTACGATTCTCTTTCCATGCCATTTTGCTTTATATTCAAACGATTTTACAAATTCTGGCTATGATACATTGGCAATGTTTCTTGCGGATTTATGGTTTTTCATCATATTTTTACAGGTAATTTTTATGCAGATTATATTATTATTTGCTATAATTATATTACGAAAATGGTTGATTATCTCAAAAAAGCCTTGATTTAAGGGCATACAATTATCCTGCCGCACTTTACTGATATGCCTCTGTCTGTATCCTCCACATCCTTTCATACAAAGAATGGTTCCCTATCAGCTCCTCATGCGTCCCCTTTTCCAGTATCTTCCCATCTTCGATCACATATATGATATCCGCCATCCTCACGGTGGTCAGACGGTGGGAGATAAATATAACCGTCCTGTTTTCAGACGCTTCCGCTATGGCCTGATTGAATCGCTTTTCCTCTATCGCGTCCAACGCCGAGGACGGCTCATCCAGCACCATCACTGGGGCGCTGCTGTACATCACACGGCCTATCGCAAGACGCTGCATCTGGCCGCCCGACAGCTCGATCCCGTCCCTGTCAAACTCACGGTATACCGTGCGGGAGACATCCCCCGCTATCTCTCCCAGCCCCTCTTTCTGCAAGACATATTTTACCTTTTCCTCATCATACTCCTCATCCATGCTGATATTCTCGGCTATGCTCACAGCGAACAGCTTATAATCTTGGAACAGCGACACAAAGGCTCCCCGGTAGGATTGTAAATCGTACTCCTCCGCCTCTATCCCATTCAGATATATCTTTCCGGCGGACGCCTGGTACAGCCGCAGAAGGTTCATAACAAAGGTTGTCTTCCCGCAGCCGTTCCTCCCGACGATCGCTATCTTCTTCCGCGCAGATATGTCCATCCATATCCCAGACAGTACCTCCGCCTCTTTCCCCGGATACGCAAAATGCAGACCCTTGATCTGTATCCCTGTAAATTCATGATCCTCCCTTTTCTTTCCGCCATGGAGGATCGCGGAACGGTAATCCAGAAAGCCGCGGAAATTCCTGATAAATATCTCATTTTCCTTTATCTGCCCCATACAGAACCCAAGCATCCTGTACAACCCCGAAACCAGCACATTAATCCCGTTGAATGCCGCTATAAATCCCGCCGCCGTAACAGTCCCCGCGATAAAAACCTTATAGAGCAGGTAGCCGCACAGCCCAAAATTCATGATCACATGCTCCGGCAATACGTTCTGTATGATATTCAGCCCGGCCAGCCCCCTGTTTTCTTTTTCGACGGCATGCAGGTAATCCCTGTTATTCTCCCCGTCATACTCCAGAAGTAACCCCTCCATGCCGCCGGTCTGGATTTCCTTTAAATAATCCTTCAGATAAAAGCAGTGGAAGAAATACTGCCTTTTCCTCTCATGGCTCTTTTCCTTCTCTTTCCTGCCCTTTTTCAGCTCCATGATACGCTTATGCGGGAGCAACGTCACGGCCGCCGCAAATACCGCAAACAACAGTACCCCGTAATCTATGCTGAGAAATACCAACGACGTCAGGGCCACATTACAGGCGCAGGAGATAAATTCCGTGATGGCATTCAGAAAACGGTCGATCTGGTTCTCTGCATCATCGATTGCCAGCAGGAAAGCTTGGTAAAACTTCGTATTGTCGTAGTCGGCCAGATCAACCTTCACAGCCCTGTCATATATCTCTTTATGGAGAAGGGCGCTCATCCTCTCCTTTGCCTTTTTCTGCCCGCACTCTTTAAAATATGCCCGGTACAGATTGGAACTGACGCAGTACACAACATAAACGGCCATCACATATACCGCCCGTATCCCGTTTTCCCTAGAAATGATGATCTCCGTCATGGTTTTCAGCAGCAGTACATTCCCGATGAACATGCTAAGCTGTGTCAGCATGGCGTACAGAAAATACTGCATGGTATAGCATGGCATCCGCCGCGCGATCCAGCAGAACATAAAAATGGTATTCCTCTTATATGGTTTCATCCGCACCTCCCTGGTACTGTTCCTTCTGCGCCATAAACATGGCGGAATAAACACCTTTTCTCTCAAGCAGCTCCTCATGCTTCCCCTCTTCCGCGATCTGCCCTCTGTGCAGTACGATAATTTGGTCCGCCTGCTTGGCGATGGACATCCGGTGCGTGATAAACAGCACTGTCTTATCTTTGCACGCCCGAAACATGCTCTGGAATACCTCCTGCTCCGCGATTGGGTCAAGGGCTGAGGATGGCTCGTCCAGAATCACCACCGGGGCGTCCCTTGCTATCATCCTTGCTATCGCAAGCTTCTGCTTCTCCCCTCCTGAGAGCCCCTCTCCGTTCGGATCAAATTCTCGCATAAGGACCGTATGCATCCCTTCCGAAAGCCTGTCCACCCTCCTGTCCATTCCCACATATTTAAGGATATCCCTTACTTTCCTCTCCTCCCCGCGCGCTGCCCGCCGCTCCAGGATATTTTCTGCGGTGGACACGCCGAAGATTTTAAAATCCTGCAGCACAACGGCAAAATTCTTCCTGTAGGCTGCCGGATCATATACTTTTATATTTTTTCCATTCCACAGCAGCTCTCCCCGGGAGACATCATAAAGTCCGAGAAGGAGCTTCACCAAAGTAGACTTCCCGGAACCATTTTCCCCTACAATCGCTATTTTCTCCCCTTTACGTATCTCAAAGCTAATATTTTTCAGGACAGTTTTCTCATTCGTATAAGAAAAGGCCACATTCTCCGCACGCAGGCTTTCAAAAGCTTCCGGGCATCCCCCCCCTTTTCCAGAGGCTCATGGCCATAATCAAAAAACTTTCTAAGGTCAAAAATCCTCATGCCATAAAAGCGGGCTTTTTCTATCCCCTCCATCAGCCGTCGGATTCTGGTATTGATCATAACAGCCGCCGTGCACATGACAGAAAATTCCGCCGCACTCAGGTCATTCTTTATTACCAGCCTCCAGCACGCATACCCAAGCACCATAATATAGATCATCTCGACGCCTGTTATATCCCTGAGAAAATACAGTCCCGCCAGCATCCCTCCATGCCAGCGGATCACGCGGAGCTTATCCAGTACAACATTTTCAAAATATCCCGACAATACATGGTAAATCTTTGTCAGCCGAATTTCCTTTGCGTATTCCTTAAAAAGCATCGTCCGCCTGATATATTCCTGCCTCCTCGCAAGGGCCGACAATTCCTTTTCCTCCTCATAAAGCCGCGTATTGTAGCTTCTGGTCACAAAAAAAACAAGGATGCCGGACAATCCGAAAATCCAGATATGTGGGTCGATATCCAGAAGCTGGTACATGGTGGCGGCCAGCATGGCAAAAAAGCCCGCCATACCAGTAAGGTTAGCAAAGCCCAGATCCACTGTCTTGTCAATACAGTCCGCCGCGCGCTTATACTGATCATAAAATCCGGCGTCCTCAAAGAGAGAAAGCTTTGTCCCTGCCGCCTGCCTGTATAATCTGTGGCTCAGATACTCCTTTACCCTGACATCCTCCCTGCATTTCCTGCAGCACTGGTACCACTGGGTAAATACAGCCAAAATCATATGTACAGCCAGAAATACGAAAAGCACGACAAGGGCCTCCCTGAATCTCTCTCCCCGCTCTATGCACCGAACGATATAATGGACAAACCATATGCTGCTGTATGCCGTCACTAGGCTGGAAGCAATCTTTATCCCGAACTCCGCCATGATTTTAAAGGGAGCTGCTTTCCATATGTTCGCAAGAAGAAAGCCATAATTATGAATAATAGAATTTTTCACCGACGCTGTCCTTTCCTATCAGCATGTCTTTCATTGTTTTAGATTGCTGATATAGCAAATTATAGTCTTTTTTTAAAGAGATTTTATATCCGGCACATACTCTTAATAATTATGGTAATACACTCATAATATTATCGAATATTAATCCATTTTCTTCTTCATCTAAATTATAGCATATAGATCTATTGTTGGATACTCTCTATTTACATTATTCATTTATATTATTTTATTAATAGTTGCCATGATTATGGTATCATTAGTGTGGAACTTCAACATGATGGTGCCTCCTTATAAATTTGTGTCGTTACAAATAGGATAGCACATTTTGTTGAAGTTCTTTTGGTTTTTTATCTAGCACAACAGATTATTTTATAAAGAATAATCCTATTAAAATATAAGAAACAGAGATACAATATAGATGAGAAATAAGACTAAATATAGAAATTTATTAAAAATGTTTGGTGTTTATTATATTTTTCACTCTGATCGATAGTTTTTCATGTACTCTTTTTTGGAAAATGCAGTTATAATAGAAATACACTATGAATTTGTTTATAAAAGGGAGGATATTATGCTTACGGATACCACTAAGTCAAATAATACAAGTTTATTTGGTTTTCCATATCAGAATGTGGAATGGACAGGAGGATTGTATAAGGAACGGTTTGACACTTGCGCAGATGCGATTGTGCCTCATTTACAGAAGATGTTTGAGAGTAAGGAGATCAGTCACGTGCTGGAAAATTTTCGTATTGCAGCAGGGGACAGTGAAGGAGAATTTGATGGAACAGTGTTTGGGGATGGAGATTTTTATAAATGGATGGAGGCAGCAGTCTACACGGCGGTTCGAAACGGAAATCAGGCACTGTTGACGCGTCTTGAGGAATATATTGATATAATAGGAAGAGCACAGCAGGAAGATGGTTATATCTCAACAAAGCAGATTATTGGGGAAAAGAGTGGAAAAGCTTCAAGGCTGGGGGATATTAATGATTTTGAGGTGTATAATTTTGGACATCTATTTACCTCGGCATGTTTGTATTATAGGTTGACAGGAAGGGATAATTTTCTCTGTATTGCCAGACGTGCGGCAGGATATCTGGATCAACTTTATAAGGATGCACAACAGAAGGGGGAGGTGCAGACAGCAGTGTGCCCTTCTCATTACATGGGACTGGCGGAGATGTACCGCACGACGGGAGAAGTGAAATATCTTGAGCTGCTTAAAAAGGCGATTGCCCTGAGAGATTCTGTGAAGGAAGGAATGGATGATAATCAGGATAGTATTCCATTGCGTGAGCATAAGAAGATAATAGGACATGCGGTAAGGGCGAATTATCTGTATGCAGGTGTGGCAGATTTATGTCTGGAGGAAGAAGATAAGCAACTTATGGAAGTGCTTGAGTGTGTATGGAAGAGCTTGGTGACGCAGAAAATGTATATTACAGGAGGATGTGGTGCCCTGTACAATGGCGCGTCGCCATATGGCTATTTTTTTAAGCACCAGCTTGTTCATCAGGCTTATGGGTATGAGTATCAACTTCCCAATGTTACTGCATACAATGAGACATGTGCTTCTGTGGGAGGTGTGTATTGGGCTTGGCGTATGCTTTGTCTTAAGAAAAAGGCCGAATATGCAGATGTGATGGAGCGGATGATACTTAATGTGAATCTTGCTGGTGTCAGCATGGATGGCACGAAATTTTTCTATGAAAATATGTTAAGGCGAGCACATAACCTGCCTTATGAATTGATCTGGGGACAGGAGAGAGCAGAATATATATTAAGTTATTGCTGTCCACCTAACCTTGCTAGACTGATCTCACAGACAAGCGAATATGCATATGCTGAGGACGAGTCGGGAATTTATACGGTTTTATATGGAGCAAGCAAATTGAAAATTCCGGGAACGCCACTTGTACTTATTCAAGAGACAGAATATCCATATGATGGACATATTCGCTTTTTATTTGAGGTTGTTCATAATGAACCGGAGGATAAACCTGTGGGATGCTATATACCAGATAAAGATTGTATTTCTCTAAACTTAAGAATCCCTTCTTGGGTGAGAACTGGCAGTGTTGTTTTGAGAAGCCGTGTAGATAAAAAAGTGTGTGAAAGAATAGAAATTGAGAAGAACAGAGCAGGTTCTTATCTAAATATTTGTGTCAGGGAGCCAGAGAAGATGGAGGTGCTTCTTGATCTGGGCATGGAGGTGAGGCTGACATGTGCTAATTCGATGGTGGAAGAGGCTGTGAATCAGGTGGCTGTGGAGCGTGGACCACTGGTTTATTGTTTGGAGGGAATGGATGCAGAGGTAGATACTCTTGATGATCTGTTGATTCCATCGAATGTATGCTTTCAGACAGAGATGTTTGATATAGGAGAAAGAGAGGTGCTTACACTTAAAGGTACATTATTGAGGAGAAGGAGAGAGAAAGATACTTTTGACAGGGAGGCTCTTTATCAGGACTATATTTATCAAGGGTTTGAGGAGATCTCTGTCCGCATGATTCCTTATTTTGCATGGGATAATAGGGGAATGGATGAGATGCGAGTGTGGATTCCAGTAACAGATATATGCATGGGTGAAAGTGTATATGAGGGATAACCGTTTTAAACTTTTCTTTGATTTTTCTTAAATTTAACTCTACCACTTTCCTGTTTCGACATATTATGCTATAATAAGAAGCGTACATTAGTACGATATGTGTGTTAATGTATTTTGTATGTTAGTATAATACATACATTAGTACGATGCGTACATTTGTATGGTGGTATGTACATTAATGTGATATATATGTTGGTACGATACTTGTTTTTTAGGAATTATTCTATACAACTGATTTACTTACATTGAATAAAAATACCAAGGAAAGTGAGGAATTCTATGGATAATCAAGTGCAAACTGAACCATCCGTAACACCGATACCGATAACCTCCTCCCCAAGAAAGCGCAAGTCTGCAAACCGTTTTAAGTCGTTTATTATCTGGGGCGAATTTTTTCTGATTATCCTGCTTATCGCAGCGATCACAGTGACGACATTCCTTCATCGAAAGCAGCTTAATGAGTCTATGCTTAAGATGTCCTCTGAGCAGAAAGTACTTTCTGACGAGCTTGCCCAGCTTGCAGATTCTGTGGAGCGTATGGAAAAGCTTCAGGAATCTCTGGTGCGCTCTGCTGCAGATGAGACAATTCTTACCTATGATGATACTGGGGCAGAGGTACATATACCGATCCTTGCAGGTGTTCCGCGCCATAATTATGACTGGACCTGCATACAGAATAAAGATGGTTTTAAAAATTATGTTGTTGATAATCAGGTGACATCCTTCCGCGGTATTGATGTATCCAGCTTTCAGGGAACGATTGATTGGAATAAGGTCAAGGCAGCAGGTGTCGATTTTGCCATGATACGTGTTGGATATCGAGGATATGGCACGGGTGCTATGATGCTGGATGATAATTTTGATGTGAATATACAAGGTGCCTTAGATGCAGGCATTAAAGTGGGTGTGTATTTCTTTTCTCAGGCTATAACAGAGGAGGAAGCTGTCGAGGAGGCCCGATTTGTTCTGGAGCATATTAAGGATTATGATATAACCTATCCAGTTGCCTATGATATGGAGCTAATTACACACGATACTGCCAGAACAGACACATTGACGGGAAGACAGATCACAGATCATACTATCGCCTTCTGTGAGGCTATTAAGAGTGCTGGATACAAAACTTGTGTGTATTCTAACCGCCGCACTCTGATCCTCAAGCTGGATCTTAGTCGTTTGACAGCCTATGATACATGGTACGCCGCATATGTCGGCTATCCTGATTATCCATATGATTTTAAAATGTGGCAGTTTACCGATTCTGGTTCAGTGGATGGAATAGAAGGCAATGTTGATATCAATATTAGTTTTATTGATTATTCTGCAGAATAATAATCTTTGTATGGAGGCATTATGAATATAAAAAAAATATTACTTTCTGCCGCCGCACTGCTCTCTGCTGCTGGTGTTCTGATTTCCTCTATGTTGGGAAGTCAGAAGCCCACGGATGACATTCCAACGGCAAATCCTGTTGATTCCAGCTTAGAGGTGCATTTTATCGATGTAGGGCAGGGTGATTCAACCTTAATTTTGTGTGGTGATGAGGCAATGTTAATAGATGCTGGGGACAATGACAAGGGTACTTTAGTTCAGGATTATCTCACAGCGCAAGGAGTAAAAAGCCTAAAGTATATGATAGGAACTCATCCTGATGCCGATCACATTGGCGGTATGGACGTTGTTTTATATAAGTTTGATTGTGAAACTATTATTATGCCAGATGAGGCGAAGGATACCGCCACCTATCGAGATGTTATAGATGTTATGAAAAATAAGCGCTATACAAACACCTTGCCAGAGGTTGGAGCTACTTATACGTTTGGGGATGCAGAATTTACTATATTATCCCCGGCACATGGCTATGACAATAGCAATAATAATTCTGTTGTTATCTTGTTGACACACGGAGAAAATCGATTTCTTTTTTCAGGAGATGCGCAGGAACCAGCAGAAGAGGATATTTTAAAATGTGGCATTTCTCTAAAGGCAGATGTGTATAAGGCAGGGCATCATGGAAGTAGCACGTCGTCCTCTGAAGATTTTTTAAATGCTGTGTCACCCACTTACGCTGTTATTAGCTGTGGGGAGGATAATTCTTATGGACATCCACACGCGGAGGTACTGAACAGCTTTCGCATGACGGGGGTTAAGGTTTTTCGAACAGATGAGCAGGGAAGTATATTGGCGAAGAGCGACGGAAAAACTATCACATGGAATTGTAGTCCTACAGAAAGCTGGATAAGCGGAAATGGGACTCATGTCTCAGAAGTTCCCGATGCAGATGCGGTAAATACATATGTGTGCAACAGCAATACTAAGAAGTTTCATTATCCTGATTGTTCTTCAGCCGTGGATATGAAAGAAGAAAACCGAGTAGAAATAAAGGCTACAAGAGCTGAAATGATAAAGCAGGGTTATGAACCCTGCAAGGGGTGCAAGCCATAATGGGGCGGCACCCCTTTTTTTGATCTATGGCTTTAACAGGTTGAGTACATCAGATCTTTTTTTGAGCCAAAACATGATACTATGTGAAATGATAAATGTTTTATAGACAATGGACAATACAAGGTAGCGGCCTGACGGGAAGAGTTCTATTTATCAGAGGTTTTATTTCATGTATAAACTATCAGTTATGGTGGAAAATTTTTCACAAAAAAATGAACCTTATATAAGGTGATAACGAATATAGGGTGAACAGGCAAGGGAGGTGAAACAGTGAATGCAAGTGAAGTAGAAGGATGTATTGATGAGTTTGGTACAGATATATATAGATTTTGCCTGAAACTCTGTGTTGACAAAACGGATGCCGAAGATTTATATCAGCAAACTTTCCTGAAAGCGTTAGAAGCAGAATGGACGCTTGACTGGGAGAAAAACCCGAAGGCATTGTTTTTCTCTTTAGCTTATAATCTATGGAAAAGCGATAGAAGAAAACAAGCACGCCGAAATTCGATTGCTCCTTGTAGCAATTATGATAATGAGACGGAAATGGTACTATATTCAGAAGAAAATATTGAAGAAGGTTATATTCAAAAAGAATTGATCGAAGAGATCCATCAAATCATTCAAACTCTCCCAGAAAAATTTCAAGTACCGCTGATATTATTTTACCTTTCCGATTGTTCCATAGAACAGATAGCGACTATTATAAAGAAGCCACCCGGTACCGTGAAGAGTCGATTGTTCAAAGGAAGAAGCTTAATTAAAAAAAGATTGGAGGATGCTGGTTATGAGAGATAATCATTCTAACGAGGAGATGGAAGAAGCTATCCGTGCTTCTATGAAAATAACGGATGTTCCAACACCAGAACTGAATAAAAAACTTAAAGTGGCTCTATATCAACAAGAAGCTGTCCTGCGAAAGCAACCTGCTATACACAGTTTATCACTTTGGTATTTGCCGATGGTTTTGAATATAATAACTTTTTCTTTGCTGGCTGTTTTTGCTTGGATAATGATTGATAATATTTATTTATCTTACTTTGCTGCTGGAATCTGTTTTTATGTTGGCGTCGCTGGTATAGTGCTTACTATAGTGGGCGTAAAAAGAACAAATATAAGAGAGGAAATCACAATCCGCGTTGAGAAAAGAGGTGTGTTGGTATGAATAATACGAAGAAAAACAAGCTTTTGTTATATATCGGTGTACCAGTTATTATAATGTTAATTTTTTTACGCTTCGGTCTATATTTTCTGAGAAGTGATGGATTTAGTGGTCTTTCCATGCTGCTTCCCATTTTGCTGTTCTGCTTTATCCTTTTTGCATTATCTACTTCTGCTTTTTTTGCAGCATGGGTATATCAGGATTGTAAAAGGC
Organism: uncultured Lachnospiraceae bacterium; assembly: GCA_910588535.1. GTDB lineage: Bacteria > Bacillota > Clostridia > Lachnospirales > Lachnospiraceae > RGIG8607. The sequence goes on along the minus strand of CAJUOO010000029.1, from coordinate 18,429 downwards.
GAGGCGAAGATCCGGTATTATGGGCAATTGTAGTTGTTGTAACTACACCCTTTATTGGATTGCTTATTTATTTTCTGCGTCGATCAGAAATCAGGACAAGATGTCCAGCTTGCGGACAACGAATTTCAGTAAAGGCAAAATATTGTGAAGAATGTGGAACACATGTAGAAAAGGAGGATAATGATATTATGGTAAAACAAGGAACACATCATTTAAGATTTATTATTGCTGGTATTGTGAGTATGATGCTTATGCTGGTATGTCTGACAGGTTTTATCGTCAGTGCAGCAACAGGAAATAGTATTAACACAGATGTTACTTCTAACGATCGAGTATGGAACTTAGGCGCAATCAATATGAATTTTAACTCTTATCAGGGTAATATTTGGAAGTTAGATTTTAGAAGTGCCAGTGAAGGATTTGTGGAAGAACAAAAAATGATGATTGCGGATGCAGACGCTCAAATTCTCTACGCTGATATTTCCTGTGGCAAAGTGCAAGATGACGCAACACTTGTTTTGTGGCTAGTACAGGGAGATGTAGCAAAATCTTTTGATGTTACAAATCTTTCCGAGCCATTAGAATATCCTTTAAACGAATTTGAGAATGGAAAAATTTACGTTAGATTGCAAATCAATGGTGTGGAAAATACTGTTTCAGAAATTTGTATTCAATAATAAGAATATTTTCGCAGGTCGAGTAGGGAAAATGATTTCCTCTGCTCGCTGGCCACAGCTCTTGCTTATAAAAATAGGCGCTATGCTTCCCTGTCGGGAGCATAGCGTCTGTTGTTTTTCACTAAGCGGGAGCGGGGTGACGGAGGACCACAGGCAGTTCACCGGGCGGATCTTTCCAGAAAATGATACGACTTTTAACAGTAGATAAAATAAAAAATTTACAAGATGTTATAAATTCTTATTGATAATAATCCATCTATAAATTATAGTAGCAATATATGAGATATTGAGTGGATAGAATGTCATGATGCACGAAAAGGAGAATTATTTTGTATAAGCTTTATGAAAATTTGAAAAATTATAGCACTTCAGGGATCTATCCTTTTCATATGCCCGGCCATAAGCGAAGAATTGAGAGTTTGCCTCAGTGGAATCCATGGCAGATAGATCTGACAGAGGTGGAGGGGACCGACAATCTGCATCATGCGGAGGGTATTCTTAAAGCTGCTATGGATCGCGCCGCTTTTTTATGGAAGGCAGATCGCAGTTATTTTTTGATAAATGGCAGTACAGGTGGTATTTTGAGCGCAGTGGGTGCTGTGGTTAGACCGGGGGATATGGTGCTGGTTGCAAGAAACTGCCATAAATCGGTTTATCATGCAATTTTTTTAAATCAGTTAAAGGCTGTGTATGTATATCCTGAGTGGATAGCAGAATATGGCATGGCAGGGGGGATCTCTCCTAAAAAGGTGGAAATGCTTTTGCAGCGCTATCCTCAAATACGTGCTGTGATTCTTACCTCTCCCACTTATGAAGGGATTGTGTCTGATATTGGAGCGATCGCCGAGGTCGTGCATCACAGGGGAATTGCTCTTATCGTAGATGAGGCTCATGGTGCACATTTTAATCAGGCAGGTTTTCCAGAATCGGCAGTCAGTATGGGAGCAGATCTTGTGGTTCAGAGCTGTCACAAGACGCTGCCGGCGTTGACACAGACAGGGCTCCTTCATCTGAAAAGCTCTTTGATAGACAGAGGAAGACTTAGGGAGATGCTTTCTATTTATCAGACCTCAAGTCCGTCTTATTTGCTGATGGCAAGTATTGATGCGGCGGTTGCCTTTTTGAATAAAGAGCATAGAGCCTTTGTGGAATATGAAAGAAGACTGGATTCAGTGAGAGAAGAGATTTCGAAACTTTCTCATATCTCCATACCGGGGCGGGAGTTTGTGGGGAAATATAGTGTGTATCATGTGGATAATTCTAAAATTATCTTATCTGTATGTGGAAAAGCGCGCTCTATTTATAATGGAAAGTGGTTGTATGAGAAGCTTAGGTGCGAGTATAAATTACAATGTGAGATGGCAATGGAGTGGTATGCCCTTATTATGACTTCTGTGATGGATACAGAAGAAGGCTATCTTCGTCTTCTGTCTGCACTAAAGAAAATGGATATAGAATTAGACAATGCTGTGAATGAGAAAGAGCATATTGAGATGTCAGAAGAAAAAGAGGATGCGTGGGAGCTGGTGGATATGAGCTGGGAGAGGAGTTCAGGAACAGAACCGGCGAATCTTACAATCGCGGAGGCATTTTATGCGGAGAAGGAGGTTCTATCGCTTGCTTTGGCAGAGGGAAGAATAAGTGGTGAGTATCTTTATCTTTATCCGCCCGGTATACCGTTGCTTGCGCCGGGAGAACGGATAAGCAGCAAGCTGATAGATAAAGCGAACGTTCTAATAAAACAGGGATTTGAGCTGTATGGGCAGAGCGAGGAGGGGGCTCTTCTTGTCTGTAAAGAGATGACAGGAGATCAGTAAAGAATGAAAAATAAAAAGGGAAGGCGCGAAATAATATGGAGAGCGGAAAAATATTTTATCTGATTGGAAAGAGCTGTGCAGGCAAGGACACAATATATAAAAATCTTATGGAACAACAGAATTTTCACACTATGGTTCTCTATACCACGCGGCCCATGCGTGATGGAGAAGTGGAGGGCAGAGAGTATCATTTTGTTACAGAGAAAGAGATGCAGGAGCTTGAGAGAGAGGATAGGGTGATTGAGAGGCGCTCTTATAATACGGTTCAGGGATTGTGGCATTATTTTACTGTTGATGACGGGCAGCTTGATACTCAGAAGGGACATTATCTACTTTTAGGGACATTAGAATCTTACAAGAAGATGAGAGAGTATTATGGGGAAGAGAATGTCGTACCTTTGTATATCGAGGTGGAGGATGGCATGCGGCTTGAGAGAGCACTATGTCGCGAGAGGCAGCAGAAGAAACCCAATTACACAGAACTTTGCAGGCGTTATCTGGCAGATGAGGAAGATTTTTCAGATGAGAATCTACTGGCCTGTGGAATTGAGAAACGGTATCAGAATAATAAGCTTGAAGATTGTTTGAAGGAGTTGATCCTTGATATAGAGGAATATAGATAGAAATGAAACAGCGTAATCCAAATATTGCTCGCGCATGGATAGGGATGAATCTTGTCTAAATAGGTATTATAGATAAGTCAAAGACCTTCAGATCATGTTGTATTGTCGTGATCTCTTCATTAAAAGTAAATAAAAGAAAAAGGAGTATTCTTTATGCAGAAGGAAAGGGTGTTAATTGTTGATGATGAATGTGAGATCGCAGATCTGATTGCACTATATCTAAAGAACGAAGGATTTCAGGTATTTAAGTTCTATAATGCGACAGATGCACTTTCGTGTATTCAGACGGAATATCTGGATCTGGCAATATTAGATGTAATGCTTCCTGATAGTAGTGGATTTACATTATGTCAGAAGATACGAGAAAAGTATCAATATCCGATTATTATGCTGACAGCGAAAGGAGAGGGCATGGATAAAATCACTGGGCTTTCACTGGGCGCAGATGACTATATGACAAAGCCATTTCAACCGCTGGAGCTGGTGGCCAGAGTAAAAGCACAATTAAGAAGATATAAATTGTACAATACTGCTCTAGAGCAAAAGGAGGAGATAATCGTCTTCTCTGGTCTTGTTTTGGATGTGAAGGCGCATAAATGTACAATTAATGATAAGCCTCTTTCACTTACGCCCACAGAATTTTCTATTTTAGAGATTTTATGTAAGAACAGGGGAAGTGTTGTAAGTTCTGAGGATTTGTTTCATCAGATTTGGAAGGATGAGTATTACACCAAGAACAATAATACTATCACGGCACATATTCGTCACTTAAGGGAGAAGATGGGTGATTCCTATGAGAATCCAAAATATATTAAAACAGTTTGGGGGTACGGTTATAAAATTGAAGAATAAAGAGAAGCGATCCGATTATACCATATTCCAAATTAAAATTATGAAGCGCTTTTGTATTAGTGCTTTTATCTCAACTATAATAGTAATTGGGTTGTATCTTTTTTTGTGGAAGAACAGAGTGGGAGATTGGATTGTCCATCTGTTGGAATTATGGATGAATCTTGAGTATGAGGAAGCATTTTATCTTTATAATAGTTATTTTCGTGGTTATAAAGAAATCTTTTTTGCTGTTGCGATCGTATTTATTTTTTTGCTTCTTTTAGGGTATCTGTTTCGCTGGATAACCCACTATTTTAGGGAGATTGATCGAGGGATAGACAGTCTTTTGGGTGATAGTTTAGATCAGGTGCAGTTTTCTCCGGAGATGCAGCCATTTGAGTTTAAACTGAAGAGTGTGCAAAATATATTGACGATGCGAGAACAGGCAGCTAGAATGGCTGAACAGCGAAAAAATGAATTAGTTATGTATCTGGCACATGATATACGTACTCCATTGACATCTATTATTGGTTATCTGAAATTATTGGAGGAGATTCCCAATCTTCCTGACGCTGATAAGGAGAAATATATTCATATTTCTTTAGAAAAGACATATCGCTTGGAGAAGATGATCCATGAGTTTTTTGAAATTACTTGTTATAATACGCAACAGATCACGATTGATCCAAAGGTGGTTGACCTTTATTATCTTTTGGTTCAGGTAATGGACGAACATATTCCTCTTGTTACAGAGCATGGGAATTATATTACCTTTCATGCACAAGAACCATTAGAGGTGTGTGGTGACGCAGAAAAGTTGGCACGTGTATTTAATAATCTTTTAAAAAATGCGGTGGCTTATAGCACGAAAGGTACAGAGATTCTTGTGGAGGCAGAAGAGACAGCAGAAGATATTATTGTGATCATAAGCAATTATGGAGCTTCGATTCCAGAAGATAAGCTTGAGATCTTATTTGAGAAGTTTTATCGTTTGGATGAATTACGTACTTCTGGTACAGGAGGAACAGGCTTGGGACTTGCCATTGCAAAAGAGATTGTAACACTACATGGGGGAACAATCACCGCAAGCAGTTACAAGGATCGAACATCCTTTATCGTAAAGTTGCCAGTTGCAAAAAAAATATAATTTCTTCATTTTTTCTAAGGAAATATACAATTTGATATTTAAAATCACAAAGCCCTTGTCTGGTAAAATAGCTTACAGATAAGGGCTTTGTTGTATGCACTAAGAAAGGAGAAATTGCTATGAAAAAACGAAAAAATTTGCCTGCCTGCAGGCGTCAGAAGCGCAGATATTGCCGAGTAGTATATAACCTGTTTCTTCCCATTATTTTTTTAATGGTGTGTATTACAGTTATCTTTTCTATTACCAGCAATACCATTTTCGGAGAGATCGTTTCTGATAAGAAAGAAACCATTTATAGTAATGAGGAAACGATACAGGAAAGTTATATAATGGCGATAGATGATATGCAAAATAACGAAGCACTGTTGGAGACAGAGGATGTCGATGTACCATGGTATCTTACTTTGGTCAATTATAAAAATCCTATTATGGATGCAGAGAAAGATTCTGATATTCATTTGGTTAAATTACCCGGAGGAGAAAAGGTTGATGAGCGAATCTATGCCCCTCTGATGGAGATGTTGGATGCTGCCAAAGAATTAGGTCCAGTTGTTGTTTCTGGTTTTCGCACTCAAGAAAAGCAGCAAAGCCTATATAATGAGAAAATCAGAGAATATAAAAAACAAGGCTATTCCGAGGACAAAGCGGTAGAATTGGCGCGCCAGTGGGTTGCAGAACCCGGAACCAGTGAGCATCAGTTAGGTTTGGCTGTAGACATTAACGGGGCAACTTATGACATTTACTTTTGGCTTCAGGAAAATAGTTATAAATATGGCTTTATATTCCGCTATCCGGGAAATAAAACAGATCTCACTGGCGTGGCAGAAGAGGTATGGCATTATCGTTATGTTGGAAAAGAAGCGGCAAAGATAATTTATGAGAATGGAATCTGCTTGGAAGAATATGTGGAGAATCCACAGAGTCAAGATATGCAAAGTGAGACAATACAAAGTGAAGTGTCATATGAACAATATAAACTATATGAGGGAGAGTGGATTATTGTCGACACTCCTCCCTCAGAATAAATTTTAACAGCATATAACATTTGCAATAAGTTATGCTTTTCATAAAACAGAATATATGATAATTAGAGCTGTACAACAAAATAGGCAGGAAGAAACATAAAATTTGCTCCTTTACATTCTGGCAGATGCATAAAATGGCTTTCTGGATCTACCGCCATCCACTCCTTGATAGCCTCAGAGGTAAGTGAGGAGTCCCGCCTAATATTGATCATTGTTTTTGGCTCTTCAAAATAGGAAAATAATATATTTTCATGAAGAGCGATAGATTGATATTTATCACCTGATAAAAGACCTTCCCGCACAATGGCGAGGTGGTGGTGAATATAGCTGTATAATTTATCGGGATAGAGAAAAGCGATTCTTCCGCGCTGAAGTGCTGGCTTTGTCGTGCGCTTCCAGTCCTCAATGCTCTCTGGCACTGCGTGATAGTAGATATGATACATATCTGCCCAGACTCGGTTTTTTTCAATTCCCGGCCAAAGTTGCATATAAGGTGTTAAGGCAGAACAGAAATCTTCTGGGCGACATTCCTCGCCAATAGCTTCCACATATAAAAATAACATATGCTTATGATGGTAGAGGGCGATTGTCATGGCTTTTCCGTTATCAACAAGACTCTGTGCACCGACTGTACAGCAGCTAATTGCGGCTGACAGATCGGCGTCACAGTATTCTTTTGTGAGGCTTCCACGATAGTGATAGCGCGTGATGGTATCTTTCATGGTAGTTTTCCTTTTCACTGGCAGTATATCTTGTTATCTGCGAATATCATAGGATTTGTTTTCCATCAATCTTGTGATGGATGCCTCGTCCGTAATATTAGTATCACCGCGGATAGAATGTTTCATTACGCTAGATGCAACAGCAAAATTGACAGCCGTCTGTGGGTCCATATTTTTCATCAGTGCGAAAATCAAGCCGGAGGAGAAAGCGTCCCCGCCGCCTACGCGGTCGACAATATCAAAATTCATGGTAGTACTCTCATAGGTTTCGCCGTCCATATGAAGAAATGCCATTAACGAATTGTTGCTTCCTGAATGTGCAAAACGCACAGTTCTGGCAATTGCGCGGAAATGGAATTGATTATCCAGCTCGCGGAATACGCGGTTCATATCTTTAAAGCTTGGCTGCATGGATAATCCTTCTTTTACATCTTTTCCGTCGGCATTGTACAGGTGAAGTGGTTCAATTCCAATTAGAATATCTACATATGGCATATAGGTGCTGAGGACGTCCCTTGCTGTATTCCACTCCCACAGGCTTGCGCGGTAATTTGGATCAAAGCTCACAGTTATGCCCAGACGCTTTGCGACCACCAGTGCTTTTTCCAAAAGAATCTGACAGTTTGCTGACAGTGCTGGGGTGATGCCACTTAGATGCAGCCAGTCGTAGCCCTTAAGAACATCTTCTAGGTCTGTATCTGTATAATCGTACTCAGCAAAGGCAGAATATTTTCTATCATAGATTACCTTGGAGGACCGAACCGACACACCCTCTTCCAGATAATAGGTGCCAATGCGGTCGCCGTCTAATATAATCTTGCTGGCGTGGACATCATTAGCCTTCAGATAGGCTACTGCAGCTTTGCCGAGATCGTTGTTGGGAAGTACGGTAAAATAGGTGCTGTCAATGCCAAGGTTGGCAAGTGAAACAGCAACGTTCGCTTCCGCGCCGCCGAAATTAATGATAAAAGAATTGGTTGTGCGGATCTTTTCATAATTAGGCGGTGATAGTCTTAAAAGCAATTCTCCAATGGTTATAAACTTCATACAACACCCCTTTTCTATTATTTATTAGTATAATCTTATTATAAACAGAGGGAAAAAGCAATAGTCTATGGATTATCTATTTAGGCAGGCAAGGATTTCTGCCTGCTCTGGCATTACACGCAGGGCACCACGTCTTGTGGTAATAAGAGACGCCGCCGCATTGGCAAAACGCAGCATCTCCTCCAGTGTTTCTCTGGAAAGATGTTGATAGCCATTCTTTAATACACCATGAAGAATACATCCCATAAAGGTGTCACCGGCCCCTGTCGTCTCGATGGTATGTTCCTGCAAAAACGGAGGCATAGAAATCTTTTCATCCCCACAATACGCACGACTTCCCTCTTTCCCAAGAGAGAGAAGAATGAGCGGAATAGAAAATTCATCGCGAAGTATCTGAACAGCCTTATCATAGTCGGATTCTCCAGTGAACCACTGCACTTCATCATCAGAAATTTTCAGCACATGACAGTGTTGCATCCCATAGTGTATCTGTTCTCTGGCATCTTTTTCTGTTTTCCACAATGGTTTTCTAAGATTTGGGTCAAAGGAGATGCATATTCCTGCGTCCTCTGCGATCTGAATGGCCCTGTTGGTGCAAGTGCGGACAGGATCGTCTGTGAGGGAGAGAGAGCCAAAGTGAAAGATTTTTGCATTTCGGATGATTTCTTCTGAGAGCTCATCCTCCCTAAGCATAATATCTGCGCCCGGATTTCGGTAGAAGGAGAAATCCCTGTCACCGTCCGCCTTAGTCTGCACGACGGCGAGTGTTGTGTGGATATCTGGATCAAAGCGCAGACCTTCTGTGGATATCCCTGCCTCGATAAGTGCCTGTTCAAGCTGATAACCAAAACCATCTGCCCCGACCTTTCCGATAAATGCTGTGCTGTTGCCAAGTTTTTGCAGCATGGCAAGTACATTGCAGGGAGCACCTCCGGGATTTGCCTCGAAAATGGGATTTCCCTGACTGCTTTTACCGTTTTGTGTGAAATCAATCAATAATTCTCCAATTGCCACTACATCATATTGTTTCATATCTATCTCCATCCTTTCCCGTTGTAACCTTTCCCATATGAGAAAGATATCATTCACAGATTAAAAGATTCAATTTTCAATTCTATCCTTAATATCATATTTTGTTATATCCATATATACAGAACCAACACTTGAAAAGATAATGCCTTTGGCGGACTGAGGTGTATATATCAGGGAGGACATCACCTGTCTGCCACCATTGATAAAGATCTCCGCAGAGTATCTGTCCAGAAGGATGCGCATAAAAAGCTCACCAGACTCTTCTTCCACTTTTATGCTACGGGTGCTTATAATATCTCTTCTGTAACCTGAATAAGTCCGATCAAAGGTTAGAGTGCCATTTTTTCTATTATATAAAATTTCTGAATAATAGTTTGTATCTGATGCAAGGCGTACAGCAAAGCTTTGATAATCGCCGCCTTTTAGATGAATCGTTAGATCTAGGCTTCTTCCTTCTATCTTTGGAAGAGAAAAGGCTTCTGTTTCTTTGTAAATATCAAGATAACGGATATGGTTTGTTCTATATTTTTCTAATTCCCGCACAGGCTGTTGATATAATCGGTTATTCTTAACAGAGAGTTCCCTCGGACAGGTCATCATGCCATACCAAGAAAAATTCTCCGGGCACAGTCGAGTGTCCCATGATTGCATCCATGCAATCATCACTCTTCTTCCATCTGCTGTCAGCATAGTCTGAGGTGCGTAGAAATCAAGACCATAATCAACATTTTGCACAGAGGATCTGGTAAATTGCATAGTTTCCTTGTCATAGGACCCGATTAGGCAGATGGCATTGTTGCCATTGTGAAATTCCAATCCATCGGCAAGCATATCTTGTGGAGAGACCAAAAGGATATGTTTGTCGTCAAGTGCAAAAAAATCTGGACATTCCCACATTCTTCCAAGCTTATTTTGGCTTCGATCTAATATGCTTCCAAAGTGCCAGTCGGTTAGATTTTTAGAATAGAAGAGAGCGATCTGTCCACTTCCATCTACATTCCGGCTTCCTGCTACCACGTAGTAGATTCCATTTTCCTTCCATATTTTAGGATCACGAAAATCTTCTTTGCTGCATCCATCTGGCAATAGTTCAGAAGAGATAACAGGGTTGGAGGAAATCTTTTTATAGTTGATGCCATCTCCGATGGCTATACATTGTGTCTGGCAGATTTGTTTGTAATTGTTTTCCACATGTTCTGCCACCCCAGTATATATAAGGATTTGCCTGTTATCTTCTTCTAGAGCGCTCCCAGAGAATACACCAGCATGATCATAGGTCTGATCTGGTGCTAGTGCAGCAGGCAGATATTCCCATAAGATAAAATCATTGCTTTTGGCATGACCCCAATGCATGGTATCCCAGTGAGTGGCATAAGGGTTGTACTGAAAGAAGAGATGATGCTCTCCATTATAATCAGAAAAGCCATTCGGATCGTTTAACCATCCAGTGGGTACTGAGAAGTGATAGATGGGGCGCTCAGCCTTCGACAGTCTTGATATAGCGTTTTGTTCATATAATCGCGCTTGGGCTAATAAATCCTTCATCTAATTCTTTCCTCTCCTTATCAAAATTGAATCGCAGTTGTAAAATATTAGAATATAATTGGTAGATATTAGAAACTCTGCCATGTTGTTGCCAAAACAGTGTTTCTGTAATTTGGTCTTGCGATGGTAGCCATTTTATCTGGAACAGCAAGATCTGAAAGTATACTATGGTTCTTATAATTATCTATATTAGCAATATACCAAGTAAAACACAAGATATATCTATGATTTTTCTATAAGCTTTTCAAATTATTTTCAAGGAAACTTTGCACATGAAAAAACAAAATTACCGGGCCAGCCATCCTCCATCGACCGCAAGTGTAAATCCATTGACATATGCAGATGCCTCAGAGGCTAGATACACACCTGCACCCATAAGATCTTCTGGTGTTCCCCAGCGTCCGGCGGGGATGCGGTCAAGGATGGCCTCATTTCTGTCAGCATCATTTCTTAGATTTGCAGTATTGTTTGTTTCCATATAGCCGGGAGCAATGGCATTGACATTAATACCATAGGATGCCCATTCGTTGGCAAGTGCTTTTGTAATTCCCACAACGGCACTTTTGCTGGCGGCGTAGGCAGGCACGCGTATACCACCTTGATAGCTCAGCATAGAAGCAATATTAATTACCTTCCCACTTCTATTAGGAAGAAAATAGCGGTTGGCCATAGCTTGTGTTAAAAAGAATACCAGACGTTCATTTAATAGAATTACCTTGTCCCAATCCTCATAAGTCACATCCTTTGCATCCTCGCGGTGGATAATGCCCGCATTATTGACTAGGATATCTACACGGCTGCACAGTGTATTGCAAGCTTTCATAATGTGGTCAACAGCGTCTTTCTGTGACAAATCCACTATAATCTCATAAAAAGATCTGCCTGTCTGTTCTACCTGTTCCCCAGTCTGCTGCATACTTCTTCTCGCCACGCCGATCACATCAGCGCCTGCCTGTGCAAAGGCGATGCACAGACCTTGCCCAAGTCCTGTATTTGCTCCCGTGACAAGAGCTGTTTTACCATCAAGACGAAATAAATCTAATATCATAAGAATCCTCCTGTAATAAATTAGTTATTGGAAGTATATTGCAATTTTTGTCTGTTATCGACTATAATAGAAGCATAAAATGGCATAATAATAGCTAATTTTATTATAGTGATATAAAGGAAAAGTATAAAATGCTTGAAAATAAAGAGATATTGACAACTATTACAGATCATAATTTGCAGGAAATGCGCCAGCATGGAACAAAAGATTTTCCACTAGGAGTTTATCGGGATAATCTTTTGCAGTTTGAACAGGGTAAAATACCATGGCACTGGCATGAGGAGATTCAGTTTGATCTCGTTGTAAAGGGAGAGATCTATTTTCAGATTGGAAGCAGGGGATTTTGGCTGAAGGAGGGGCAAGCTATCTTTATTAATGCAGGGGTTTTGCACCAGATTCTGCCGAGGGAGAAGAGGGAAGGGCAGATTGCCGCATATGTTCTGCGTGATAGCTTATTGGAGGCAGATGTGTTGTCAGCAGTTTATCAGAGATGCCTTCTGCCAATAGTGAAAGGATCGATAGATAGTGTTGTATTTGACAGAGGGGAAGATCTTGATAATCAGGCAGCTATGTATCTGCGACAGATACAGGATGTATTTATAAAAGAGGACACGGGATATCAGATAGAGATCAAGGGCCTTTTGTGTTGTCTTTTTAGCTGTCTTCTTAAGCGGGCAAAGCAGGGAAGCAGGTCTGTGTCGGCAAGAGAGAGACGGGATATGGAGAGGATTAAGGAAGCGATCACATTTATTGAGGGACATTATGAAGAGTCGTTATCTCTTGGGCAGATTGCAGCTCAACTGGCACTTAGCAGAAGTGAGCTATGTCGCTGTTTTCAGAGAGTGATGGATATAACGCCCTATGAATATCTTATTCAGCATCGGATAAAGGAAGCTTCAAAAAGGCTTCGCCAGACAGATGATAGAATTTTGGATATTGCACTGCAGTGCGGCTTTGATAGTATAGGGCATATGGGCAGATATTTTAGAAGATATTGTGGCTGTTCTCCCTCTGCATTTCGGAAAAAGTTATAAGAATACAAAGCTGTGGCAGATTTATGGAATGTATGATATACTTTATATGCATAATAAAAGAAAAATATGTTTAATTAGGAGCATGGAGTATGCAGAAAACAGAATTTTATTTTTCTTCCAGTGATGAGATTCATGATATTCATGCGGTTGTGTGGAGGCCGGAGGGCGATGTGCGGGCTGTGCTGCAGATTTCCCATGGTATGACAGAATATGTGAACCGCTATGAGGAGCTGGCAGAGTATTTGGCAGCAAGGGGGATTCTGGTGGTCGGAAATGATCATCTAGGACATGGACAATCTGTGATAAGAGAAGAGGAGTGGGGATTTTTTGCATCCGGGGATGCGGGCGGCAAGGTGGTGCGTGACCTGCACACATTAATGCAGAGGATGCGAAAAGAATACCCCAAAGTGCCATATTTTCTGCTGGGACACAGCATGGGATCTTTTATGGCAAGACGATATGTTATGACCTACGGGGCAGATCTGGATGGTGCTGTCTTTGTGGGCACGGGTAATCAGCCTTATATTCAGGTTGTGATAGGGCAGATGATCGTAAATTTTTTAAGTATTTTCTTTGGGGAGCGCTATCGGAGCAGGCTGGTAAATTTTCTTATGTTTGCTTTTTACAACAAGCGTTTTAAGCCGGTGAAAACAAAATATGATTGGCTGAGCCGCAATGCAGAGAATGTGGATAAATATAAGAAGGATAAGGCATGTACCTTTCAATTTACGCTTAATGGATATAAGACGCTATTTTCCACACTTGCTTTTATAGAGAAACCAGTAAATATACGACAGATTCCTGTTCAGCTTCCTATTCTGTTCCTGTCGGGGGAGGAAGATCCCGTGGGCAATTACGGCAAGGCAGTGAAGCAGGTTTGTGCGATCTATAAAAAGAGGGGGATTCGTGATCTGACTTTGAAGCTTTATCCACAGGACAGGCATGAGCTTCTCAATGAGCTGGACAGGCAGAATGTCTTTGAGTATCTGTATGGTTGGCTGAATAAGCGGATTACAGAGAATAAATAGAGGATGTTTTGTGCATACTAGCCTCGAACAAGTGGAATGATTTCACTAGGCGAGGAGGTAATGCTGTGAAGATAACTTTTTTTGGAACCAAACCATATGACAGAATCTGGTTTGAACCGTTGGGCAAGGAGTATGGTGTTGAGATTCATTTTGTGGAGAGCCGTCTAAATTGGGAGACAGCAGTACTTGCAAAGGGATGTGAGGGAGTCTGTATTTTTGTCAATGACACGGCGGACAAAAAGGCGATTGATGTACTTTGCAATCTGGGAGTTAAAGTGATTTTTCTGCGCTGTGCAGGTTTTAATAATGTAGATCTAAAAGCGGCAAAGGAAAGGATTCATGTGCTGCGCGTGCCTAGCTATTCACCCGATGCAGTGGCAGAGTATGCTATAGGCTTGCTTCTCTCCGTCAATCGATATATTCATAGAGCTTATGTGAGAACACGAGAATTTAATATGAATATTCACGGCCTGATGGGGACAGATCTATGCCATAAGACAGCAGGTGTGATCGGCACAGGAAAGATTGGACAATCAATGATACGACTGTTAAAGGGCTTTCAGATGAGGGTGCTTGCCTATGATGTCTATCCAAATGAGGAGCTTGATGTGGAGTATGTGCCTTTGAAGGAGCTCTTTTCTAAATCAGACGTGATATCACTCCACTGTCCTCTCACGCCGGACACTCGTTATATTATAAGTGAAGAATCTTTGCAGTGCATGAAGCAGGGGGTCTATATATTAAATACCTCAAGAGGAGCCTTAATTGATACCAAAGCGCTTCTGAAGGCATTAAAGGAGCCGGGAAAAATAGGCGGCGTTGGACTGGATGTCTATGAGGAGGAGGACGGCATTTTCTATGAGGACCGATCCAATGATATTATGGAGGATGATATGCTGGCAAGGCTTATGACCTTTCCGAATGTGCTGGTGACATCGCATCAGGGGTATTTTACCACGGAGGCTATGCAGGCGATCGCCATTGTCACCTTGGAAAATGCTTATCAGTACATGAATCATATGGAGTTAATGAATGAAGTAACATGTGACTAAGACCTTATATTTCAGAAATTCTTAATATTTCTTATGCCATGAAATTAAAAGATGGCTGTTAGGATGGATACAGAGGTCAGAAAGGATGAGACTGCCTGTGCGCGGTTTGCCGTTGCATGGGCAGGGCATGTGTAGGTGCATGCAGGAGAGACAGTATGTTAAATATTCTTGTTTGTGATGATGACAGACAGATCGTGGAAGCGATTGACATTTATCTGACCCAAGAGGGCTATCGTGTATTAAAAGCATATGATGGGATGGAAGCGCTGGGGCTTCTGCGCTCGAATGATATCCATCTGTTGATTATTGATGTTATGATGCCTAAGCTTGACGGAATACGCGCGACACTTAAAATTCGAGAGGAGAGCAGCATTCCCATTATTATCTTGTCTGCAAAATCAGAGGATTCAGATAAGATACTGGGATTGAATATCGGGGCAGACGATTATGTGACAAAGCCGTTTAATCCTCTGGAGCTGGTTGCCCGTGTAAAGTCACAGCTTCGCCGTTACACACAGCTTGGCAGTGCCAATATGGCAGGTGATCTGAATGTCTACCGAAATGGTGGATTGATGATCAATGACGAAAACAAAGAGGTTACGGTAGATGGTGAGATGATAAAACTGACGCCGATAGAGTATAATATTCTTTTGCTGCTTGTGAAAAATGCTGGAAAGGTATTTTCAATTAACCAGATCTATGAAAGTATCTGGAATGAAGAAGCGATTGGCGCAGATAACACAGTTGCTGTACATATCCGCCATATCCGCGAGAAAATTGAGATCAATCCAAAGGAGCCACGTTATCTGAAGGTGGTGTGGGGAATTGGCTATAAGATAGAGAAACAGTAGCCTGCCCTAGACGGGAAAGGGGAGAATGATATGAGGAATCTGAGGCAGTCTCGAATGTTAAAGGCAGTGGCAGTAGTGCTGCTGCTTTTTAGTGTGGTGTCTATTCCAATCAGCATTGTGGGGGAGATATATCTTTCCAGAAGGGTATTTGGAAACAGCCGAGCGGAGATGTTCGGAGGGACGTTTGAAGATTCCTTTATTTTCTCTGATCTGTTTAGCAAGCGGATAGGGCAGCTTGCAGAGTATATTGAGCTTAAAAATATTTTGGAGACAGAAGGAGAGCTTGACTACAACCGCAAGGTGTGTGAGGTGGATGAAGAGGGCACGGTGGAGGTTTACTCGATCGGTGATCTGTTAAGAAGAAATCATTTTTTTGTGGAGGATATTAAAAGTCAGCCAGAGATTCTGTTGGAGGAGTTATTTTCTGGAAGCGATCAGCAGGAGCAGAGCTATGTCTATCAGGATGAGGAAGGCACAGCAAGTCTTGGAAGGCTGTTGGATAATTCGTTTATCTTTGATTTTGTGAATGAGACAAATTGGATTGTTGTTAGAAAAAAAGAAGATGCCAAGGATCTGTTTAACGAAAATAAGAAGAACAAGGAAGAATCAGCAGTTTTACAGAATACTTCGTTAGATGATACGGGAATAGAGACACAGAGTGTGGAGAGAAGCGATTATATTCAGCAAGCAATCACGGGAAAGGAAGGGCTGCCAGAGGGAAGTATATTGGTCTTTACTCTCGATGAATTGTCATATCGATATACATATTATGTGGCGTATTATCTGTATTATCATGATATTTTTGCAGAAAATGCTGGGACTAGATTTATCTATGAAATAAGTAATGGAACAAACATTTATACAAATGCAGAGGATATTGTAGAGTATCGATCCGGTGAGAAGAGAGCTTCCGGCAGACTGAGCTATAACAGCAGTGAGTATACTGTTGATACAGATGTAAAAAATTTAAATCGAGGCTATGTGGATAATTTGGAGCGAGCACTTTCAGCGGGAGCGGGTGAGATCAGTATTTTTGCAGCGGTCAGACAGATAGGGAATGACACGCTGATGAGTGATCTGTTTATGATGGCGCAGATGCATTATCAGGATATGCAGCAGGTGTGTGTGATTCTCTTGGTAGGAGGAATTGCAGGGGCATTTGGCGTTCTTTTGCTGGGATTCTACCTGCTTGCATCGGCAGGGCATGCCAAGGAGGTAGAAGGTGTGCGTTTGACCACCTTTGATAAGTGGTATACAGAGATTGCAGGATTTTTGTGTATTTGTCTTTTGCTGGGCTGCGTTATATTGACGGGATCGCTGATTATGGAGACATATGAAGGAATCTATATTGATGGCTCTTTGATTGCCTCTTCTGTTGCGGTGTTCAGCATGGTGATAATCACTTATCTTGCATCTATTTTCAGCATAGCATCTCTTGTGAGGAGAATTAAGGCGGGGACATTATGGAGGAATAGTTTTCTGCGAAATGGAACAAGATGGCTATTTCGGACGTGCAGAAAGTTGATCACGGTCTTTGGCGTGATATATGAGGAGCGCGATATAACAGCACGGGTGATTATTGCTTATGTGACAGTGCTTGCGGCGACAGTGATAACAGGAGTGCTGATTATGGTCTCACTTTGGAGCGGTACGGTTCTGGTACTGTTTTTCCTGCTTTTATTTTCTGGAATCCACGCAGGTACCCTGTATATGCTTCTTAGAGAGAAGATTGATTATAAGCGGTTGATCGAAGGTATTGAGCGGATGGCAGACGGAGATCTGAACTATAAAATAGATGAGATGGGATTACAGACGGATAATATGCGTCTTGCAGTGGCAGCGAACCGGATTGGGGATGGACTTGCGGAGGCAGTGGAAAAGAGCATTAAGGACGAGCGCATGAAGACAGATCTGATAACGAATGTGTCTCATGACATTAAAACACCGCTGACATCTATTATTAATTATGTAGATTTGCTGAAGAGAGAGAAGATTGAAGATAGGAAAATCCAGTCTTATATTGATGTGTTGGACAGTAAATCACAAAGGCTTAAGAATCTCACGGATGATCTGGTGGAAGCATCAAAGCTTAGCTCAGGAAATATTATACTTACTATGCAGGAGATTGATCTGGTGGAGCTTGTGAATCAGGCAAATGGAGAATTTAGCGAGAAGTTTGAACTTAAGAATCTGACAATTATCTCCTCGCTTCCTGAAAACTCTGTTATAATAGAGGCAGATGGAAGGCGTATCTGGCGGGTTCTAGAAAACTTATATAATAATGTATCTAAGTATGCGATGGAGAACACTAGGGTATATGTGGCTGTAGTTCCCGTGATGGACAGAGCATCCTTTATAATAAAAAATATCTCTGCCAATCCGCTTAATTTTAGTGCAGAGGAGCTGACAGAACGGTTTATCCGCGGGGATATATCCAGAAGTACAGAAGGCAGCGGCCTTGGATTATCTATTGCGCAGAGCCTCACAGAACTGATGAGGGGAAGCTTTGAGATCTATTTGGATGGAGATCTGTTCCGAGCTACCGTGTCATTCCCACTTAGATAAGGAAAATTAGCTGATATAATATATGACATGCGCTTTAGAAAACTACAAATTGAATAAGGATGAAGTGACAGAGATCATAAGCATCAGGAAGAAAATAATGTAAATCAAAAGGCACATAACAAATCCAAAGGATGTGATATGTGTCTTTTATTCTGCAAGCAACGAGTCAAGTGGTCTACTGTATTAAGAAAAACATATATGAGATGTTATAACATTTTGTAGGACGAGGTTTTATCATTTTCGGAAATGGTTCGTATAGCCAGTCCGCTGTTTTCCTCCGTCACCCCGCTCTCGCTTAGTGAAAAACGTAACGGATACTAAGCTCGTGAACTACCTCGCTAAGTACCGACGTTTTTCAATAGGTTCCTTGAGGAAAACAGCGGAC